>JANNEO010000065.1:0-23033 GCA_031378805.1 Hyphomicrobiales bacterium
GTGTTCCGCCGACTTGGTGGTTCTTGCGCAGTGATAAAACCCGATCCCATTCCGAACTCGGTCGTTAAGCGCTGCAGCGCCGATGGTACTTTGGCTTAAGCCCCGGGAGAGTAGGTCGCTGCCAAGTCTGCCGAACACATGATTTATCTTACAATGAATTCTGATTGCGCCGCCCTGTAGGGCGGCGTTTTCATTTCTGTCATCGCTTGTGCGACGGCAGAACAAAAGTTGACGCGGGGTGGAGCAGCCCGGTAGCTCGTCAGGCTCATAACCTGAAGGTCGTCAGTTCAAATCTGGCCCCCGCAACCAAAATCAGAAAAGCCCCTTCGCTCGCGCAGGGGCTTTTTCTGTTTTGGCATGATTGGCATGAGCTGCAGGGTGCTGAAATATCTCAGGAACCAGAAATTCACTGCAGCATCCATGGATGAAGTGCAAAGCAGCGTGTTTATGCCTCAAGCCGCGTTCTGTTCATCTTCAATGTCACGACCACACCATCAGATGCCCAGTCACAGGCAATGGTGCCTTGAAGTTGCACCGACATGGCGCGGTTGATGAGCTTGCTCCCGAAGCCGCCCGGGCCAGTCGGCGTCGTGACGGCTGGCCCACCTCTTTCCGTCCACACCACTATGACGTCATCCTCCTCGTGACCCGTCGATGATACGTCCAGCGTGCCTGTTTCGGACGAAAGTGCTCCATACTTGAGAGAATTGGTCGCAAGTTCATGGATAACCATCGCAAGCGTCGTCGCAGAAGCTTCCCCGACACCCATGCGTGGAACAGAAACACGAATGCGACCGCTGAACGCACCCAGGTCGTCATACGGTGCCAGCAACACCGATAGCAGGTCGCCCAGCAATGCGTCAGTCTTGGCATTGCCAGGGAGCGGGCGCACCAGATCATGCGCACGCCCAAGCGCAGTCAGGCGGTTGGTCAACTGTCGGGCCATATCTTCGGCAGATGCGGATGATCGTGATGTTATCGTTGTAAGGCCGGATGCAATGGCCAACAGGTTCTTGACGCGGTGGCTCATCTCGCCAGCAAGAAGTTCATTGCTTTCTTCGGCTTGCTTGCGCCCCGTGACATCCAGAAAAATTCCGAACATCGTCCGGTCAACCATACCGTCATCATCACCCTGACCGCGGGCTGAAATCCAGCGAACCTCGTCTCCGACAAGGATTCGAAAATCAATTTCATATTGCCCGATGATCGCCCGGCTTGCCGCGAAGGCAGCGCGCACCCGGTCGCGGTCAGCAGGATGAATGCGTGACGAAAGATCTTCAAATGTCACGTCCGTGGTGTTTGCCACGCCCCACATGTCGTAGGATTGCTGGTCGAGCAGAAGCTTGTCGGTATCAACATTCCATGCCCATAGCGCAACGCCCGCACCTTTTATGGCAAAACGCAGATGCTTTTCATGCCAGATAGCCAAATCTTTCAGCTTGGGATCCATCGATAGCCCTCCTCTGCATCGTCATGGCATGTTTGAAAGCGCAAGTCTGGTGCCTGGCAAGTCTGGTGCCTGGCAAATTTGGTGCCTGGCAAGTCTGACACCCGCACTCAAACCATTGGACAGGTCCAGAAATAAGAAGAGGACGTTGAAAAAGATAGCTCTGAGGGTGTTTCAAATGTGATTGCTCCCCCACAAGCCGCTATCTGCCGAATACATGCACAACTGATGTGGTTATGGCCCCGTTTCAGAAGCGAGTCGTAGACTGCAAATCGCGCGACATCGGGAGCCGTCTTCATGAGGTGTCAGAAACAGGCGTTATTCCGTTGCAAGCTTGAGAGGAGGCCTCGGCCTTGGCAGTTCCGTCGGGATATCGTTGCCCTTTTCAAGACCTTCCTCTTCCTTCGGCCCCACAAAACGCGAGAAAAATCGCCCGAAGACATGCGCGACAGAATCCATGATGGAATAGAACGACGGAACAAAAATGAGACTGAGAACCGTTGAAACCAACAGTCCCCCGATCACGCCGATGGCCATGGGCGCCCGGAATTCACCACCGTCCCCCACACCATAGGCTGAAGGCAACATGCCCGCCACCATGGCGATGGTCGTCATCACGATGGGGCGGGCACGTTTGCGCCCTGCATCGATGATGGCTTCGTTGCGAGGCACGCCCTTGGCCTCGGCCTCGACTGCGAAATCCACCAGCATTATGGCGTTCTTTGTCACGATGCCGAGCAGCATCAGGATGCCGATCACGACCGGCATCGAGATCGGATTGTTCGTGACCAGCAAGGCCAGGATGACGCCGCCGATAGAGAGCGGCAGCGACAGCATGATGGTGACAGGGTGGAAGAAGCTACCAAACAGCAGCACCAGCACGCCAAACACGATGACGAGCCCCAGGCCCATCGCCTTGATGAAACCAGAGAAAACCTCGCCCTGAATCTCTGCATCGCCCGTGATCAGCAACTGCACGCCCGCAGGCAGGGCCTTCATCACAGGCAGCGCTTCGATGATCTCCAGGCCCTGTCCCGTGGTGATGCCGACGAGATCTGTTCCGATGACGACGCGGCGCACCCGGTTGTAACGTTCGATGGAAGAAAATCCCTGGCCAAATCCGATATCCGCCACAGCCGACAGTGGCACCGCTATGCCGGTATTCCCGGTGATCGTCATGCCTTGCACGAAGCGCAAATCGTTGCGCGCATCCTCGTCCACCTGGACGCGGATTGGCACCAGGCGGTCGCCTGCATTGAACTTTGCAAGCGCCGGCCCGACATCGCCGATGGTGGCAACGCGCACCGCTTCAGAGATGGCGTCAGTGCTGATGCCGAAGCGTGCGGCATCCTCCAGGCGCGGGGTCACGATGATCTCGGGGCGCTCGACACCTGCAATGGCTGCGGCGTTGCGAAAGCGTGAATCGCGCCTGAGCGCCCCTTCCAGCTCCGCAGTGACCTTGGCGAGGTTATCGAGATTGGACCCGACCAGCGTCACGGCAAGCTCGCGTTCACCCCGTTCGTTGACGTACCAGGCGCGCATATCTGGCACGAGCGCCACCTTTGCGGCGATCTCGCTTTCCAGCGCCCGCTGCTTTTTCTTGCGTTCGGTCTTGGGTGTGAGCTGCACATAAACAGCAGACTTGCGCACTTCGCGCTGTCCCGTGGGTGATGTTCCGCCGATCACCAGCACCTGCTTCACTTCCGGTATCTCGCGGATGCGCTTCACGGCTTCGTCAGTCTTCTGCCGCTGTGTCTCAAGCGTCACACCTGGTGGCAACTCCACCGCCAACACAGTACGCGCCGCATCCTCAGGGGGAATGAAGCCTGTGGGTAGCAGTTGCGTGCTCCAGATCGACGCATAGAAAACCCCAAAGCCCGCCAGCAGCGTGAGCCAGCGAAAGCGCAGCGTCATCGCCAGGAAGGCCGTATAAGCCCGCATCAGCCAGCCATCACGTGCTTCAACATGCTTGACCGGCCGCATCAGATAGGCCGCCATCATGGGTGTGATCAGCCGCGCCACAAGCAGCGAAAACAGCACGGCGACAGCGACCACCAGGCCGAACTGCTTGAAATACTGCCCGGCTACGCCGCTCATGAAAGACACTGGCGCGAAGATGGCTACGATGGTGAAGGTGATGGCGATGACTGCCAAGCCAATCTCGTCAGCCGCCTCCATCGCTGCCTTGTAGGGCGATTTGCCCATGCGCATGTGGCGCACGATATTCTCGATCTCGACGATGGCGTCATCGACCAGAATGCCGGTGACAAGCGTGATCGCCAGCAGGCTGACGAGGTTCAGCGAAAACCCCATGGCATCCATGACCCAGAACGTGGGGATGATCGAAAGCGGCAGCGCCACGCAGGAAATCAGCGTTGCCCGCCAGTCCCTGAGGAAGATGAAGACCACGATCACGGCCAGCAGGGCACCTTCGATCAAGGTGGTCATGGCGGAGCGATAATTGCCGTAGGTGTAGCGTACTGAATCGTCGATGGGTTGATAGGAAAGGCCCGGGTTCTCCCTCTCAAGCTCAGCCATCCTGCGCACCACGACGTTCTTCACGTCATAGTCCGAAGCCCCCTTGGCGCGGTAGATCGCTGCTGTCACCACAGGTGTCTCGGCGTTTAGCCGTGCGAAGGTTCGCGGCTCCTCGTAGACATCGGTGATCTCGCCCAACTCGCCCAAGCGCACATCTCGCCCACCCGGCAGGATGATCTTGGAGGTCGAAAGATCATCGAGTGACCTTGCGCCACCAAGCGTACGGATGGTTTGCTCCTGGCCACCAACCTCGCCACGCCCACCCGCAAGATCGACATTGGTTGCCCGCAGCTGCCGGTTGACATCGGCCGCCGTGATGCCGAGCGCATTGAGCCTGTCGGGATCAAGCGTGATGCGGATCTCGCGGTCGACACCACCGATCCTGGTCACGCGCCCTACACCCTTCGCGCCTTGAAGCTTGCGCTTCACGACATCATCCACATGCCATGAAAGCTGCTCCAGCGTCATTCCGGGCGAGGCCACGGCATAGGTCAGGATCGCCTGGCCCTCCACATCGATTTTTTCAATGATCGGCTCGTCGACTGTGCGCGGCAGTTCCGCGCGTATCTTGGCAATCGCGTCCTTGACGTCATTCAACGCCTTTTCGACATTCACCTCGAGCTGGAATTCAACGACTGTCACGGAGCGACCGTCATTCAGCGTCGTGATCAGCCGCTTGACCCCTGTGACACCCGCAAGGGTGTCCTCCACGCGCTTGGCGACCTGGGTTTCCAGTTCAGCCGGGGCTGCTCCCGATTGCGTCACGCTCACCGAGACGACGGGCACATCAATGTTGGGAAAGCGTGTGACAGGCAATTGCATGAAGCTGGTAAGGCCCAGCAGGCACAGCACAATGAACAACAGGATCGACGGGATCGGACGTCGGATGGAATAGGCGGAGAAATTCAGGGCCATCGGTCGCGCGCCTCACTTCGCCTGGATCGGCGTGATACGATCGCCGTTGCGTAGGAAGGTACCGGAAATCGTCACGATGTTTTCGCCCGCTGCAAGGCCGGAAACAATTTCCAGCATACCGGCGGAGCGGATGCCAGCCGTCACTGTCCGGCTTTCGACCGTGTTGTCCTTGACCACCTGGACGCGCGGTCCCTCGGCGGTAAAGAGCACGGCGGAGAACGGTGCGAGAATGGCCTCCTTGCGGGTGATCTCAATCGTGCCGCGACCAAAGCTGCCCAGTGTGAGGCCCGTGGACCTGTTGAGTGCCAGCCGAACACGCCCCAACCGGGTTGTTCGTGTGATTTCGGGAGAGACGAGACGAACAGTGGCATCAATATCCGCTGATTGACCCGCGGGCCTGACAATCGCGGCAAGGCCAGGGGAAATCCGCGCGAGGGTCATTTCGGCGACATCGGCTTCCAACTCGATAGCCCCATCACGTATGATGCGAAACAGCGGATCGCCAGCGCTGGCTGCCACTGATCCAATGCGCGCACTGCGGCGGCTGACAATGCCATCTGTTGGTGCCTTGATCTCGGTTCGCCGGAGGCGGATCATCCATTCGCCGCGCTGCGCCTCGGCCAACGCCTTGTCCGCCTCGGCCAACCGGAGTTGCTCGCGAGCCACCGAAAGACGGGCCGTGGCTTGCAAGGCGGCGGCCTGCCGCTGATCGAAGGTTTCGGCGGAGGCAATTCCGTCCGAACGCAAGACCTGTGTGCGCTGGAAGGAAGCCTGGGCCTGCGAGCGATTGGCTTCCGCCTCGGCGATGCTGCTGCGCGCCGATGCGATGCCGGCATCCGCACGGGCGATCTGGGCGGAGTTCTGTGCCAGCGCTGAATCGATGAGTTCGCGCGACAGCCGTGCGAGCACCTGGCCAGCTTTCACGCTATCCCCTTCTTCCACAAGGATTTCCGTAATGGCGTAGCCGTCGATCTGCACTGCGACGAGGATTTCCTCACGGGCGACAAGTGTGCCCGTCACGAACACGCTATCGGTGATGGGCTGCCGCGACACCGTTGTCACCGTCACGGAAGGCGCACCCCGTGTCACGGAGGTTTCGGCAGCACCCGCCGAAAGCGAGCCCATGACGAGAGCGGAGCCAGCCGCGAGGAATACGCTGAGAATTGGTCGTAAAAAGTGACAGGTCATGGGGCCTCTGGAACGGAACTTTGTGGCACGCCAATGGCGTTCAACACGATCGGGTAGATCAGGCGGAAGGCCGCCTCGGCATTGAAATCAGGTGCGCTTGCACGCTGGCGAAACAGGCCGTCGCTCAGGATCATCATCAGCGCCGCAACCTGTTCAGCCGGTGTCGGTGAGGTCATGCCCTCAAGGTTTCGCCAATGCGCCACGAACGCTGTCATGATGCCATGCACCTCGTGGTCCATGGCGCGGCAGATCGCGCCGATGCGGGGATTGCGCGCACCCTCGGCCCAAAGCTCCATCATCAAGACTGCTTTTTCGACAGGCGCTTCGACAAGGTGAAGCCGTCCGAGAGCCTCGAAGGTGGAGCGCGGGTCAACGGCTGCGGTCAGCCCTGCGACGTCCCGCATGAACCGCTCACGGTCCCGCTCTGCCAACCCAGCCACAAGATCATCCTTCGAACTGAAATAGCGATAGAGATTGCCTGGGCTCATCGTGCATTCCGCCGCAACGTCCTGCATGGTGCTCTTGTGGAAACCCTGGCGGGCAAAGCAGCGTTCCGCCGCATCCAGAATCCGGTTTTTCCGGTCTTGCGGCGGCGATGTGCTGTCGACTTCGGCAAGCATCCAGAACGTGTTCCAAGCTGAGAATGAACGGTTATTCTCATTGAAATAACCATTCATTCTGGGCTTGTCCAGAGCAGAAGGCCGACTGGTTTGGGCCGATTGCACGCCAACGGATACGTCCGATGGCAACGCTGGAGCGGCTATCCTCGTCTGCTTGGTCAGAAAAGCCGGGATGAACAGAGCGAACCGATCCCGAACTCTACGCTGCTTTTGCTATCAGAAGGATACGCACCCTCAGGCAACCAGCCGTTCTGCCGCCTGCAGGTCCACCGAGACAAGCTGGCTGATGCCGCGCTCCGCCATGGTCACACCGAAGAGCCGGTCCATGCGCGCCATCGTGATGGGGTTATGTGTGATGATGATGAAGCGCGTCTCGGTGGTGTTCACCATGTCATCAAGCAAGGCGCAGAGGCGCTCGACGTTGTGATCGTCCAAGGGCGCATCGATCTCGTCGAGGACGCAGATCGGTGAGGGATTCGTCAGGAAGACGGCGAAGATCAGTGCTGTCGCCGTGAGCGCCTGCTCGCCACCCGACAGAAGCGTAAGCACCGTGGGCTTTTTGCCCGGCGGTTTCGCCAGGATTTCGAGGCCCGCTTCCAGCGGATCATCGCTTTCAATCAGTTGCAGCTCTGCATCGCCACCACCGAACAATGTTGCGAAAAGGCGCTTGAAATGACCATTGACGATTTCGAAGGAGGCCAGCAATCGCTCGCGCCCCTCGGAATTGAGAGACTGTATACCGCGCCGAAGCTTCCGGATCGCCGCATCGAGATCTTCGCGCTCCGCCGTCAGATCGTCGCGGCGCTGCTCCGCCTCTTGCAATTCCTCATCTGCCCGCAGATTCACAGCACCCAGGCGTTCCCGCTCGCGCTTCAGGTTTTGCAGCCTTTCCTCAGTCTGTCGCAGGGGCGGCAGATCCTGCCCTGGCGTCAGTCCGGCAAGCTCTGCCAGGGCGGAAGGTGCCACCTCGAGCGTTTCCTCTACCGCCCTTTCGACCTCGGCGACCCGTGTCTTGCCTGCCTCGACCAGAGTCTCGGAGCGGGCGCGGGCCTCGCGCGCGGTTGACAGATCCTGCAGCATCATGCGCGCGGCCTTGTCCGTGTCCGCCAGGGTGGTTTCGGCAAGGGCGCGCTTGTCCGCAGCGTCTTTGCGAGCGCTCTCGGCCTGGTCGATCTCGTGAATGATTGCCCTTCGCCGCACAAAGAAATCATCCGGCGCAGCCTCGAGCTGCTTTTGCTCGTCCAGGAGGGCAGCGGTGCGCCCTGCCAGTTCCTCCGCGAGATGCGTTGCGCGGCCTTTGCGATCCGACCATGCCCTGATCTCGTTCAAAACGGTTTGCCGCCGCGCATTGCGCAGCTCGACCTCGCGGTCGATGGTCTGCAAGGCGGCCCGCGCTTCGGCCGCATCGGTCCGGCGCTGCGCCAGCGCTGTTCGCTGTTCGCTGACGATGGTGGCGAGTTCCGCGTCTGGTCTGAAGCCCGTGAAAGCCTGCTCCGCCGTAAGCCGCGCAACGTTGGCCTCGTCGAGATTGAGGGCAAGGCGCACGCGGTTGTCGATCAGCGCCTGCAACCGTGCGGCCCGCTCAGCATCCTTCCGCTCGGCAGCGGCCAACACGTCGCGGGCCTGATCCGCACCGAGGCGGGCCTGGCGGACAGCATTGCGTGCGTCCTGCTCTGTGGCGGAGGCAAGGCGCACCTCCTGGTTCAACTGTTCGGCCTCGATCTTGCGGACGGCCAACAACTCTCGCGCATCAGTGACCGCAGTTTCAAGCTCGCCCAGACGATTCTTTTCGGCCAGCCGCCTGGCGGCCGGGGAGGGTGCTTCCGCAGCCGAGGTGAAGCCGTCCCAGCGCCAGACATCTCCCTCGCGCGACACGAGGCGCTGGCCTGGCTTCAGCAGGCGCCGCAACGCCGCACCCTCGGCCCGGTGAACCACGCCGATCTGTGCGAGACGCAACGCCATGGCGGCGGGCGCCTTGACATGCTTGGACAGCGGCTCCGCCTGTGGTGGCAGCGGCGGATCACCCACCTGGCCTGCAACGATCGCCCAATGTGCGGGAGCGGTTGGATTGGACGATGCGTCGAGATCGTCGCCTATGGCGGCGCCCAGGGCAATCTCATAGCCCTTGCCGACGCTGATCTCGTCAAGCACGGGCGGCCACAGGTCGCCCCCCGCACCCTCGAGCAGTTTCCTGAGTGTGCGGATCTCGGTTTCAAGGCGCTGGTGGTTGCGCTCGGCTTCACCGAGCGCTGGGCGTGCCATGAGTTCCCCGTCACGCGCCGTCGACAGTCGTGCCTCCGCAGCTTGAACCGCGGTCTCTGCAGAAGCCAAGGCAGTTGAAGCATCGGTAAAGCGCTTGCGCAACGCCACCAGATCAATGCCACCCGCGACTTCACCAATTGCGCCAATTTCCCGATCCGCCTGCGCCAAATGCGCTTGCGCCCGTGCCAGACGCTCGGTTGCTTCGCGTAGCGCCCGCTCGGAGGCTCCCCGGCGTGCCGTCAACTCCGCCAGCGCATTCTGTGTGTCGCTCAAGGCCTGCTCGGCCTTGGCAAGGTCCGCCTCGACATGTGCCAGGTGCTGGGCGGCAGCCGGCCGACCGCCAGCGTCTCCCGTGGCCTGGGCCGCAAGCCGCGTGTCTTCCTCGGAGAGCGCCAGCAGCGAGCGATCTGCATCCTCGATGGTCTGCTGACCGCGTTCGCGGTCCCGCTCCAGCTCCTTCAAGCGCTCGGAGAGCTCGTGGAAGCGTGTCTTGGCCCGGCGCTCCTCATCGTCGATCTGTTCGCGTGCGATTTGCAGGCGCTGCAAGGCAGCGCCACGACGGGCTTCCTCCTCGCGCAGGGGCTGTATGCCATGCTCGGCCACGGCGTGGGCGCGGGCCGCTTCACCCTGCAGGCGCGTGCGTTCCGCCACGGCCCGCGTGTCGGCGTCGAATTGGCGTTCGGCGGTCTGCAACTGTGTCTTGGCATCGAGGATGGCGAGGTGCAGCAGCAGCGCTTCCGCCCGCCGGATATGCCCCGCAATATCGCGGTAGCGTACGGCCTGCTTGGCCTGCTTGCCCAGGCTTTCAACTTGCTCGTGCAGATGACGCAGCACGTCCTCGATACGGATGAGGTTATCTTCGGTGGCCTTCAGGCGCAATTCCGCTTCGTGCCGCCGCGAATACAGCCCGGCAATACCGGCGGCATCCTCCAGGATGCGGCGTCGTGCCTGTGGCTTGGCGGAAATGATTTCGCCGATCTGTCCCTGCCGCACCATGGCTGGAGAGCGTGCGCCGGTCGCGGCATCCGCGAACAGCAGTTGCACATCGCGCGCCCGCGCCTCGCGGGCATTGATGCGATAGGTCGAGCCGTCTTCGCGCTCGATCCGCCGTGAAATCTCCAGCTTGTCCGCATCGTTGAACCCGGCAGGCGCCGTGCGGCTGCCATTGTCGACAACAAGCGAAACCTCGGCCATGTTCCGGGCTGGCCTGCCGCCGGACCCGTTGAAGATCACATCGTCCATGGTGGAAGCCCGCATGGATTTGAACGATGTCTCGCCCATCACCCAGCGCATGGCCTCCACGAGATTGGATTTGCCGCAGCCGTTCGGCCCCACGATCCCGGTCAGGCCAGGTTCGATCATGAACTCCGTCGGATCGACGAAGGTCTTGAAGCCAACGATGCGAAGCTTTTCGAACTTCATGGGGTTTGGGCCGGATCTTCCCTCTTGCGGGCTGATCCGGTGGATCAACCCTCAGGTCTTGAGCAAGGGCTCGATGATGGTCTCGAGATCCTTGGGTGAAAGCGCGCCCTTCACCTTGCGGCCATTGAAGAAGAAGGTCGGCGTCGAATCGACCTTGAACTTCTCAGTACCACGCTGACGCACGACATTAACGCCGTCATAGATTGACTGGTTTTTCAAGCAGGCTTCGAAGGATTCCTGTGTGAAACCGGCCTGTTTCACCAGTCCCATCAAGGCGTCCACAGGCTTGTCTGTACGAGTCCAGGCGGGTTGCTGCGCAAACAGCAGGTCCACCATCGGATAGTATTTTCCTTCGCCCGCGCAATGCGCCAGCATGAAGCCCGCTGACGCTAGCGGATCGAGCGGAAATTCCCTGAGAATGTAGCGCACCTTGCCGGTGTCGATGTACTTCTCTTTCAGCACCTTGAACCCATCGGCATGGAACGCCGCGCAATGCCCGCATGTCAGCGAGGCATATTCATAACACGTGACTGGCGCGAGTGCATTGCCGAGCACTTTGTCGCCAAGCGGCCCCGCTTCGGCCAGCTCCGCCGCCGTGAATGTTTCGCCCGTGGACTGCGCGAAGGCTGGCAGTGCGCCAGAAAGGCCAAAACCAGAAAGGCCAAACCCAGATAGGCCAAACATTGCTCCGGCTTTCAGCACGGTACGTCGGTTGAAGAGCATCATTGGTTTTTCCCGCGTTCAGCGACCGAGGCCGCGCAATGGTCATGATATGGCATAGGCTAACCCGTGGTGAAAATGTGGCAAGCCTTCGCATGATGCCAAAATCAACAAAAGCGTGATCGCCCGGTGGCTCAGGGCAATAAAAAACCCGGGCAGGCCCGGGTTTCCTGGAAGTGCGATTGATCCGACGGACCTTACTTCGTGCCGCCGAGGTTAAGCCCGCCGAAGCGGTTGTTGAACTTCGACAGGCGGCCGCCACGGTCCATCAGCTGCTGTGTGCCGCCGGTCCACGCCGGATGCGACGAGGGATCGATGTCGAGTGCCAGCTTGTCGCCTTCCTTGCCGTAGGTCGAGCGGGTCAGATACTCGATGCCCGATGGCAGGACGAGCGTGATGAAGTGATAGTCAGGGTGGATGTCGGCTTTCATGGCGTAAACTCCTCACGCCTCAGGCGCGACAAATGATCAGGGGGAATTCGATGGCGTCGCCTTACAGCAAGCCGCGCTGCAGCACAAGATCATCGCACCAAACCCTCGAGGCATGGGCAGCGATGGATGCCATCGCCTCACCCCAGATCCGGCACGCTCCCTTGCGCTACGATCCGCCCACGCATGGCGTCAGGCATTCGCATGGCCTTGCGCCGCGTCAGATCGAACAGCGCACAAATGCTTTCGCCCGTTGCGATCACCTTGCCTGCCAGAGTGATATCCTGGCTGAAGGTCATGGAACTCCCGCCCAGCCGGACAATGCGCGTGGCGATGCTGGCGGTGCCGGGGTAGCGTCCTTCGGCCTTGAAATCGACGGTCAGCTTCACGATCACGAAGCCCGCACCTTGTGGTGTGACATCAGCGAGCACGCAGGAGACATAGTCCACCCGTCCCGCTTCGAGCAGCGTGGAATACACCGCATTGTTGAGATGGCCCAGCGCATCCATATCCGCGTAACGCAGCGTGACTTCTGTGACCTGTGAATCTTGGGGAGGTCTGGTCATCTCAGCGCATCCTGAACTCTTGGCTAGGCCGTGACGGGTTTGCCGTCCTGCCTCATGCCACTGCCTGTACCATAGGCCATGATCAGCCTTCGCATGGGCATCTCGAACAGCCGGTAGCACAGCAGGGCCACCCCAAGCGAGACCGCGAAGGACAGGATCGCGGCCAGCCACATTGGCAGCAGGGCCGTGCCCAGCAGTTTGCCGATCACCGCGAAGATGCCGACCTTGACGGGCATGTGCCACATGTACAGGGAATAGGAGGCGTCGCCGAGATGCACGAAACGATCGCCCTGCATCCGGCTTTTCGCACCATGTTGTTCCGCCGCCGCCGCCAGCACCACCACCAGCGCAAAACAAGCTAACGCCCATTCATCCCGCGCATTCAGGTGCATCGGCACCAAGGCCAGCAGGAAAGCCGCGTGCGCCCACCAGATCGACGGGGCGAAGTCCTTCCAGCGCGTAGACAGGAGATGGGCAATCAGCACACCGGTGAAGAAGGTCGGTACTGCGCGCAAGGCACCCATGTCGAACCAGGTCAGCGTCCAGTCCCTGAGGCCGAAATGATCGCGGATCACGACTGTAGCGACGACATAGCCCACCACAAGCGCCGCATTCGCCAATGCGGGCAGGCGCGTGATCATGAGCGCAAACAGCGGAAACAGCGCATAAACGAACATTTCTGCCGAAATGGACCAGGATGGAATGTTGAATGACCCGTAGCTGGTGACACCAAGGCTGTGGGTTAGCGTGAGATTGGCAAGGATCGCCGTGGTCGAAAAGACCTCCGGATTGGTGCCGGGTTGAAGCTGCCCCGTGCCGATCACCATGCTGCCAGCGATGCCCACGAGCAGTGTGAGCAGATGCAGCGGATAGAGCCGTGCGAAGCGCCGTCCCATGAAGCGTCCATAGCCCGCCGTGTCCGTCACCTTGCCGAGATAGGTTCGTGCGATCACGAAACCGGACAGGACGAAGAAGAAATCCACCATCAGACGGATGTTCTCGAACAGCGGAGACAGCGTCGCCAGCCCGAGAACATTGGCCTTGTTGAAGTGATAGACACAGATCAGGCTGGCCGCGATGAAGCGGTAGCTGTCCAGGATGCGATATCGTCCATCGAATGCAGTGGTTCCGGCCTGAGACATGGCAAAAGCTCTCCGTCTGTCCCATCATGCGACAGAACGAACAGCGGGAGTCGGGTTGCCTTCATTCTTGGTTAAGCTTCTCTGGACAGGCTGGTTGCTGCCGTTATGGTCCGTTTTCTTTCCTCTGCAAAGGATCCTGAGCCATGGCTTACGAAACCATCATTGTCGAAACGCACGGTCCCGTCGGTGTCATCAGGCTCAATCGGCCCGAAGCGCTGAATGCGCTCAACGCCAAGCTGATCAGCGAAGTGAACAAGGCCATGGATGTGTTCGAGAAGGACAAAGCCATCGGCTGCATGGTTCTGACCGGCTCAGAAAAAGCCTTCGCGGCAGGGGCTGATATCAAGGAAATGCAGAACAAGCGATATCCCGGCACCTACATGGATGACCACATCGCACCCTGGGACCGTGTCAGCCAGCGCCGCAAGCCGATCATCGCGGCGGTGGCAGGGTTTGCACTGGGCGGCGGCTGCGAGGTGGCCATGATGTGCGATTTCATCATCGCGGCAGACACTGCCAAGTTTGGCCAGCCCGAGATCAAGCTGGGCGTCATGCCGGGTGCAGGCGGATCGCAGCGCATGGCCCGATTCATCGGCAAGGCGAAGGCGATGGACATGTGCCTGACGGGACGCATGATGGATGCGGCGGAGGCCGAGCGCTGCGGGCTGGTCTCCCGTCTTGTGCCTGCGGACAAGCTGATGGAGGAGGCGATCAAGGCGGCCACCACAATCGCGGGCTATTCGCAGGTGATCACGGCGATGACCAAGGAAAGCGTCAACCGGTCGTTCGAGATGAGCCTGGCGGAAGGCGTGCGCTTCGAACGCAGGTTGTTCTCGGCCATGTTTGCAACGGCTGACCAGAAGGAAGGCATGGCGGCCTTCGTTGAGAAGCGCAAGCCGGTGTTCAAGCACAGGTGAGCTCGAAACCAGGTAGGCCGTTGACGCGAACGCCATTTGCGATTACACGCAGCCATCCCGCCGCGAGACCACTCGCGGCTGATCCATTTTTCTCGCCATCAGCAATCGTTCTGCGATACGTGTGATGGCCATCCACGAAGGTTATCATGGCCAATACCTCCTCCGCCAAGAAAGCAGCCCGCCAGGCCGTCAAACGCACGGCTGTGAACAAGATGCGCACCACGCGCGTTCGCAATGTTGTGCGCAAGGCTGAAGAGTCCTTTGCCGGTGGCGATGCGAAGCTTGTGTCGGTGGCTCTCATTGCTGCTGAATCGGCCATGATGAAGGCCGCTCAGAACGGTACGCTTCACAAGAACACGGCATCACGCAAGGTGTCCCGCCTTGCCAAGCGCATGAAGGCCATGTCGGCTTGATGCAGGGCTGATCTGGCTGTTGTGACAAAGGCTCCTGCGGGAGCCTTTTTTGTTGTCTGTTTCTATAGAACTGAAGAGCTTGCACGCGCAGCCTTTGTGCAAACGCATCCCGCGCTATTGCGCTCTTCCCACCACGTCCACATCGGCCCAACCGCGCTTCTTCATTTCCAGCGCGATGTCGTTCTGGAAGCGCTCGCCGTCACCCGACGTGATCCGCGGTAGCAGGTCGGCTGAGAGCCGGCACATATCCTCGGCCCACCCTTCTTCGCTGCGGGCAAAATCACTCAGCACGTAGGCATGGACCATGTCCTTGTCACCGGGATGTCCGATGCCCATGCGGATGCGCGGATAGTCGTTACCGCAATGTGCCGTGATCGACCGCAAGCCGTTATGCCCCGCATTGCCGCCGCCGATTTTCACACGCAGCTTTGCGGGTGCCAGATCCAGTTCGTCGTGGAACACCGCGAGATCCGCTAGGGCGATCTTGTGGAAGCGCATGGCCTCGCCGACGGAACGTCCAGACTCGTTCATGAAAGTCTGCGGCTTGAGCAGCAGCACCTTCGTGCCATCCACCAGGATGTCCGTGATCTCGGCCTGGAACTTGGTCTTCCAGGGCTTGGCATTCCAGCGCCGTGCCATGGCGTCGACTGCCAGAAAGCCGATATTATGGCGATTCCGGGCATATTTCGCGCCAGGGTTGCCCAGGCCCACAATGAGTTGGAGGCGATCCGCCATCGGTTCCTCTCCTCAAGAGAAAAGGCCGGGTTTCCCCGGCCTTTGGTGTCGTCAGCCGATCAAATCAGCCCGCATCTTGCCAGCTTACTTCTTGGCGGCCGGAGCAGCAGCAGCCGGAGCGGCTGCAGCAGTCGCAGCCTTCTCTTCGGCGGTCTGCGCCTTTGGCGGCGTGATCGTGGCGATGGTGAAGTCGCGGCCCTGAATCACGGTGCGTGTTCCAGCGGGCAATGTGATCGAATGGATCTTCACGGCATCGTTGAAGGCGAGCCCCGTCAGGTCAGCCGTCAGGCTGTCCGGGATGGCGTCTGCGGGAACAACCATTTCCACCGAGTGGCGCACGATGTTGAGAGCGCCACCTTGCTTCAGACCAGGCGAGGCTTCGTGGTTGATGAAGTGGACTGGCACCTCGACGCGGATCGTTGCACCTTCAGCCAGACGCAGGAAATCCACGTGAATCGGGAAATCCTTGACTGGGTCAAGCTGGTAATCGCGCGGGATGGCGCGGATCGTCTCGCCGCCAACCGTGATGTCAAACACTGTCGTGAGGAAGTGGCCAGCATAGATCAACTGGTTGGTGCGGTGGTAGTCGAGCGAAATCGACACGGGCGCCTGGCCACCACCGTAAATCACCGCTGGAACGCGGTGGTCACGACGTGTAGCCCGGGCGGCCCCCTTGCCGACCCGCTGACGCGGTTCGGCGTCTAGCTGCTTCATGGAAGCCATGGGTCATCTCCGGATTGTTAAAACAAAACACGGCGGAAAATCCGCCGCGCCCGGGAGTCCCTGACGGAACCCCTGGATCCGTCGCCTCCAAGGGTGCGGGACGGATGACGGGCGTATGGCAGATAACAGCAGGCAAGGGAAGGGGCTATGCCCTGCCGATCAATGCGTGGCCGCCGCCAGCACCGCCTCCACGCGGATTTCTTCGGTCAATCGCGCCTTGAGGGCCGAGAACTCTGGCGAGGTCTTGATGGTGTAGTGCCGTGGATGGTCCAGGCTGATGGGGAGATCGAGCTTGATGCGGCCCGGCCGTGCGCTCATCACGAGGCAGCGATTGGCCATGAAGATCGCCTCCTCGATGTCGTGGGTAACGAAGATCACGGTCTTTCTCTCACGCTCCCAGATGCCCAGCAGCAGCTCTTGCATCAGCCCGCGCGTCTGGTTGTCGAGAGCGCCGAAGGGTTCGTCGAGCAGCAGAATCGCCGGATCATTCGCCAGCGCGCGCGCAATTGCGGTGCGCTGCTGCATCCCACCTGAGAGCTGCTTGGGCCAGTGGTTCTCGAACCCCGCTAGACCGACCTTGGCGATGTATGACGCGACGATGTCTTTCTGTTGCGCATCCGCGATGCCCTTTTCCCGCAAGCCGAAGGCGATGTTCTGGGCAACGGTCAACCATGGGAACAGCGTGTAGCTCTGGAACACCATGCCCCTGTCGGCACCGGGCCGCGTCACCGGTTTGCCGTTGAGCAGCACCTCTCCCGCCGTCGGAGTGTCCAGCCCCGCCACGATCCGGAGCAGCGTGGACTTGCCGCAACCCGAGGGACCGAGGATGGTGATGAAGTCATTCTCCGCAATGGCAAGCGTGGTTGGCTGCAAGGCTGTAACGGCCCCTGAGTCACCTGAGCCAGGGAAAACGCGCGAGACATTCTGGATGGAAAGGTTTCCAGCAGTCATGGTCGGCACTTCACAACGCAGCAAACCTCATCCTGAGCCTGTCGAAGGACGAGGTTTGCGTCTCCAGAGCTTTCTGGACAATCCTTCGACAGGCTCAGGATGAGGTTTAGAGAGACCTTCATGCCAACCGCCATGGAAAAAACCGCTGGTTCATGAGCTTGAAGGCAAAATCCGAAATCAGCCCGATCAATCCGATGATGATGATGCCGAAGATCATCTGTCCGGTGGCGAGCAGTGCCTGGCTGTCGATGATCATGTGGCCGATGCCAGCGGACGAGCCAATGAACTCGGCCACGATCACATAGGTCCAAGCCCAGCCCAGCACCAGGCGCAGGATTTCGGCAATCTCCGGCGCGTTCATGGGGATCAGAACCCTGCGCACAACGCCGCCGTCGCCTGATCCCAGCGTGTAGGCAGCCTCCACAAGATCGCGGCGCGTCTGACCGACGGTGACGGCCACCATGAGCACGATCTGGAACACCGAACCCATGAAGATGACGAGCAGCTTCTGTGTCTCGCCGATGCCCGCCCATAGGATCAGCAGTGGCACGAATGCCGATGCCGGAAGATAGCGCGCGAAGGACACGAACGGCTCGAAGAAAGCCTCGACCGGCTTGTAGGCTCCCATCAGGATGCCCAACGGCACCGCCACCATCGCCGCCAGTACGAAGCCGCCCACCACGCGCCAGATCGTGATCGCAATATCCTTGGCGAAACCGTATTTGGTCAGGAGCAGCCAGCCATCCTCCACCATGGTGATGGGATCGGCGAGAAAGATTTTCGGCACGAACCCGCCCAGCGTGGCGAAGGCCCATGCGCTGAAGAACAGCACGAAGAAGCTGATGCCGAGGGCGGTTTTTGCAGCGGGGGAAACGGGCTGAAGCGGGCGCATGGATGTGACCAATTCCTTCCCCCCGGGGGAAGGTGGCTGCCGGAGGCAGACGGATGAGGGAGAGCCACAGAGGTCAGTGATTCTCCCTCATCCGGTCGACATCCGTCGACCACCTTCTCCCATGGGAGAAGGAAGCAGGGCCCTACTGAATGAACCGCGTATCCGTCAGCGCGGCCATGTCAGGCTTGGCCTTGATGATGCCAAGCTCCAGCAGCAGATCAGCGGCTTCAGCCGAGAATGCGGCATGTGGGCCAGCGAAGAATGCCTTGTTTGCCGCCTTGTCCTGCCAGCGCAGGTAGGCGGAAGACTTGGCAAACGCCTCGCCAGATTGTTTCACGTCCGCACCCATGATTTCGTTGGCCTTGGCAGGCTCCTTGGCGATCATCTCGAGCGCCTCGAAATAGCTGTCAGCGAGAGCCTTTACGGCCTTCTCGTTGCCGGCGATGAAGGCAGGCGTGCAGCCGAACGTGTCCATGATCATGGGATAATCGAGCGTTGTCGCCAGGATCTTGCCCGCCTGCGGAGCCGCGCGCACGGATGACAGGAAAGGCTCATAGGTCATCGCCGCATCATTGTTGCCGGTGATGAAGGCCTGTGCTGCCGGTCCTGGCTCCATGTTGACCACGGTGACATCCTTCACGCTAAGGCCGTTCTTCTTCAGGAACCACGCCAGCGTGAAATAGGGTGCAGTGCCCGGCGCCGACGCGGCCACTGTCTTGCCCTTCAGGTCAGACACCTTCTCGATGCCGTTGCGCACCACCATGCCGTCTGCGCCATAGCTCTTGTCGAGCTGGAAAAGCTGCTTTGTCGCCACGCCATTGGCATTCCACACGATCCATGTCTCGACCGTTGTGGCGGCACACTGGATGTCGCCGGACTGGATGGCGAGGTGGCGCGAGGCCTGAGGGATTTTCTTGATCGTGACATCAAGGCCGTTCTTCTTGAAGATGCCAGCCTCGTTTGCCAGCGTCAGCGGCGCGAAGCCTGTCCAGCCGGACATGCCGATGGCCACTTTTGTCTGCTGCGCTGAGGCCGGCGCGGAGAGCGCCGCGAGCCCTAGGCCAAGACCCACGATCCATGCTGTTTTCATTCTGCTCTCCCGGAGGCGGGATATCCGCCAAATTCCTGTAAAAGCAATGCACCATGGGGCTGGAGGCCTGTCAATCAGCCAAGAGCCGCCAAATGCCCGAAAGCCTCGACCACCCGTTCATACACGGGCCGTTTGAAGGGGATGATCAACTCCGGAAGGCGCTCCATCCGCTCCCAGCGCCAGGCCGAGAATTCCGGCCGGTGCCCGCCTGCGGGTTTCAGAACGTTGATCTGCGAATCCTCGCCTTCGAAACGCAGCGCGAACCATTTCTGGGTCTGGCCTCGGTACTTGCCTTTCCAGCTCTGTGTCGCAACATCGAGCGGAAGGTCGTAGCTGTACCAATCCGGTGCTTCGGCGAGCAAGGTCGTGGCAGTGACCGAGGTTTCCTCTGCGAGTTCACGCAAGGCGGCATGATAGGGGGTCTCGCCGCGATCCAGGCCGCCCTGTGGCATCTGCCAGGAAAAGCCGCCGCCAACATGCTCTGGAGTCGCGTCCTTGCGACGATCGCCGATCCACACCAGTCCCTGCCGGTTGATCAGCATCACGCCAACACAGCGGCGGTACGGCAGGCTCTCCAGCGCTCTTTTCATCTGGCGAAAACTAGCTTCTCTTCGGCGAGGACACCAGCGCACTGATTGGCACGAGAGTGATGCCGCGTGACTCGGCGGCTTTTGCCCAACGCGCGATCCTGTCTACCGTGACCGGCAAGGCGGAGCCATAGCCGATGGCGCTGCCCTTCTCGCGGGCAACCTTCTCAAGTCTTGCCAGGGCGGCATCGATGTCGGGTCCGCGCTGCACGGCGTCGATCACCACATCGGTCTTGCCCGCCGAGACGCCCGCACCCGCTGCGACCTGTGGCGCGACACTGCGGCCCGACGAGCCGTCATCGATATAAAGCAACCCGCGGCTGGCGAAATCCTTCATGATGGGTGCCAGCGCGGCATCATTGGAGGTGAAGCGCCCGCCCATGAAGTTGATGATGCCGACATAGCCCGAAAACCGGGCCATCACCCATTGCAGGCGGTCGAGATTCTGTTCTGGTGGCAAGGCCGCGACCAGTGTGTGCGGGCCGGGATCATTGTCGGGATAATCGAAGGGTTCCATCGGTGCCTGCAACAGCACTTCGTGCCCATCTTCGCGCGCCCGAGAGACCTGGCGTTCCAGATCCTGCCCATAGGGCGCGAAGGCAAGACTGACCGGGCCAGCCAACCGCTGCACTGCGTCCTGCGTCGCATGGGCGTTGATGCCAAGGCCGCCAACCACGATGGCGATGCGCACAGGAGCATTGCGTTGCTGGGCCGTGACCGGCCGCGCATAGACATCCGCCGCCCGGATGCCATCCGGTCCCATCTTGGGCAAGGTGCCATGGCGTCCACGCTCCACCAACCGCTTGTCGGGCGCGGCCGCCAGCTTGATCGCGGGTTGCGCATCGGGCACGCGGATGATGACCGAACCGGGGGCTTGCCCGTTCTGGCGCACGACGCGCACGCCGGCGTCGTTTTCCATGTCCGCGGCACCCGTGCGCTGCTGCTCGCCCTTGCCTTGCGGCACTTCGCGCACATTCGGCGAGGTTTCACGGGCTGGCAAGGACGTGTCCTGTTCGGATTGCGCGGTCGTGCGCTTCGGCATTTTCTCGATGCTGGCAGTGGCGATGGGCTCGCCGCCAAGCGGGTCTTTGGCAAACGCGATGAACCCTGCGAGGCCACCCAGCAGCGCGAGGCAGAAACCGCCTGCAACCTTGCCCACGGGGATGCGCCTGCGCTGTGCCGTGGAGGCCGCGCGGTTAACGCCCAGTGGTGTGGTCAGATCGTCAGCCGCCATGGCCCTGTGGGTGCAAAGGTCCAGAGAGAGAGGCAAAGGCCCGCGAATCGCGCCTTTTCGCCCTTCTCTACCGAAACCCTCTTGCGTTAAGGTCGCGTTAACGCTGTCATGGCGAAGGGCCGCAAACAGGGATTATCAGCCATGGGTCAAGGTGACGGTACACAGACAGCGCAAACGGCGACCTATGCCAAAGGCGCCCGGCGTTTCCACTGGATCACGGCGGCATTCGTTTTCATCATGGTCCCGGTGGGGATTTACATGGTGGAACGCGGCAAGGCGACCGACTTCGATGCCTTCACCAACATCCTGTATTCGAACCACAAGCTGGGCGGCTTCATCCTGCTGTGGATCGTCGTGGCGCGACTGGTCTATCGCTTCACCAAGGGCGCACCGGCGGATGAGCCGACGTTGGAGCCCTGGCAGAAGGCGGTCTCGCACCTCACGCACTGGAGCATGTATGGGCTGCTGCTCACCATTCCGCTGCTGGGCTGGGTGGGCGTGTCGCTCTATGATTCGCTTGGTTTGCCGGGCGGCCTTAGCCTGCCGGGGTTGGTTGCAAAGAACGAGAAGACCGCAGAGACCGTCTTCATGTTCCACAAACTGGGAGCCATCCTTCTGGCCCTGCTGGTGTTGGCGCATATCGGTGCGGCTCTGTTTCACCACGTGATCCGGAAAGACAACGTGTTGCGCCGCATGGTGCCCGGCCTCAAGCCACGCTGAACAAGGGGTCAGCCCGGCATGGCCAGCAGATCCTCGTGACCGATGATGGAGACCCGATCATCGCTCGTCAGTCGTTGCGTCAGCCAGTCCTGCACACCGGCGGCGGGAACCTTGCCTGTCTCGCCCACGGCAGTGGCGAAGCCGCTGTCGAGCGCACGGCGCAAATCCGGGAAGCGCTGGTCTGCGACCCAGGGGCTGGTGCCGCGCAGCACCCGGTAGCCCCTCGCATAGAACGCCTTCGACAATGCAGACGTGCCACCCGGACCGGCGGCCGGGCCGAAGCCCTTGTCCGTCTTCTGGTGGGCGTTAAAAGCGTCGCGCATGGCGGGGTCGGCGGCATGGGGCGGCGACCACCGGGTGTAACCGTCATAGGTGAGCACGGTGTAGAAGCTGCTGCCTTGCGCGGTGACGGTTTCAGCAAGCCTTTCAATGCTTTGCACCGAAAAAAGATCGAACAGCGCCGCCGCCGTCACCAGGTCGGCCCCCGCTGTCACAACGCCGAAATCGCCGCCTGAAAGGTCGGCCTGCCGGAAATGCACGGTCAGCGTCTTGCCATCCTTGCGCAGCACGAGGGCATCACCGCTGGTCTCTGATCCATCCGCCCAATCGGCCAGCCGACTCCGTGCAGCGGCCAGCAATGCGGCATCGTAGTCCACCAGGGTCCAGTCCTGTCGGTCGGGCAGGGCACGCCATGACCCGCGCAGGTTGGAGCCTGCTCCGCAGCCCAGATCGACGATACGAAGGCTGGTCCGCCCGGCAAAGCGGCTGGCCAGCGCCGCCTGCACCTCCGGATTGACCGCCGCATGATCCGCTGGCTCCCTGAGGGCAAGCCATTCCGCGCTGAAACTCATTGCTCGCTCCCTTGTCTATAGCGCCTTGATCACGTCTGCGATCTCGCGGGCCGTGTCGTCCCAATCCGGCAGCAGCGCTGCCGCCGCCCAGGCCGCATCACCCATGCGCCGCCGCAACCCGCCATCGCTGATCACGCGATGCAAGGCATGGGTCAAGGCCGCAATATCTCCCGGCGGAACCTTGATGGCGGCAATGTCAGGCAGGGTATCGGCTGCGGCCCCGCCGGAGGAGGCCACGATGGGCAAGCCTCGCGCCAGGGCTTCCGTCAGCGCCATGCCATAGCCCTCGAAGAGCGAGGACATGGCGAACAGATCAGCGCTGGCATAGAGCGCCGAGAGTGCGGCATCATCCAATGCGCCCGCGAGCGTGATGCGATGGGCCACGCCGCTGGTGCTGATGGCGGATCGCAGGGTCTCTACAGCCGCCGGTTGCAGCGTCAGCGATCCGGCAATGGTCAGCCGCCACTCCAGCTGCGGCAGGCTGGCAAGCGCCGCCACCAGATGCCCATAAGCCTTGCGGGCGGAGACGGCACCCACTGCCAGGATATGGAGGGGGCTGCCCGTACCAGCCGCGCGTTCCGCCCGTGCGGTGCCAGGCTCGGCCACCGTCACGGAGCGTTCCGCCAGGGCGAACTCCTTGAGAAGAAAGCGTTTTGTTTCCCGACTGGTGAC
>JANNEO010000054.1:0-6351 GCA_031378805.1 Hyphomicrobiales bacterium
GCCTCAAGCGCGTGCAGCGCATCCCTGAGGCGAAAGCTGCGGTCCTTTTGGGTTGCCAGCTCCAATTCTGCTCCCAGCAAATCCATGCTGGAGGGGGCGAGAAACAATCGCGGCACGGACGTCGGTACGACAGCCTGCCGCAGGACAGCATCGCCCAGAAGCACATCGTAGGTCGAGCATCCGCGATCCTTGGCAGCCAGACCCAGACCCGTCGAAGCATTGCCCTGCGGATCGAGATCCAGCACCAGGACATTCTCGCCGATTGCAGCCAGCGCCGTTCCAAGATTGATGGCCGTGGTGGTCTTGCCCACGCCGCCCTTCTGGTTCGCCACGACAAGAACGCGTGTCTTTCGGGTACCGGCTGCTGACATCATGGATGCTCCTGCAAGCTTGCTGCTCCCTGAGACAGGAGATCATTTTCGAGAAGCGGAGGTTACGACAACAATCGCGGCACCAGCTTCCGTCTGACTATGAATCAGATCGGCGCTCAAATTCCAAGATTTAGTTGCAGTCAGCAGCTCGTCATCAACATCTTGCCCCTTCGGAAAGAGTCCCCGTGCCCCAGCGGCGAGCAAGGGTTCGGCCAAACCAAGCAGCGCATCCAGTGGAGCGAGGGCGCGCGCGGAGACAATGTCAAAAGCGCCCGGCATTCCCGCGACTACATTCTCGATCCGCCCCTGGACGACATCGACGGGCAAGCCCGCAATTCGCGTCGTTTCACGCAAAAAGGCGCATTTTTTCCCCACGCTCTCGACCAGAACCATACGGAAGCCAGCCCTCTCAGCCAGCGCCGCAGCCACGACCAACCCCGGAAACCCACCACCGGACCCCAGGTCGATCCAGCGACGTGCCTCGCCTGCCAAAGGAACGAGCTGTAACGAATCAGCGATATGGCGCTGCCAGACGTCGGGAAGCGTGCTTGGGGCCACCAGATTGATGCGCGGTTGCCACTTCAGCAATTGCTGCACAATCACGTCGAGGCGCTGGAATGTTTCACGTGAAACAGTGTGTTGGATCTCGATTTTGACGGAAGTCATAGTCCTGCTGACACGATAGAGGCATTGCGACGGCGTCTCGCATGTGCAGCAACAAGCCCCAGAGCTGCAGGGGTCATGCCCTCCATCTGCTTGGCCTGTGCGATGGAACGGGGACGAATCATGTTCAGCTTCGCGCTGATCTCGTTGGAAAGGCCAGGAATTCCAGAGAACCCGTCACTGTCAAAAACGGACAAATCAAGCGCTTCATCACGACGGATGCGCTCAACATCGCCCTGTTGGCGCTCGAGATAAACCGCATACCGTGCATCAGTGGCGATTTGTTCCGCAATCGAATCGGATGCAGCGTTCAGTTCAGGCCAGACACGGCAGATATCGGCCCAATCCAGATGCGGATATGACAGAAGTTCATACGCAGAGCGGCGAACACCATCCTGATTCAGAATAATGCCAGAGTGCTGCGCTTCAGTCGGGCTAAGGGTCAGAGCCTTCAAACGGCCTGTCCAGGTCTCCAACGCGTGGGCTTTTGCAGCAAATGCCTGTGCTCTTGGCTGTGCAACCAACCCCAGTTCCATGCCAAGCCTGGTGAGGCGCATGTCGGCATTGTCCGCCCTCAACGCCAGGCGAAACTCCGACCGCGATGTGAACATGCGATACGGTTCTGTCACGCCGCGCGTCACCAAATCATCCAGCAAGACACCAATATAGGAATCGAGCCGTGAAAACTGCACCAGTTCGGATGCCCCTGCGCGGCGCGCGGCGTTCAGGCCAGCCACGAGCCCTTGCGCTGCAGCCTCCTCGTAACCCGTCGTTCCATTGATCTGCCCGGCAAAAAACAGCCGCCGTAAGCGCTTGGTCTCCAACGTGGGAAACAACTCGCGTGGATCAACGAAATCATACTCGATCGCGTAGCCATACTGCTCCACCCGCACGTCAGCCAATCCGGGGATTGTGCGCAAGAACGCATCCTGCACATCGATGGGAAGCGAGGTCGATATGCCATTGGGATAGATCGTATCAGTCGACAGGCCCTCCGGTTCGAGAAAAATCTGATGGCCCTCGCGGTCGCCGAAACGGACGACCTTGTCCTCGATCGACGGGCAATACCGTGGGCCACGACCATCGATCTGACCAGAATACACCGGAGCCCGATCCAAATTCTGTCGGATCACCTCATGTGTCGCCAACGTCGTGCGTGTGACGTGGCACGGCACCTGCGGCACATCGATCTGCGCTGTCAGCATCGAAAAAGGCTGCGGCGGATCATCACCGGGCTGAACTTCCAGGCCACTCCACTGGATCGACTTGCCATCGAGCCGTGCGGGCGTTCCTGTCTTGAGGCGTCCCAAGGCAAACCCGGCGGCTTGAAGTCTGTGTGCAAGACGTACGGCGGGCGCTTCTCCGACACGGCCCGCAGCACGCCGTTCAGGCCCCAGATGTATGACGCCACGCAGGAACGTACCCGTCGTAATGACGACCGCTCCAGCGTGAAATGATCGTCCATCGGCTGTGACGATGCCTGTGATCTCGCCCTTGTCTTCCAACAAATCAGCCACTTCACCTTCGATCACGACCAGACCAGGTGTACGCTCCATCAGCTCGAGCGACATGGCAGAATGGTACAACGCCCTGTCGATCTGCGCACGAGGGCCCCGCACGGCAGGCCCTTTCCGCCGGTTGAGCACGCGGAATTGAATACCGGAAACATCGGCAAGGCGACCCATGATGCCATCCAATGCATCGATCTCCCGCACGAGGTGACCCTTTCCCAGGCCACCGATTGCTGGATTGCAGGACATCACGCCGAGGTTGTCCTGCCGCAATGTCACCAGGGCTGTCCGCGCACCCGCACGCGACGAGGCCGCTGCCGCTTCACATCCGGCATGGCCCGCGCCAACGACAATCACGTCAAACTGCTCTGGCCTCGCCATCACTCTCAATCCTGTTCCCTTGGTCACGCTCGCCCAATCGGACACTTCACTGATCGTTTCCACTCGCTGCGTCAAAGACAATTGTCCGTCTCACATCACTGTCGCACTGTTTCACGTGAAACATTGCGCTGCGACAGCGCCCTTATTTACCGACACAAAACTTGCTGAAAATGGCACCAAGCACCTCCTCGACACCAATCAGACCCAATACTCCTGCAAGGGCTTCATCGATGCGCCGAAGCTCTTCATCGAGGAAATCAATCCCGACAAGTCTGGCCCGACGTGCGGCGCGACACGCATCCAGCGCAGCAACCACCGCAAGACGCTGACGTTCACGCGTGATCAATGGCCGTTCGTCGCCATGCTGTTTCTCCAGATGTGAGAGGATTCGTTTCTGAAGCGAATCCAAACCGTGCCCCGTCACTCCCGACACGGCGATATCATACGCCTGCGAATGCTCTATCCTTTCATCGGACCGATCCCATTTGCTCCGGACGCGAATCGAAGGTGTTTCGCCAAACTCCGGACATGATGGAAAACCATTGCTGCCGTCGTCGAGTAATAGCAGCAGATCAGCCGCACGCGCCGCCTGCAATGCGCGGTCGATGCCGATCCGTTCGACAGGATCATTTGCCTCGCGCAAGCCTGCTGTATCCTGCAACACCACGGCATAGCCCGAAAGATCGAGCCGCACTTCGACGATGTCGCGCGTCGTTCCTGCGTGCTCCGTGACAATGGCCACATCGCTACCAGCAAAAGCGTTCAGCAGTGTCGACTTCCCGACATTGGGAGCGCCGAGAATGGCCACACGCATCCCTTCAGTCACGATCCTGCCGTGATCTGCTTGAGCCAGGGCGGCTGTGAAACCTCTTTCCAGTCGTTGCAGAACCGAATCGATCTCGGAGGTGGCGGCATCACCCACATCGCCCTCGTCACTGAAATCAATTTCAGCCGCCACCAATGCGCGCGCCTCCAGCAGCCATTCCCGCCATTCGCGCACGGAGCGACCAAAAGCGCCCTCGAAGCCATGAAGGGCAAGGCGCCTTTGCGCATCAGTATCGGCGGCGATCAGATCACCCAGCGCTTCGACCTGGGTCAGATCCATCCTGCCGTTCTCCAGGGCACGTCGGGTAAACTCGCCAGCTTCGGCCACCTTCAGGCCGTCAAGCCCGGACAAGGCATGGAGCACCGCCTTCACGACAGCCAGGCCGCCATGCACCTGCAACTCGACAGAAGCCTCGCCTGTGAAACTGGCGCCCTCAGCGAAACGCAGCGCGAGACACCGATCCAGAACGTCAAGACTTGTTGGAGCGCGCAACGTCACGAGACATGCCTGTCTGTAAGGCGGCAGCTTCCCACACAGGGCTTCCAGAGCTGCGTCAGCGTGCGGACCGCTGATACGGATGACGGCGACACCAGCCCGGCCTTGACCAGACGACACCGAATATATGGTCCTTGTCTGCATTGACGGTGTCATTGATCCGACAACACCAGACCCGAGAATTGCGTCATTTTCCAATCCCAATTCCACCCAGCGCTCACTCAAAGCCGCACCACGCCTAGACAATTTGCCGCAACGATGCAAAAGAACTCGCAAAATCGTGGGTGGCGACGCCGAGTCGCATTGCCTTTGTGTAAGATTTTGCTTCTACAGCGTCAGACAGGGTGTTGGATCGAACCGTAAGTGTTCGTTGCCAGATGTCCGAACCAGCAAGAAGGGGCGGCCCCGACGGGCAGCTGAGAGACGATGGCTTCGATGACTGCCGAAGGAAACCGCCGCGATTTCCTCTATCTGGCGACGGGTGTCGTGGGTGCCGTTGGCGGTGTTTCGGCCATCTGGCCATTTGTTGCCCAGCTTGGCCCTGACGCGAGCACGCGAGCCGCAGGAGCGCCGATCGAGGTCGACCTGTCTCAGATTCCAGAGGGGCAGTCCGTGACGCTGAAATGGCGCGGTCTGCCGATCTTCGTGCGTCACCGCACGCCAAAGGAGATCGAGGAAGCCAAGGCCGACGATGCCAAGAGTATGCCGGATCCCAAACCCGACGCCGACCGCTCGGAAAAGTTCAACAACGCCGTGCAGTCCAAGTGGATCATCGTCCAGGGTTCATGCACCCATCTGGGTTGCGTGCCCGTCAAGAACGCAGGCGACTACAATGGCTGGTACTGCCCATGCCACGGTTCACATTATGATACCTCTGGCCGTATCCGGAAGGGTCCGGCCCCGAAGAATCTGGTCGTTCCGGAATATGCCTTCCTGAACGAAAGCAGCATCCGCATCAACGGCACGCGTTCGGCAGCCTGACGGAAACGGGATCAAGACAATGCAAGGCCATTCCACATACGTTCCAAAGTCCGCAGGTGCCAAGTGGCTGGAAGCACGTCTTCCGATCATCGGCCTCATGCACTCCTCCTTCGTGTCCTACCCGACACCGAAGAATCTCAACTACTTCTGGACATTCGGCGGCATCCTCATGGTGATGCTAACGTCGCAGATCATCACCGGCATCATCCTGGTCATGCACTACACGCCGCATGTCGATTTCGCCTTCGCCTCGGTGGAGCACATCATGCGGGATGTCAGCTATGGCTGGCTGATCCGCTATCTGCACATGAACGGCGCGCACATGTTCTTTTTTGCCGTGTATCTGCATATCTTCCGCGGCATGTATTATGGCTCCTACAAGGCCCCACGCGAGGTCTTGTGGATTCTTGGCGTCGTCATCTTCCTCCTGATGATGGCCACCGCCTTCATGGGCTATGTGCTGCCTTGGGGGCAGATGTCGCTGTGGGGCGCTGTCGTGATCACCAATTTGTTCTCGGCCATTCCCCTGGTTGGCGAAACGGTCGTGACCTGGCTGTGGGGCGGCTATGCCGTCGATAACCCGACGCTGAACCGCTTCTTCTCTTTGCACTACCTGCTGCCCTTCATGATCTTCGGCGTGGTCATTCTCCACGTCTGGGCCCTGCATGTGGTCGGTCAGAACAATCCGACAGGCGTCGAGGTGAAGAGCCTGTCGAAGGACACCGTGCCGTTTACGCCTTACGCCACGGTGAAGGACGCCTTTGCCATGGTGTGCTTCTTCATCTTCTTCCTGTTTTTCGTGTTCTATCAGCCCAACCAGCTTGGACATGCCGACAACTACATTATGGCGGATCCGCTGAAGACCCCCGCGCACATCGTGCCGGAATGGTACTTCCTGCCGTTCTACGCCATTCTGCGTTCTATACCCGACAAGCTCGGTGGCGTGATGGCCATGGGCGCGGCGGTGGTGATTCTCGCGTTCCTGCCATGGCTCGATACATCGCGCATCCGCTCGGGCAGCTTCCGTCCTGCCTTCCGCATCTTCTTCTGGGTATTCGTGGTGGTCACCGTGTTGCTCGGCTGGGTCGGTTCGCAGGATACGGGAGCCTCTGTGCTGAAGTTC
>JANNEO010000108.1:0-5216 GCA_031378805.1 Hyphomicrobiales bacterium
GGTGCAGCGGCGCATCAAGCCGGAAGAGCTGTCGAGCTTCAACGAGTGCTTCATCACAGGCACTGCGGCGGAAGTGACGCCGGTGGGCGAGATTGCAGGCATCAGGTACACACCGGGCAACATGACGAAGACGCTGATTGATGCCTATTCGGCGACGGTGAATCCGAAGTGATGTGAGCTGATAGCGGAATCGGCTGAAAAGGGCCGGAAGGGGACGATGGAAACGCTGATCCCCTACATCCTCTATTGCATTGCGATGTCCGGCACGCCGGGGCCGAACAACGTGATGGTGCTTGCGTCTGCCGCGAATTTCGGCTTCCGGCGCACGCAGCCGCATATCTGGGGCATTAATATCGGCTTCAGCCTGATAATGTTCATTATCGCTCTGGGCCTTGGCTCAGTGTTTTTGGCTGAACCCCGCCTGCAACTGACGCTGAAGGTGATCGGTGTCGCCTACATGCTCTGGCTCGCCTTCAAAATCGCTACCGCCAGCAGCGTCAGCGATGGCGAGGCGGAAGGCAAGCCCTTGACGTTCCTGCAGGCTGCCGCTTTTCAGTGGGTGAACCCCAAGGCCTGGCTGATGATTCTGGGCGCTGTCTCCGTCTATGGTCCCGCAGGCTACAGCCCGCTGGAGAAGGCGCTCTATCTCAGCCTCGTCATGCTTGTCGCGGGCTCGCCTCCAACCCAGATCTGGGCGGCATTCGGTGTCGGTATCCGGCGCTTCCTGCAAAATCCGAAAGCGCTCAGGGTGTTCAATATCACCATGGCGCTGCTGCTCGTGCTAAGCCTCATCCCCATGCTGCGGTAGAGCCTGTGCGCTCTACGCCATGATGACGGAGAATACCCATGGACGAGAGTATCCGCACCCTAGCGCACGAGCTGCTGGAAAGCGGGGTCACGACCCTCAGCGACCGTGACCGGCGTGTCATCGCCCGCATCGCCAAGCAGCACCACATCACCCGCAACGTGAATGCCTCGGTCGACGAAGGCCAGACCTTTGGCGAGAAGGTTGCGGATCAAGTCGCCCGCTGGGGCGGCTCGTGGACCTTCATCATCTGGTTCTTCGTCTTCTTGGGCTTCTGGGCGTTGCTCAATTCGGTACTTTTGATCGGAAATGCTCGCTTTGACCCGTATCCCTACATCTTCCTCAACCTGCTGCTGTCGATGCTGGCGTCCATCCAGGCTCCGCTCATCCTGATGTCGCAGAACCGTCAGGCCGCGCGTGACCGCATTCAGGCGACACTGGACTACGAGGTCAACCTCAAGGCAGAAATCGAAATCCTCGAATTGCACGAGAAGGTCGACAGGCTTCTGGCCTCAAGTCCCAAAATCGCCTGACCATTTCTCCAATGCCTTGTCATCGGTATCCTTGGCCTCCACCCATGCGCCTGTCGTCCCGTCCTTCAAGTGTTCCTTCTTCCAGAAAGGAGCGCACGACTTGAGGTAGTCCATCAGGAATTCCGCAGCACAAAAGGCTGCCTTGCGATGACGCGAGGCCGTCACGACAAGCACGATATTCTCGCCCGGCCGGATCAGCCCATGGCGATGCACCAGCACCGCACCGTCCAGCGGCCAGCGGGCCTTGGCTTCATTGAGCACGCGGGCCATTTCCTCCTCGGCCATGCCGGGGTAATGCTCCAGCTCCAGTGCTGCCAGCGTGCCGCGCTCATCGCGGCACAGGCCAGTGAAGGTGACAACGGCACCAATATCGGTGCGACCCGCGCAGAGTTTGCGCTGTTCTGCCGCGAGGTCGAAATCCTCTGGCTGGACGCGGACAGTGAACATCACCCCCCCGTCATCGGCGGGAAGAACGCGATCTCCCGCGCGCCTGCTATCGGCGCATCATGTTTGACATGCGCCTTGTCGATGGCGGCGCGGATCAAGGGGGCATTTTCGAAAGCATAGGCATACTCTTCGCCGCGCATTGTCAGCCATGCGATTAGATCACCAATCGTCACGACGCTGGGTGGCAGTTCAACATGCTCCTCCGGCTTGCCAATACGCTCCCGCACCCAGGCGAAATAGACAAGCTTGAGGCTCATGACTGCTCCCTCTCGTCCTCGGCCAGCAGGTGCTTGATGCCGGACCGGAAGTAATCCCAGCCAGTGTAGAGCGTCAGCCCGGCCGCGACCCACAACAGCGTCAGGCCGATCGTCAGGGTCCAACCCTCCGGCAACACACTGTCTCCGGCTGGCCCCGCTACCAGAAAGCCTATGGCCACCAGCTGCGCCGTGGTCTTCCACTTCGCAACCTTCGTGACCGGGACCGAGACACGCAACTCCGCCAAGAACTCGCGCAGGCCCGAGACCAGGATTTCACGGCACAGGATAATGATTGCCGCCCACAGCGACCACGAGGCAATCGTCTCGTCAGCCACCAGCATCAGCAGCGTGGCGGCCACCAAAAGCTTGTCCGCGATGGGGTCCAGCATACGACCGATGGCGGAATATTGGTGCCAGGCGCGGGCGAAATAGCCGTCGAAGTAATCCGTGATAGCCGCGGCCACGAAAAACGCCAGCGCCCACCAACGCATACTGTCATCGCGTGGCCAGAACAGCACGGCAACGATCGCAGGCACAGCGAGGATGCGCAGATAGGTCAGCACATTGGGCAGCGAGAACGGATGGCTCTTGTTGCGAGGCGTCATGTTGCGCGGATCATTCGAAGGAACTCGATTCGGCCTTTGGTTTGCACCACGTCATGTTCCCTAGCCCGAACCTGTCGCAAACCAAAGAGGGGTAGAGCCATGACTCACCCCTTCTCGTTGAAGAAATCATGCACCGCCTTCGCCGTCGCCGCGTTGACACCGGGTGTCCGCGCCAGATCATCCAGCGAGGCCCGGCCAATGGCCTTGGCGGTACCGAAATGCAGCAGAAGCGCCCGCTTGCGCGATGGTCCGATGCCGCCGATCTCGTCCAGCGGGCTTTTCGTCATCTCACGCTTGCGACGGGCACGGTGCGCCCCGATGGCGAAGCGATGGGCCTCGTCGCGCAGGCGCTGCACGAAATACAGCGCTGGATCGCGCGGCGGCAGCCTGAAGGGCTGGCGACCGGGCATGAGGAAGGTCTCGCGCCCCGCATCACGGTCCGCTCCCTTGGCCACACCCACCAGCGGCACATCCGTGATGCCGAGCCCTTCCAGCGTGGACCGCGCAGCTTCCAACTGTCCCTTGCCACCGTCGATCAGCACGAGGTCTGGCCAGGTGGGAAATGCGTCCTTGTCTTCCTTCCCTCTCGGGGGACGGTGGCAGGCGGAGCCTGATGGATGAGGGAGAATCCCTGACGTTGGTGGCTCTCCCTCATCCGCCCCGCTTTGCGGGGCACCTTCTCCCGAGTGAGAAGGAATAGAGGACGCAGCCTCCTCCTTCACCAGCCGAGAAAAGCGCCTTTCCAGCACTTCCCGCATCATACCGTAGTCATCGCCCGGCGTGATCTCGGTCGATTTGATGTTGAAGATTCGGTAGTGCTGCTTCCGGAAGCCCTCCAGGCCCGCCACGATCATGCCGCCCACGGCGTTCGTCCCCGAAATGTGGGAGTTATCGTAGACTTCGATGCGGCGTGGCGGACTTTCCAGCCCGAACGCCTTTGCCAAGGCCGCCATCAGCATGGTTTGTGTCGCGCTGTCTGCCAGACGTCGGGAGAGTTCCTCCGTCGCATTCTTCATGGCGTGATCGATGAGATCCTTTTTCTCCCCGCGTTGTGGTCGGGCAATCTCGATTCGTCGGCCTACGCGCGTCGAGAAAGCCTCCACCAGAAGGTCCGCGTTCTCAATCTCTTCCGACAACAGGATCAGCCTTGGCACCGGCTTGTCGTCATAGAACTGCGCCATGAAGGCATCGAGCACCTCAGCCTTGGTGAGGCTGGCATGGGCCTTGGGGAAAAAGGCGCGGTTGCCCCAGTTCTGAAAGGTCCGAAAGAAGAACACCTCGATGCAGAATTGCCCGGCATTCTCGGCGATGGCGAAGACATCGGCCTCCTCCACGGTCTGGGCATTGATATCCTGCGACCCGCCAGTGGCTGAAAGAGCCGCGATGCGGTCACGGAAGCGCGCGGCCTTCTCGAACTCCAGAGCCTCGGAGGCGGCCTGCATCTCTCGCGCCATGTGTTCGCGCACAGCCTGGCTCTTGCCCGAAAGAAAGCCCTTGGCCCCCTCCACGAGTTCGCCATATTCGTCCGCCGATATTTCACTGGTGCAGGGGCCCGCGCAACGCTTGATCTGGTGCAGCAGGCACGGGCGGCTTCGATTGGCGAAATAGCTGTCCGTGCAGGTCCGCAGCAGGAACGCCTTCTGAAGAGCATCGATCGTGCGCTTGACGGCCCAAGCCGACGCGAAGGGGCCGTAATACTCGCCCTTGCGGTTGCGGGCTCCCCGGTGCTTCACGATCTGCGGCGCAGCGTGATCGCCCGTGATCAGGATATACGGGAAGCTCTTGTCGTCCCGCATCAGCACGTTGAAACGCGGGCGGAACTGCTTGATGTAGTTCGTCTCCAGCAGCAGAGCCTCGGTTTCAGTCTCTGTCACCACGAATTCCATGGCCGTCGTATCGGCGATCATGCGGGCGATGCGGTTGGAATGCCCTTGCCCTCGTGCATAGCTTGCGACACGCGCTTTCAGCTTCTTGGCCTTGCCGACGTAGAGAACCTCTCCGGCAAGGTCGAGCATTCGATACACACCAGGCGAATTGGGCAGTGTCTTCCAGAATCGCTTGATGACTTCGGCCCCGGCCTCAAGCGCCGCGGGCGTGGCTTCGCTGTCTGGTTCCGGCGAAGCCTCAAGCTCGAGCGGCAACTCCTCGTCGTCCAGTTCGATTTCCGGCGGACGGTCGCCAGCGGGTATGCCGCGATTCGGGCGGGGGCTGTTCATGTCCTTGCTGTATGCGATCCTTGTGTAGGCGACAATTTTTCTCCCCACAAAAAGCCACAAGCAAGGCACTTGCTGACCGATGCCTTATAGTTTACATATGAACCAAATACGCTTCCCGTGTTTGCAATGCGCACGGGCAGGGCGATGCACTTCCCAACCACGGCCGATTGCGCGATGCTTGGGCCGGGTTGAAGGACTGATAGGGAGAATTGAATATGCCGACCTACAAGGCCCCAGTCGAAGAGACGCTTTTCCTGCTGAATGATGTGTTTCGCATCCAGCGCTACAGCAATCTGCCCGGCTTTTCCGACATTGCCGATATGTTGGAACCCATCATCGAGGAAGGTGCCAAG
>JANNEO010000139.1:0-5861 GCA_031378805.1 Hyphomicrobiales bacterium
CGCCAACCGCATGATCGCCTTCTTCCGGCTGGAGCATCTGTCCGAGGAGAAGGCTTCCGGCCTGTCCTATGGCCAGCAGAAACTGCTGGACTGCGCCATGGCCTTCATGGCCGGGCCGCGCCTGGTGCTGCTCGACGAGCCGGCGGGCGGCGTGAATCTGACGATGCTCGGCAACCTGAAGGAGCGTCTGCAGGCGATCAACAGTGAAACCGGCGCAACCTTCGTGGTGATCGAGCACAACATGGAATTCGTCATGAGCCTGTGTACGCGCATCCTGGTGCTGGCCGAAGGACAGATCATCGCCGAGGGCACGCCCGACGTCGTTCGCCGCGATCCAAAAGTGATCGAGGCCTATCTTGGCCATTGAGACAGCGATGACAGCGGACACCCCGATCCTGACCCTTGTGGATGTCGTCTCCGGCTACGGCAAGATGACGATCCTCAACGGCACGGCCGCGACCGTTGCGCGTGCCGCCATCACCACGGTGATCGGACCCAATGGCGCGGGCAAGTCCACCATGTTCAAGACCATCTTCGGTCTTCTGCCGGTGCGCACGGGGCGGATCGTCTTCGATGGACGCGACGTCACCGGCTTCTCGCCGCGCCAGATGCTCGACATCGGCGTGTCCTATGTACCGCAGGGCCGCAACATCTTCCCAGAGCTGTCGGTGAAGCACAATCTCGAACTCGGTGGCGTCGCGCTGGCGGACCAGTCAGGGCTTCCCGCTTTGATCGAGCAGATGATGGTGCGCTTCCCCATGCTGCGCGAAAAGGCCGGCGCCCAGGCCTCGACGCTCTCAGGCGGGCAGCAAAAGCTCCTGGAAATCGCCCGCGGGCTTCTGCTCAGGCCAAAGCTGATGCTGATCGACGAGCCATCCATCGGGCTGTCGCCCCTAATGGTGCAGGAGGTCTTCTCGATCATGATCGGCCTCAGGGACTCGGGCGTCTCGATCCTGCTGATCGAGCAGAATGCCAGGCAGGCCTTGCAGATGTCGGACAGGGCGCTGGTGCTCGAACAGGGCCAGACCCGCATCGAGAATACAGCCGCCCACGTGCTGGCTGACCCGCGCGTGGTCCAGCTTTTCCTGGGCGGTGGAATGCAGGTGGACAATGCTTGATGGGTTGAGCGGCGCAACGCGGCTGTTCCCGCTGGTGGGAGATCCCGTGGCGCAGGTGAAGTCTCCCAGCGGTGTCACCCGCGCCTTCGAGGAGCGCGGGGCTGATGCCATCTGCGTGGCGATGCAGATCGCGCCTGCGGCATTCGGTGGCTACATCACCACGATCCGTGCCTGCCAGAATGTCGATGGCCTGATCATCACCGTTCCGCACAAATTCGCGGCATACAAAGCCTGCGACACAGTCACGGAACGCGCCCGCTTCCTGCGCACGGTCAATGTCATCCGCCGCGCTCCAGATGGCCATCTGCATGGCGACATGTTCGATGGCCTCGGTTTTGTTGAGGCAGCCCGCGAGAACGGCTGCGCGTTCACAGGCAAGCGGGCGCTGCTGGTCGGGACCGGCGGAGCAGGCACTGCGATTGCCCATGCCGTGGCCACATCAGGCGTCGAAAGCCTCGGCCTGGCCGATATCGATCTGACGCGGCGGGACGAGTTGGTGCAGCGCCTGGTGACCGCTGGGTTTTCCGTTCATGCAGCAGGCACCGATGCCTCGGATTACGACATCGTGTTCAACGCCACGCCGCTGGGGATGCGAGAGGGTGATCCGCTGCCGATCCGTGCGGGTTCTCTGAGGGCGGGTCAATTCGTCGGCGACGTGGTGACCAAGCCGGAGATCACGCCGTTCATCGCGGAGGCACGCGCGCTGGGCCTTGCGACGAGCAACGGCATTGCCATGTTCGGCAAAGTCCGCGACCTGCTCGTCGATTTTCTGCTGGCACCTGACGCCGAAATCCGCAAGGCCGCGAGAGCCGCATGATCCGCGATCTTGCGGGCATCGCCGAGACCTACGACGTGATTGTCGTAGGAGCAGGTGCTGCGGGAATGGCGGCAGCCCTGTTCGCAGCAATTGAGCAATGCAAGGTGCTGGTGGTCGAGCGGACGGAATGTCTGGGCGGCACCTCGGCGTTGTCCGCTGCCACGACATGGATTCCCAACTCCGATCATGCCGCTAAAGTTGCGGAAGGCGTTCCGCTCGACAACAATCGCATCGGGATCTACCCGTGAAACGTGCGTTCTCGCTGGCTTACCTAACGGCTGCTCCGCTATCCCCACCCGATGCCATCAGCCTTGCAGCCACCCTTGGCTACAGTCATGTCGGGTTGCGCCTGCTGCCCGCCTCACCTGGCGGAGATTTCTCTCCCCTGATGACGGATGCGGCGCTGCTGAAGGAAACACGCGACCGCATGATGGCCACAGGTGTCGCCGTTTTCGATGTCGAGATCATCCGCATTGCAGCCGATTTCAACATGAAGGACATTCCGCGCTTCCTTGAAACTGCCGCTGCGCTGGGCGCCAAGGCGATCCTGGTGGCAGGCGACGACCCTGATGAAGCACGGCTCACGGCGTCCTATGCCGCATTCTGCGAAGCTGCCTTTGCCTATGGCCTGACGGCCAATCTCGAATTCATGCCCTGGACAGGCGTACCGGACTGCACGACAGCACGGCGGGTGGTCGAGGGGTCTGGCTGTTCCAATGCCCGCATTCTGGTCGATGCACTTCATGCGGCGCGGTCAGCAACCACGCTGGCCGATCTCGCTGATTTGCCAAGCTCCCTGTTGAATTATCTCCAGATGTGCGATGCGCCAGATGATATCCCCACGGCGACGGAAGGCTTGATCCACACGGCCCGCTGCGCCCGGTTGCTGCCAGGTGCGGGCGGCATCGACCTTGCCGCCATGTTCCGCGTGCTGCCCGCTGATCTTCCGGTCAGCATTGAAATTCCCAATGACACGCTGAAGTCAGCCCTGGGCATCACGGAATGGTCACGTCAGGCCCTGGCGGCGTCAAAGGCCATCCTCAGCCCGTGACTTTGCCGGTCATCGCCCTCTCGAACAGCATGGCAGATGCTGCCTCGTCGAGCAGCACGGGGTTGCCACTGGCAGTTGGATCGAGCGGTGACATTCTCGCCATCCGGCCGATATCGGGGTTGGTGACGCCAAGCTCCGGCAAGGTATGGGGCACGCTCAACGCATGGCGCAGGTCCATCACATAATCCATGAACCCGTCGAAGCCGGGCCTCAAGCCGAGATAGGCCCCCACGCGCGTGATCTTGTCCTCGATGGCGGCGCGGTTGAAGGCCAGCACATAAGGCATGAACACCGCATTGGTCATGCCGTGATGGGTGCCGTAGAGCGAGCCCACAGGATGCGACAATGCGTGGATGGCACCCAGCGCCTTCTGGAACGCCGTGGCACCCATGGCCGCTGCCGACATCATGTCGCCCCGGGCCGCGAGATTTCCCGGCTCCCGCGCCACGACGGGCAAGCTTTCCTTGACCAGCCGCATCCCTTCCAGCGCGATGCCATCGGCCAGCGGATGATAGAACGGGCCACAATAGGCTTCCAGGCAATGGGCGAACGCATCCATGCCGGTGCCCACCGTGATCATGCGTGGCATCCCCACCGTCAGCTCCGGATCGCAGATCGTGATCTTCGGCATCATCAGAGGATGGAAGATCACCTTCTTGGTGTGCGTCGTCTCGTCCGTGATGACGCCAGCGCGACCCACCTCCGAGCCGGTGCCCGCTGTCGTGGGCACGGCCACGATGGGAAAGATTCCGGCCGGATCGGCGCGCGTCCACCAGTCGCCGACATCCTCGAAATCCCACATGGGTCGGGTCTGCCCCGCCATGAAGGCGATGACCTTGCCTGCATCCAGCGCCGAACCGCCGCCGAATGCCACGACACCGTCGTGCCTGCCCGTACGCAGAACCTTGATGCCCGCCTCGACATTGGCGGCCACCGGGTTGGGCTTCACATCGCTGAAGATGGCGCAGGGCAAACCAGCCGCATCCAGCGCCGCCTTGGCGGCAGCCACCATCGGCAGTGCGGCCAGCACCGGATCCGTCACCAGCAGCGGGTGCCTGATGCCGGATTTCTGCACGGCGTCGGCAAGCTCCGCGATGCGCCCTGCGCCAAAGCGGATGGCAGTCGGATAGTTCCAGTTTCCACGGTACTGCATGGGGATCAGGCCTTCTTGAGGTGGTAGCTCTTGGGCCGTGTCAGGCCTTCATAACCGAGCGATGACAGTGACACGCCGCGCCCGGTGTTCTTGACGCCGGTCCAGGCCAAGCCCGGATCGAGATAGTCGCAGCGGTTCATGAACACAGTGCCGGTTTCAAGCTGATCACCCAGCCGCACAGCTGCAACCTCGTCCCGCGTGAAGATGGCGGCACTCAGGCCGTATTGACTGTCGTTCATCTGACGCACGGCTTCCGCATCATCCGGCACCGGCATGATGCCGACAACGGGGCCGAAGGTTTCCTCGTTCATGACAAGCATGGAATGATCCACGCCGGTCAGGATTTGCGGTGCGAGATAGGGCGTGTTGTCGCCCGCGCTGGGGAAGCTGGCGGGATCGAGATGTGCCTTCGCACCCTTCGCCACCGCCTCGGCGATGTGATTGCGCACCACGTCCGCCAGCCGAAGCTGCGCCATCGGGCCGAGCGTGGTGGTCTCATCCAGCGGCGAACCCACGACATACTGCGCTGTCAGCGCCACGGCCTCATCGACGAAGCGCTGATACAGGCTGTTGTGAACGTAAATCCGCTCGATGCCGCAACAGCACTGGCCGGAGTTGAACATCGCGCCATCCACCAGCGTTTCGACAGCGGCTCCGATATCCGCATCGCCCCGGACGTAGGCGGGATCCTTGCCGCCCAGTTCCAGCCCCATGGTGGTGAAGGTGCCTGCCGCCGCGCGTTCCACCGCACGGCCCGCGGCGACGGAGCCAGTGAAGCTCACGTGGTTGATTTCGCCAGAGCCGATCAATGCCAGGGTCTCGGTGTGGCCCAGCACCAGTGTCTGGAACAGGCCCTTGGGCAATCCGCCGCGATCCATGGCCATCTGGAAACGTTCGCCCACCAGCAGGGTTTGCGCGGCATGTTTCAGCAAAACTGCATTACCTGCCATCAGCGCCGGGATGATCGAATTGACCGCGGTCAGATAGGGATAGTTCCACGGCGCTATGCTGAGCACGATGCCGACCGGATCGCGGCGGATATAGCGTGTGAACCCCTCGCGGGCGTCCGGCAGCACGGGGGCCAGCGCCTTGTCCGCGATGGCGATCATGTGCCGCGCGCGCTCCTCGAAACCCTTGAGCTCGCCTGCGGCATAGCGGATGGGGCGGCCCATCTGCCACGACAGTTCCAGCCCTATCTCGTCCTTCATGGCAAGCATGGCATCGACGGCGGCGGAGAGGATTCGCCCACGCTCCGGCACAGGGACACGATGCCAGTCGCGCTGTGCCTTGCGGGCGGCAGCCACGGCTGTCGCAATGGCGGAAGGTGTTGCAACTGGACGGCGGGCAAATTCCCGCCCGTCCACGGGTGATATGCAGAGGATGTCTGTCATGCTCTCAATACCGTTCGAAGCCGCGCATCAGTTCCCAGTCTGTCACGCGGCGATCATATTCCGCCTGCTCCCACTGGCCGGTATGGACGTAATGGTCGACGACATTGCTGCCAAGCGCCTGCCGGAGCATGGCCGACTTATCAAGCGCGGTGAGTGCATCCCGCAGGGTCTTAGGCACCTCCGCCAGCTTCTTGCCGGTGTAGGCATCCCCCGCGAAGGGCGCGGCCAGTAGGAGCTTTTCCTCGATCCCCGCGATCCCTGCGGCCAGCAGTGCGGCAAAGGCGAGATAGGGGTTGAGGTCCGCACCGCCAACCCGGCATTCGATGCGGAT
>JANNEO010000141.1:0-1700 GCA_031378805.1 Hyphomicrobiales bacterium
TAGATGATGGAGGTTAGTCCGAGTAGGATGATTACCGTCAGTGCGGTCATTGTCTGCTTCCCTTGGTTTTTTCAGGTTCCAAAGGGGATTGGCCGCGATCAGACGCGCTTCCTCCCGTTTCCGGTGGTTGCCGTGTAGCAAAGCAAAGCGCCAACGCCAAACCAAGATTTGGCTTTTTTATGGCTTTTTGCGCGTATTCTGGACTTTCATTCAAGCCGAAGCGGCTGGGGAAGGCCGTGATGTCATGATCAAACCGATCATGGCGGCGACACACAGGAGCGCGACGGGCATCAGCGCGGCATTGATCGTGGCCCAGCCTACGGTCGCCAGCAGATACCCGGCGAGCAGCGAGCCCACGGTGGTTGTCCCGAAGATGGTAAAGTCATTGAGGCCCTGCACCTTGGCCCGCTCGGCAGGCGTGTGGCAGTCCGTCACCATGGCGGTTGCGCCGATGTAGGCGAAGTTCCAGCCCACCCCCAGCAGCACCAGGGCCACCCAGAAATGCATCACGGTGAGGCCCATCAGGTTGACGATTCCGCAACCGATCAGGATCACCATGCCCACGATCACCATGCGCTCCTTGCCGAAGCGCTGGATCAGCGTGCCGGTGTAGAAGCTTGGCCCGAACATGGCGATGACATGCCACTGGATGCCCAGCGTCGAGTCCACGATGGAGTGTCCGCATTGCACCATGGCGAGCGGCGCGGCGGTCATCACGAAATTCATCAGGGCCTGCGCCATGGTCCCGCACAAGATAGCCACGAGCAAACGGGGCTGGCGAAGGATCTCGGCAAGCGGGCGCTGCGTGCCACCTTTCACCTCTTCCGCCGATTGATCCTCGAAACGGCTGGTCACGAACATCGCGGCGATGGCGATCCCGGCCTGGCCCAGGAAGCTGGCCATGAACAGATAGGGCAGCATCATTTCCTTGGTCCAGATCACCAGCTGCGGCCCGATGAAAGCGGCAGCCACCCCGCCCGTCAGCACCCAGGCGATAGCCTTGGGGCGGAAGGCGGGCGTGGCCGTGTCGGCGGCTGCGTAACGATAACTCTGCACAACTGCCTGGTAGGCACCCGCCAGACCTGTTGCGAAGCAGAACAGGGCGAAGGACGAGATGTAGATCGCAAGCGCAGCCAGGATGCCCGCGAAAGCCCCCGCGATATTGCCGCCCATGAACACAGCACGCCGCCCGAACTGCCGAGCCGCGAAGGCCACCGGCAAGGTCGCCAGCATGGTGCCAAACACGAATGTGGACGCGGGCAGCGTGGCCCAGGCCGCCTGCGAGGCCAGCGATTGCCCGACGATGCCGCCCGTGGCGAAGACAACCGTGGCATTGGCGCCCGCCAGTCCGCTGGCAATCGCCAGCACCAGCGCATTGCGCCGCGCCATCTGGTCACCGAGGGAGGGTGTCGCGCTGAGTGTGGTCATGCGTCTCTCTTGGACCCGGCCCGGGATCAAGGCAAATCGGTTTTGGTGACAGGATCGATCAATCCTGGCGGCGCGGCCAGAGGACGGCCAGTCCGACGCCAAGCCATCCCAGGATCAGCAGACTGCCGCCCAGCGGTGCTGCCATCGGGAACAGCCGCCCACCCGCCAGCACCCGTGCCGCGATATCGCCCGAGAAAAGCAACGTGCCGAAAATGATCACCGCCGCAGCGATGCTGGCGATCCGGTCGTGGATCAACCTCTGCTTCCGGCAG
>JANNEO010000006.1:0-50112 GCA_031378805.1 Hyphomicrobiales bacterium
TCGATCTTGCCCTCCATGTACCAATCGACGATCTTCGGCACGTCGGTGCGTCCCCGTGCGCCGCCGAAGGCTGAGCCTTTCCAGACACGGCCCGTGACCAGCTGGAAGGGCCGTGTCGATATCTCGGTACCCGACGGTGCCACGCCGATGATGATGCTTTCGCCCCAGCCGCGGTGGCAGCATTCCAGAGCCTGGCGCATGGTGGTGGTGGAGCCGATGCACTCGAACGAGAAATCCGCGCCGCCGCCGGTTACATCGACGACCGCTTCCACCACCTTGTCGCGCCCCACCACGTCCGGATTGATGAAATGGGTCATGCCAAATTTTTTCGCCATCTCGGCCTTGGCGGGGTTGAGATCGATGCCGATGATCTTGTCGGCGCCCACCATGCGGGCGCCCTGAATGACGTTGAGGCCGATGCCGCCAAGGCCGAACACCACCACGTTGGCACCAGGCCAGACCTTGGCCGTGTAGATCACCGCGCCAAGTCCCGTGGTGACACCGCAGCCGATGTAGCAGATCTTGTCGAAGGGGGCGTCCTCACGCACCTTCGCCACGGCGATTTCCGGCAATACGGTGAAGTTGGAGAAGGTGGAGCAGCCCATGTAGTGGAAGACCTCGCTGCTGCGGCCCAAGCTGTCGCAGGAAAAGCGCGAGGTGCTGTCAGGCATCAGGCCCTGCCCTTGCGTGGTACGGATGGCGGTGCAGAGGTTGGAGCGTTGTGACAGGCACGTCTTGCAGGCCCGACACTCCGGTGTGTAGAGCGGGATCACATGATCGCCTGGGCGTACGCTCGTCACGCCCGCGCCCACCTCGCGCACGATGCCCGCGCCCTCGTGGCCGAGGATCGCCGGAAACTTGCCTTCTGAGTCCAGGCCGGACAGGGTGTAGGCATCGGTGTGGCAGACGCCCGTCGCCATGATCTCGACCAGCACCTCGCCTGCCCTAGGCCCGCCGATGTCGATGGTCTCGATGGTGAGCGGCTTCTTGGCCTCCCAGGCGACGGCGGCGCGAGATTTCATGGGGCAATCCTTGATGTGCGTGCGATGCGGAAGGTCAGCGGGTCACGACTCTCGATCAACCGTCAGGTCACGCCGGGCCGCGATGATGCTGATGGAATAGCCGCTGATCACATCCACCATGGTGAGAGTCGTGAGAAACAGGAACGTCGTGGTGCCACAGCCCGCGACCAGCAGGAACAGCAGGCCGCAGACCACGAACAGCGCCATCGACAATGCGTGATTGAGAAGCGAGGTCTTGGTGGGGCTTGCCGCAAGCAGCAGTTCGACGAAAAACAGCAGCAGACCAAAGATCATGATCAGATCGGAGAAGAGGAACCTGAGCTGCGCGCCGGATGGCAGGCCAAGCGAAAAGACTGGAGTAGAAAGCGACGCACCCAGGATCAGGACGCCGACTAGATATACCAGCACGGCCACTCCGATGAAAGGGAGCGCCCTGAGAAAACCGTAGCCCGACATTGCTTGTCCCTTTTCGCTTGGTCTTTTCGAGACTGGTTGAAAACTCCCACGACCTCATCCTGAGCCCGTCGATGGATGCTCCAGTCAGCACTTGAACCGTCGCCCTACACCCTTCGACAAGCTCAGGGTGAGGACTGTTGTTGTGACGAAGAGCCTTCAGACCGGAGCTCAGGCCTTCACCTGCTTCACGGCCTCGATCAGCTGCTTCAGGCTATAGGGCTTGGGCAGGAAGGCAAAGGCTTCCTGGTCCGCATCGGGCAGGTTTTTCTTGAAGGCTTCCTCGGCATAGCCCGAGGCGAATACGAACTGATAGTTGCGTCCGCGCTTCTTGAGTTCCGTGAACAGCGTAGGACCATCCATCTCGGGCATCACGACATCCGACACGACCATGACGATTTCATCACCGTGGTCCTCGACCAGTTCCAGCGCCTCCACACCTGTGCTCGCCTCCAGCACGGTGTAGCCGCGCGAGCGGAGCGCACGAGCACCGAAAGCACGGACAGCCTCCTCGTCCTCGACCAGAAGGATGGTGCCGTTGCCGGTCAAGTCCTGTGCTTGCGTCGTCTTGACCTCATCGACCTTGGCAATGGCCAGTTCCTCTGCCGTGACGATGTGGCGTGGCAAGAAGATGCGGAAGGTCGTGCCCCGGCCCACTGTGGAATCACAGAAGATGAAGCCATCGGATTGCTTGATGATGCCGAACACCATCGACAGGCCAAGCCCGGTGCCCTTGCCGATGTCCTTGGTGGTGAAGAATGGCTCGAATATCTTCTCGATGACATCGGCGGGCATTCCCGTACCTGTATCCTCGACCTCCAGCAGAACGTAGTTGTCAGGCTTCAGGCCCTTGTAGTTGTAGGCCGCGCTCTGGCTGTCCGTGACGTTGGATGTGCGCATGGTGAGCTTGCCGCCGCCTGGCATGGCATCGCGTGCATTCACGGCGAGGTTGACCACGACCTGCTCGAACTGGTTTACGTCCGCTTTGATCGGCCAGAGATCACGACCGTAGCGGACGTCAAGCTCCACCTTCTCGCCCAGCAGGCGCTTCAGCAACATCTGCACATCCGAAACGGAATCATTCAGCTGGATCACCTGCGGACGCAGCGTCTGGCGGCGTGAGAAAGCCAGAAGCTGGCGTACAAGCGACGCGGCCCGGTTGGCATTCTGCTTGATCTGCATGATGTCCTGAAAGGATGGATCGGTTGGCCGATGCGAGGCCAGCAGCAGATCTGAGTATCCGATGATCGCGGTGAGCACATTGTTGAAATCGTGCGCCACGCCTCCCGCGAGCTGTCCCACGGCCTGCATCTTCTGGGCCTGGGTGAATTGCTCCTGCAGGGCGCGTTGCTCGGTGGTGTCCAGCATGTAGACGATGGCCGCCTCGTCGCCACTGTTGCGCTCGGCGACAGGGGTCACGAAGACGCGGGCGGATCGCAGCTCGCCGGTCAGCAGCACGTCGATAGGTGTCACATCGGTCTGTCCCTCGCTCACCGCCTTCAAGGCGTCGGTCAGCGCAGCACGATCCTTTTCGGCCAGTGCCGCATTCACGCTGCGGTCGCCATCCACGCCCGACTTGATGGTGTCACCAAAGAGCCGCGCGAAGGATGCGTTGGTCTGGCTAATCTGCCCGTCCTTGGTGACGGTAGCGATGGCCATCGGCGTGTTGTGGAAGAAGCGTGCAAAGCGCACCTCCGCCTCCCGGCCCTCGGACGTATCCACGCCCTGGCTGCGGTTGAGCACGATGGTCCGCGATGGTCCCGCCACGCCGTCATGACCATACGAGACACGGTGGAACAGGCGCACCGGCAGCGCCTGCCCGCCGCGCTTGCGCAGATCCAGGTCGATTACCTCGGTCTTCACTTGTCCGGCGACGCCACCCACTGTTTCCAGCAGCACCGCACCACCAGACGCCATGATCTGTTTCAGCGTCAGTCCGCTCTCCCCGATGCTCTGGGCGATATCCTGATCCAGCCAGCCCGACAGCGTGGCATTCATGTAGGCGATCTTGCCGGACGGATCAGCGGAGAAGAAGCCCGCCGGTGCATGATCGAGGAAATTGACGGCGTTCTGCAACTCCTGCACCGCGCCCTCCTCGCTCTTTCGGTCCTGAGTCACATCGGCGATCGACCAGACGCTCTCGTGCCGTCCATTGCGCTGGATGGGGCGAACCCTGATCTTGTACCAGGAGGCTGCGGTCTGCCCGTCGAGGCCAGGAGCCATGCGCACCTCTTCGGTATGAGACCGGCGCTCACGCGCAGCCTGGGCCAGCCGATACACCGCTTCCGAGACATCGGACGCGCCCGTGAACAACCGCTCGACCGGTCGCACCACGGTGCCCTCCGCCGCTCCCGCCATCGCCATGTACTGGCTGTTGGCATAGACCACGCGGCTCTCGGTATCCGTCACCAATATGCCCTGCTGCGACCCATCGACCACCAGCTTGGTGAGATCATTGCGGGCTCCACGCCCCGTGACCTGCAAGGTGCCAATGGCGAACAGGAAAAGGCCCAGAAGGCCGATTCCCGCAAGGCCAGTGAGAAACCACAACATGAAGTAGGCGCGACCATCCTCGGACAGGTAGAGCGAGGCCGCCAGCGCGCCGACGAGCAGGATCGCAAGCAGAAGAACGAGCAGTGCGTTGCCCTGCTTCTGGCTCTTGTCGATCGGATCGCTCAACGAAATATCGCTCATCCTGTGTGGCCTAGCATCTGATCCTTTCACCGGGTTCAGGGCGATTCTGCCACCCTTAAATCGTCAAACCGGCCGGTTTTTCATTTACGACCTGCGGGTTTTCTCACGTTTTGTGCCGGAGCGACCGAAATGCAGCACAGATACGATACACGCTATCCCCCGTAACTCTGCACCAGACTGCCAACCACCAGACTCCAGCCATCGACCAGGACGAAGAAAATCAGCTTGAACGGCAGCGAAACCGTTACCGGAGGCACCATCATCATGCCCATGCTGATCAGGATGGAGGAGACGACCAGGTCTATGATCAGGAAGGGAATGAAGAGCAGGAATCCGATCTCGAAGGCGCGGCGCAATTCGGAAATCATGAACGCCGGAATCAGCACCTGAAGCGGTGTCTGCTGTGCCGTCTGGGGTCGCGGCTGCTTGGACAGATCAAGGAAAAGCTCGAGATCCTTCGCCCGCACGTGCTTCAGCATGAAATCCTTGAACGGGCCGGTGGCACGCTCAAAGGCTTCCGCCTCACGAATCTGTCCCGCTAGCAGGGGCTGCACGCCCTGACGGTAGGATTGCTCGAAGGTGGGCGTCATGATGAACGCCGTAAGGAACAGCGCCAACCCGGAAATCACCGCGTTGGGTGGGGACGTGCCGGTGCCAAGCGCAGTGCGCAACAACGACAGCACCACAACAATCCGGGTGAAGGACGTCACCATCACCAGGATGGACGGAGCCAGCGACAGCACAGTGACCAGCGCCACGAGTTGCAAAGCACGCTCGGTCAGGCCCTGGCCTTGACCAAAGGTGATGCCGATGTCCTGGGCCATGGCTGGCGTTGACATCAGACCGAGAAGGAAAAGCGTCTGGAACAAGACCGGAAGGCGGATCAGCCGAGCTGACCACTGACCTCCCGCACACGGCGGGCGTCTCAACCCTTCCCGTCGGGCGCTCGGCCCAAGAGCTTGGCCATCTCTTCTTCGAGGGAATCGAACGGATTGCGTGAGACCGGCCTGGCAACTGCCGGATTGGCTGGGGCGGAGGGCGCTGGCGGTGGAGGCGGTGCCATTGCAGGTGGCTGAGGGGGAGCAACAGGCGCGGGCGCGGGCGCAGCAGCCTGTGCTAGAACTGGCGGCGCGGGCAGCGGCGGCGGTGGTGGGGGAGCTAATGCTATCTCTGCCGCTGGCTTGGGGATGACAGGCTCGACTGGCGCAGCCACTGATGCCTTCAGGGCCTCGCCCATCTTGGCCTTCATGCTGTCAAACAGGCCCGGCTTTTGCGCGGGTTTATCCGCCATATCAACCACTGGAAGCGGCATGTCTTTTGGTGGCAGGTCTTTGAGCGGCATGTCTTTGGGCGGCTCGGAAATTTTTACGGGATCAGGCGGTCTGATGGATTCGGAAACCCTCGTGGCAACGGGAGCTGCCGGAAGTCCGCTGCGGATGCGCTCCGCAAGAGATTGGCCCGTTGCCTTCAGCAAATCCGGATTGGCAGCGGCAGGATCCACGTTGAGTACAGGGACATCGGCAACGACTGCCCGTGGCACCTCAACCTTTGCAAGCTCGACCTTTGCAAGCTCAACCTTTGCAAGTTCAACCTTTGGAAGCTCAACCACAGGTACGGGAGCGGGAGGCGGCTGAACGGGTTTTGGCATTGGCGCGGCAGGCTGGGGCATGACCGGCAGTTGAGACGCTGTCGGGATTGCGGCAGCCGCAACCTCTGTCGGCCTGACAGGGGGGGCGGGCTTGGTCGGCTGCAGCGCAGGTGACGGCGGCTCAACGGCCATTGCCTGTGGCATCAGGTCTGCCTCCGAGAGGCGCAGTTCGGGCCGGGCGACAATGGAACGCTCGCCGCGCACAACGTTGCTTTCGATCAGGACGTCATTGGGGCCACCGATCATGACCAGATGCTCGACATTGTCACGGCGCACCATGACGAGCCGACGGCCTTGTCTGTCCACAGAAAAGCTTTCGGTGATGCCAAGGCGGGGCGGGCGGCCCCGGCGGTCCGGCTTGTCGCTCATGTTTAGGCGATCGCCCATCGCCTTGCGGATCAGCCACCAGACCACAATGATAAGGATCAACAAGACCAGCGCTGCCAGAACAAACTGGGCGTAGCGGGCACCTTGCGGTCCAAGAAACGACTCAAGCATTTGCATGTCGGCGGCGGCCTTTCCGCTTGTGACCAACGATTCCGGCTTGTGTTGTAGCACAATCGACACAAACGAAAGCGGCAAGGTTAAAAAAAGGTTAACTCACTTCAAGAATGCAACCCGCTAACCCGTTCAATTTCAATGACATGCAGAGCGTTAACGGGGTCTTAACCATCAACCCGGCAAGATTTGCCCAGTGTCCGGTTCAATGCACCCCCGGGCCAGGCGAGGATTCATGCTTGGCGAGCTTCCCCTCATTTCGGCCATCAAGAGCCGGATGCAATATCACCAGTCGCGCCAGAAGATGCTGGCGGAGAATGTCGCAAATGCCGATTCGCCGGGCTACAAGCCGCGCGATCTCAAGCCGTTCGACATGATGCTGGCGGCGCGACAAGCCGACATGACCGGCAGCACCAAGCCCGTCCAGACACAGTCAGGGCATCTGGCGGGGACAACCTCTGGCGCACTTGGATCCAGGCGCGCGTCCGTGTTCGAGACGACGCAATCGGGCAACGCGGTCAATCTCGAGGATGAAATGATGCGCCTGTCGCAGAACAACAGCGACTATCAGTTGGCCTCCACGCTTTACGGCAAGAGCCTCTCCTATCTCCGCCTCGCGCTTGGCAAAAGGGCCTGATCGTCATGGATTTTCTCAAGTCGATCCAGGTCGCAGTCTCCGGTCTCAAGGCGCAATCGGGGCGGATGCGCGTCATTTCCGAGAACATCGCCAACGCCGACAGCGTGCCTCAGAACCCCAATACCGACCCTTACCGGCGCAAGGTACCGACCTTCGAGCGCAGGTTCGACCGCGAGCTGCAGGCTGAAACAGTTCGGCTCGGCAAGATCAGCCGCGACCAGCGTGCGTTCCAGACACGCCTCGAGCCGGGCCATCCCGCCGCTGACCGCAACGGCTATGTCAAAATTCCAAACGTCAACAGCACGATCGAGAGCATGGATCTGCGTGAGGCGCAGCGCTCCTACGAAGCCAACCTCAACGTCGTCACCTCCACCCGCCGCATGATCCAGCGCACGCTGGAACTGCTGCGCGCCTAACCCCTGGAGCACTGAACCATGGCCAGTCCCATTTCCGCCGCAGGCACCTATGCTGCAATGCAAAAGATCGGCGCAGGCAGCCTCATGCCGACCGGCCTCGGTCGACCGGAGATCGGTGGGGGTGGCGGTGGTCAGGGCGGGTTTGCGGGCGTGCTGCAGCAATTCGTTGGCGGTACGGCCGACACCGCACGAAAGGCCGAAGCCTCTATGGTGCAGGCGACGGCAGGCAAGGGCGATCTGGTTGAAGTCGTGACAGCCATCGCCGAAAGCGAGGCCGCGCTCGAAACACTCGTGGCTGTACGCGACAAGGTCATCGCGGCCTATGAGGAAATCATGCGGATGCCGATCTGATGAACGGCGCTGAAATCATGGATGTTGCGCGCGATGGCATCTTCACCTTCTTCAAGGTGGGTATGCCCATCATGCTGATCGGTCTTGCCATCGGCCTTATCGTGTCGCTGTTCCAGGCCTTGACCCAAATTCAGGAGCAGACCCTGGTCTATGTACCCAAGATCGTCTCGACCTTCCTGGGCTTGCTGTTCCTCATGCCGTTCATGAGTGATGCCATGAACAGCTACATGCTGCGCGTGGCAGCCAAGATCATCGCGGGCGGATAGCGGAAGCGATGATCGACACCACAACCCAGAATCAGGTTGTGTGCGCAGCGTCCAAAACAAGGGCCGCCGCATGAACCTTACCATCTTGCCGGAATTCGCGGCTGCCTTCGTGCTCGTTATGGCGCGGGTCGGCACGTTGGTGATGCTGATGCCCGGTATCGGTGACCGCACCATACCGGCGCGGATGCGGCTCTCGTTTGCCGTGTTGCTGTCGTTGCTGTTGCTGCCACTCATCCGCCAAGCCTTGCCGCCCATGAGCGGCGGCATAGAGCCCTTCGTGAAGCTGCTTATCCTCGAAATCCTGATCGCCATGATGATCGGCACGGCAGTGCGCATCACCATGTCGGCCATGCAGCTGGCGGGCACCGTCATCGCGCAGCAGATGGGGCTGTCCTTTTCCGGGACCGTTGACCCAACCGCTGGTGTGCAGAACCCGACAATTGCGACATTCCTGGTGCTGGTCGCTACTGCGATGATCTTCGCGCTCGACCTTCACCATCTCTCGATCCGTGGAATGCATGACAGCTATTCCCTACTGATGCCCGGTGAGGTGCCGCCAGTCGGCGACGCGGTGCAACTGGTGGTGCAAACCTTCGTTGCCGCTTTCAAAGTCGGCATCCAGATTTCCGCGCCGTTCCTGGTGTTTGCCATCGTCTTCAATCTGGGCCTTGGCGTCCTCTCGCGCCTAATGCCGCAGTTACAGATCTTCTTCCTGGCCATGCCAGCCACGATCCTGATCGGCACGCTGATCCTGATCGCGGCAATGGCCGTCATGGTCAATGTCTTCCTGACCCAGTTTGCCGCCGTGCTCGGCCAGTTCGTGAACCGGTAAACGCGGCATGGCGGGCAGCGAAGATCAGGACCAGAAAACTGAGCAGCCAACCCAACGCAAGCTGGACAAGGCCATCGAGCAAGGTGACGTCGCTAAGAGCCAGGAAGTCACGAGTTTCTTCATCCTGGGCGCGGCCACGCTCACCTTCATGATCAGCTCAGGCTCGATCAGCCTCGATCTCACGGCACGATTGCGCGGCATGATCGGCAACATGCACCAGATTTCGATCGACGCTGCCGGTCTCAGGGGTCTGGCCTGGTTCTCGGTCATCGCCATCCTCAGCGCAGTGGCCGTGCCGTTCGTCGCGGGTGTCCTGGCCTCGATTGGCGGCAACATGGTGCAGCACCGCATCGTCTGGTCACTGAGTCCCATGGCACCCAAACTTTCGCGCCTCTCCCCCATGCAGGGGTTCAAGCGGATGCTTGGCAAGGAAGCCATCGTCAACTTCCTCAAGGGGCTGGTGAAGATTGCCGTGGTCGGCGTGGTGATCTGCCTGATCCTCTGGCCGTATCGCGGCTTTTTCGAAAGCATGGCGTCGGCGGATATCGCGGCGGTGCTGCCGCGGATGACTGCCATGGTCCTGAAGCTGCTGGGCGCGGTGCTGGCGATCTTCTTCTTTATCGCGTTGGCGGATTTCCTCTACCAGCGGCACGCCTGGATCACCCGCCAGATGATGACCAAGCAGGAGATCAAGGAAGAGTACAAGGAGACGGAAGGCAACCCCGAGATCAAGCAGAAGCTGGCGCAAATTCGCCGCCAGATGTCCCGTCGCCGCATGATGAGCAATGTGCCGAAGGCATCCGTCATCATCATGAACCCGACGCACTTTGCCGTTGCCCTGCAATACGAGCCTGGCATGGAAGCGCCTATATGCATTGCCAAGGGCCAGGACGAGCTGGCGCTGCGCATCAAGGCGGTCGCGCTTGAGAATGATGTTCCTGTGGTCGAGAATCCACCGCTTGCCCGTGCGCTCCACGCCGCGGTCGACATCGATGAACCCATACCGGAAGATCAGTTCAAGGCGGTTGCCGAAGTGATCGGCTACGTCCTCAACCTGAAACGGCGACGCGCCTGAGCCACATCAGCCCGGTGCTGCTGATGCAGGCCGTTGGCCCTGTTGCTGAGGCACAGGTTGAACCGGTGCCGTCGGCTTTGGCTGCGAACGTTCCCGCAACGCATCCGCCGCCGCGTTGGGATTGCGGGGAGCGCCAGCCGCCTCGGGATAGCGCTGCCGGTACACCCGCAGGAACTCGGTCAGCGTGTCTTCCGCGACAACGCTGCGGGCGATATCCCTGAACTCCTTCTGGCGGTTGCGGCTGTCACCACTGACGAGTGCGAACGACCTTGCATCGATGCTGTCAGCCATCTTGGGGCTGTATTTCTGACGCAGGCGATCAAGCGACAGACGGTCATCGGCCAGCACATAGGCCACGCCTGCCCGCATCACGTCGATCCGCTCGGCATCGCTCAGGCCGGACGGCCCCTGCCAGCGATCACCCAGAACTTTCTCGAAAGCTTCGCCCGACTCGCGCCAGCGTTTGCCGCGCCAGAGCACATCGGCGCGCAGGCGATCCGCATCGTCGCCCTTCAGACCGGCCAGGACTTCGAGCGCGAGGTCAGTGCGCGAAAGCTCCGACAATCCCCGCGCCTCAAGCAGGAGACGCCCGCGCCTGATATCTTCCGGCAGATCATTCGCGCGTGTCGTCTTGATGGCTTGCACAGCTTCGGCAGGTTTGCGGTTCTGCAGATGCAACACGGCGAGTCTGGCCGCAACCCGTGCGCGGACCAGTCCGCCCAGCCTGTTGTCGACCTGATGCTGCAGCAATTCGCTGGCCTGATCGAGAAGATCAAGCTCGGCCAGGCGATCCGCCAGGCGTCGCACGATCTCGTCGCCCCGGCGCGAGATCGGCATCAGGTTGCGGAAATCGTAAAACAGGCCCACCGCCTCGACCTTGTTCAACTGATCGGCTTTGCCTTCCAGAAACAGCTCCTCGAACCGACGTGCCATCGCGTCATGCAGTTGGCGAGAAAGCGGGTGGTCGGGCAGGATTTCCGTGGCACGCCTGGACGTGCCGAAGGCATCACGCCAGCGGTTGTCAGCAGCATACATTTCGCCCAGAACCGACAAGGCAGTGAGTTCCACCTCGCCCCGCCGCCACATCATCTTGATGGTTTCAAGCTCCACCATGGCCTGTTCGCGGGGGATCTTGTTTTCCTTGAGCAACAGCATCGCCCGCAACAGCCTGGCTTCGGACTGCACGGGCCGAGCGCTGGCCTTGGTGGCGGTCTCGTAATTCGCCGCCGCATCACCAAGACGCCCCTGCATCTCGGCGACACGGCCGCGCAGGAGCGCAATTTCTGCAGAATCACCGTCCCGGCCTTTCAGGCGCTCATAGAGATCAAGCTGCTGGGAGGCGAAAGCTGGATCCTGGTTCTCGATGGCCGCCTCGACGATATCGCGCCGTATGCGGGCCTGAAGATCATCGGGATAGCGTTCCAATGCATCGAGCGATTGGCGAAAGCCGACCAATGCGGGCGTCCAGCGTCGATTGCGCGCTTCCATCACACCGCGCCAGAGATTGGCCTCGGTTTCGAGCGAGATCGGGCCATCCGCCAGCAAGCGCGCGCCTTCCTTCGATTGTTGCGACTCGATGGCGGCGATAGCACGCATGAGCATCACGGGCTTGGTCGCTGCTGCGGCCGGATCATCTTGCTCGACCACCTTGAGAATGCCACCGGCCTCGATGGCATCACCCGTCGCCAGGCGGAACTGCGCCAGTTTCAGGCGCGCATCGGTCTTGTCCTTCTTCGACGCATCAGCTGCAGCCCGCACAAGCTCGTTGCCACGGTCGCGTGAACTGCCCTTGACTGCCGCGCGCCATGCTTCGGCATCCAGCAGGATATCCTTGGAACCTTCGCCCGAAACACTGGCTCCTTCAGGGACGCCCAGCGATACCGTGAGACCACCGTCACGCGCGATCATCACCTCGTCCAGCCCGACGGAAACGATCACATCTTCAGCGCGTGGCGAAATCGCAAGGCCATGTGCCGTCGGCAATGTCGCCAGCTCCACGAAGGTTTGCGTCTTGGACAGTCCGTGGGCGGGCCCATGCGCCGTGACCACCCCCAGACGATCCCCTGTATCAGGATCGTCGAGCCAGAAAATTTGGCCAAGCGAGGGCAATTTCGCCTTCAGGATCGTCCGCCCATTGTCCGAAACGCCCCGCCGCAGCAGCAGCGGCTCGGTTGGCCGCCCTGCCGTCTTGCCGATGCTAGCAACCCAGCCATTGCCGTTTTCGCCAGGGTTGAACGTCACGGCTTGCGGATTCTGGAATGTCATTCTCAGGATCGAGGCCCCGGCAGCGCGATCGACATCGATACGGGCAATCTCGCTCTTGAACTCCTCGGGAACGGGAATAGCTTCGACCAGATCCTTCGTGTCGAAAATCATCCAGAAAACATCGTTGCGCAGGAAGGCTGCGGCGGGAACCGCGTTCAGGAAGGGTACCTGGACCTGCAGGCCATCGCCAACACGAATGATGACCGGGCGCAGGCTGGACTGGCTCTCGGTGATCGCCCGGACTGGCGCAGGAGCACGCTGGGCCTTCTGAGCCTCGGGTGTTGTCACGGGCGCAGCAGGAGTTGTCACTTGGGCATCAATCGGCTTCGTGAGGGCCGGCAGGACAATCTCGGCCGCCTTGGTCGGATCACGCGGCTTGGGAAAATCGACGATGATGGTATCGTCTTCGCGGAAAGCGCGCATTTCCGTTTGCGGTGCAACGGTGATCACCATCGACAACATGCCGCCCTTGGTTTCCGCCTCAAGTGTCTGGACGCTGGTGGGTAGCTGGGGCTTGAGCCTGTCGGTATCGAAGCGCAAAGCGGCATCGAATTTCAGCGTCAGCTGGTCACCTTCACGATTGATGTCGACCGGCACGGTCTGGCCAATATCGAAGATCAACCGCGTGAAGGTCGGGCCGTTGCCTACGCGTGCGGTCATGTCACGCAATTCGCGCTTCTCACGGTCACGCTGGGTCTTGCGCAACTGGTCTTCTGCATCGCGGGCGCGCCGGGCAAGCTGCTCCACGATATCCTGCGGCAAAGCGGGAGGCAGCCCCTGCCAATTTTCTGGCAGCAGGTCGAGAAACAGCTTCTCGCCCGCTTCCAGCAGGCTGGCTTTGAGAGGGCGGGTTGTTGCAAAACGCACCGTGCGCCCATCCGGATCACGCCTGGCGATAGAGACGTAGGACGGCATCTGTGCAGCGAGCTTCTCAAGCTCGACATTCACAGGCTCCTCAAAGGTCAGCACGATCACCCCACTCGACGAGCGCACCTGGGCCTTCACGGATTTGTTGAGGGAAAAGATCAGGCGTCCGAAACCGTTCATTTCAGCTGGCGCAATCGTGCCGTCAGCCGCTCTTGCGGGAGAGCCAAGGGACAGCGCGGCCACAAGGGCCAGGATGCTGGAAGCCGTACGGAGACGCTGACGCAACACGGGCTGATGAACTCGACTGGACGCAACAGGGCTGGAGCAACACTGCCCCACGCATGTTCTTAGAGGAATATGCCTAAGAGCGGGTTAAGCCGCTGGCCCGCGCGCTCAGCGTCGCGGCCGCTGTTGCGGCTGCTGATCAATCCGTGGCAATTCGCCCGCTGGCGTGCCGCCTGACGCTCCTTGCACCCCGGAGGACGACGGTCCCTCACGAGGCTTGGACGCCAGCGCAACGGTCAGCTTTTCTGCCGCTTCAGGCGTCATGGCCGCCATGATTTCCGACATTCTCGCTGGTTTCATCGCCGTTGCGATGGGCACCAGAACATCCAGCTTGAGTCGATCAAAGACGCGTGCGGCATCCTTCGGTTTCATGGCTTCATACATGACCACGACTGTCCGCATCTGCTTGTCGACTTCGGCCTGCTCGGCTTTTGCACCAGCGTCTAGTCGACCTTCAACTTCCTTCAGTTCATTGATCCGGCCATCGACCTTGCGTTCGGCGGCCTGCAACAGGCTTTCGCGCATGTCGAGTTCGCGGGATCGGTCATCGATTGCGCCACGCCGCTCCTGCAGGCGCTCAAGCACGGCACGCTCAGAGGCCGAGGTCGGTGCAGGAGGCGGCAGGGGCTGAGTGGGCCGTTGTTCCGCGACACGCTGTGTTGCTGGATCAGGCTTCTCGTCCTTCTTGGACTCGTCTTTTTTTGCCGGAATACTGCCGGTGATATCGGCATCCACGGGAGGGACGAAACGATGCCGGGCAAGGGCGCGTGCGAACGGTGGCAGGTCTTCCGCGCGCATCACTTTCTTGGGTGCTTCCGATTCCGCGAAAAGCCGACCGCCGGTCGTGACAAGCTCCGTTCCCTTCAGGATGAGAAGCCCTGAAGCGGCAACAATCACGATGGGGAGCAGTCGGACACGTTTCATGCAGCGTTGTCCAGTATCCTCCGACGCGCCCGCATTGCGAAAGCCTCGGCTGCTGCTGCGGTTTCCGAAACGTTACTCGGGCTATCGACATGCATTCGGCTCTCAGCTTCCGAGACAGCCCGCTTGGCCGTGCTGACGATCCGGCTGATGCGGCCCAGAACCTCGTCACCCGATTTGATGCTCTCACCCAGATCGGCGCTGGCACTTTGCGCTAACCGTAAACGTTCACCAAGGGTGCGGTCGCAGTCGGAATGGGCCTGGCGCAATCCGTCGATGGCCCGTTCCGCACGCTCGGTCGCCAGACCCAGGTCAACGACGGTCTGCCGCATGGATTTCTCATCCGCCCTCAGACGCTGCAAGCGCCTGTCAAGGATGATGCAATAGGCCACCGTGAACCCCAGCAGCACCACCACCGCGAACTCGATCACCACACCAATCACGCTACCCATTCTCAGTCCCTCTTCCTCAGTCTCGCTTGCCCGAGACACCCTGATCGAAAATCGCGAGTGTTGTCCGTGACTCGATCAGCGGGCTGAGAACCTGCACCGCGATGTTCTCGCCAATGCGGCCCATGCGACCTTCTGTCAGCTTCTGGTCCCCGCAGCGGATTTCGATGATCGGGTCCGACTTGATGTCGAACAGGATCGTGTCGCCCGCCTTCATGTTGACGATCTGCCGAAGCGGCATCTGCGCCTGATGCAGCACGGCCTCCAGATCGAGCGTTGCGCCGAACACCTCTGTGGCAAGATGCCCTTCCCAGGTAGGATCGCGGCCGAGCTTTTCACCCATGAAGCTCTGCAGGAGCAGCTCACGGATTGGCTCGATGGTCGCATAGGGCAAGAGGATTTCGATGACACCGCCGCGCCCTTCCATGTCGAGACGCAGTTCGATGAGTATTGCGGCGTTTGCAGGGCGCGTGATCGAGGCGAAGCGCGGGTTGGTCTCGATGCGGTCCATGGTGAAGGTGACGGGCGACAGTGGCGCAAAGGCCTCAGCCGCGTCCATCAGCACCACATCCAGCATCCGCCGCACAAGGTTGATCTCGATCGTGGTGTAGGGCCTGCCATCCATGCGCACCGAGTGATGGCCACGCTTGCCACCCAGCAGCACGTCGATAATCAGGTAGATCAGGTTCGAATCGACGAAGACCAGTCCGTTGTTCTCCCATTCCTCGGCCTTGAAGACCGAAAGGATCGCAGGCAGCGGAATGGATGAGACGTAATCGCCGAAACGCACGGAGGTGATGCCGTCGAGCGACACCTCCACGTTGTCGGAAAAGAAGTTGCGCAGCGACACCGTCAGCAACCGCACAAGGCGATCAAAGACGATTTCCAGCATTGGCAGGCGTTCGTAGCTGACGATGGACGAATCGACGATGGCCCGGATGCCTCCGGCTCCGCCAAGTGCCGTTTCATCCACGGAGAAGCCCAGGAGATTGTCGATCTCCTCCTGGTTGAGAAGACGATCAGAAGCAACATCAAGCGAAGCTGCAACCGATGGTGCCCAGCTACCATCATCGGCCTCGCCCGATGGCGCAGCCGACTGTTCCGCGAGAAGGGATTCTTCCCACGCGGCCGAGAGTGCTTCCTGGTCCTTCTGCCCCGTCATTTGCGTCTATTGCACCATCAGTTCCTTGAAGAGGATCGCATCGACGCGAGCGGGATAGACCGCCACGTTCACCCTGCGCGTCATCTCCTCCTTCAGCCGGTAGAGGCCGGCAGACCCTTCGAGATCCTGTGGGCGCAATTCACGCATGAAAACCTGGAAGGTATCCATGACGCGCGGCAGCATCGGTTGAATTTCCGCGACCACCTTCTGCTCGCCCACTTCCAATGCGATTTTCATGCGCAGGAATTGCTGGCGATCCTGCTGGCCCGCACCGGACGCCAGGTTGACGGTCATTTCCGGAAGGTCGAGGAAAGCCGAGGGCTTCTTCGGGCCGGACTGCCCCTGGGAAGGCATAACCGAGGACTTGCCATCCGCGGATTGTGCCGCTGTCTGGGTTGCAGGTGACTTGTTCTTCGTGAAGAACCAGTAGCCGCCGCCGCCGAATGCCAGCAGCGACACAGCCGCGCCGACAATCATCAGCTTGTTGGCAGGCAGCTTGAGCTTCAGCTTGCGCTTGCCGCCGCCTTCGCCGTCGTCGGAGACGTCATCGTCGCCTTTTGCAGTCTTCTTTGCCATGGATCCCGCCAGACTTGTTGGCACGGGAAGCCAGGTCCGCCTGGACCCACCTTCACCATTCCTCTGCCTTCACCTTCGGCAGTTATGGTTAACGAAGCCTTTAGATCGGCGTGCCGGGCGGCAAAATTTGCCGGGCAAAAACATCCTTAATGGCAGGTTACGGCAGGCAAGGCAGAACCAGGTTGGTTGCCTATCATATTGATATATAGCATTTTTATTAAAAATTACAGACTTGGCACACCCCCTGCAATGACGACAGCGTGACTTCGAAAGCTGGGGAGCATTCGAGGTGACAGCGAAATCGTTGGGGTGCAACGAAGGAGCCGTTCCATGGAGAACGCATTTCTGATCGGACTGTCACGGCAGGTGTCGCTGGCCCGTGAACTCGATGTGGTGGCAAACAACGTCGCCAACATCGATACAATCGGTTTCAAGCGCCGCTCAACGGTGTTCCAGGAATACCTCATGCCGAACGCACGGCATGAGCAGTTCCGGGGGCAGGACAAGCGCTTGTCCTATGTCTGGGACAAGGGAACATCGCTGACCTACAGCCAGGGCACGATGGAGCGGACGGGGAATCCACTCGATGTTGCCATCCAGGGTGATGCCTTGTTCGCAGTGCGTGCCGGAGCTGGCAGCGAGCGCTACACCCGCAACGGGTCACTGGAAATCAACGCCAAGGGCGAACTCGTCAACAGCGACGGTCATGTCATGGTGACGGACCAGGGCACCGTCACAATGGCAGCAACGGAAACCGATCTCAAGATCGCGCAGGATGGCTCTGTCAGCACCAGCAATGGGCCGCGCGGCAAGCTGAAGCTGGTCAAAGTGCCAAATCCGCAGCTCCTGATCAACCAGGGCCAGAACCTGTTCTCGACAACAACGCCCCTGCAAGCGGCGGAGCCGAAGGAAGCCCGTCTGGCCGTCGGCGAGATCGAAAAGTCGAACGTCAAGGCAGTGCAGGAAGTCAGCCGCCTGATGGAGCTGTCACGGGCCTACCAGAACGTATCATCGCTGATGCAGCGAACCGATGAGATCCGCCGTGGCGCGATCAACCGGCTCGCCGATGTCGGCAACTCGTAACGTCATCCGGACCCAAGGAGCACACCATGCGCGCCCTGCACACCGCTGCCACCGGAATGATGGCGCAGGAAATGAACGTCCAGGTCATTTCCAACAACGTCGCCAACATGCGCACCACCGGCTTCAAGCGCCAGCGCGTGAATTTCCAAGATCTGCTCTACGAGCAGACACGACGCGCAGGTACACCAACGTCCGATCAGGGCAATCAGATTCCGGCAGGCGTGTTCATCGGATCGGGCGTCAAGACCGTGTCGACGCCGCGCCTGATGAGCCAGGGCAACATCTCGCCCACGGAAAAGACCTATGACATGGCCATCCGTGGAGAAGGCTTCTTCAAGGTTGCCCTTCCCGATGGACGCACGGCCTACAGCCGCGACGGCGCTCTCGATCTTGACAGCCAGGGACGGCTCGTCACGCCGGAGGGCAACCTGGTCGATCCCGGCATCACCGTGCCCAACAACGCGACAAGTGTAGCGATCAACAATCTCGGCGTGGTCAGCGCCCTGGTGCCCGGCAACACCGCGCCGCAGCAGATTGGCCAGATCACGCTCAGCCGCTTCATCAACAAAACTGGACTCGAGTCGCTTGGCGACAACCTCTACCTCGAAACCGCAGGTTCCGGTGCCGCCATCGACGGCACGCCGGGATCGGAAGGCTTCGGCAATATCCAGCAGGGCTACCTGGAGGAATCGAACGTCAATGCCGTGACCGAAATTTCGTCTCTGATCGCCGCACAGCGCGCCTACGAGCTCAACGCCAAGGTCATCACGGCCTCTGACCAGATGCTCAACGCCGCCGCGCAGATCTTCCGGGGTTGATGGAGGCCGATGATGACATTTCTCAAGACACGGTCCGACACCAGCGCTTGCCAATTCGTGCTGTTCACGGCCTTGACCTGCATGACTTTGGCTGCGCTCACACTGGTATCGGCACATGCGCAAACCGCAGGCACCTTGCGCCTCAAGCCGATCATCACGGTCGAGGGCGACAGCGTCCGCCTCGGAGACCTGATCGACGGAGCAGGAGCCGCCAGCGACGTGGCCCTGTTCGGAGCACCGCAACCCGGTGCCTCGGGCATGATCTCAACCGCGCGCATCTTGAATGCCGCCCGCGAGCACGGACTGACCGGCATCGAGACCAGCGGCCTGTCATCGGTCGCGGTCCGTCGTCTGGGACGGCGCGTCTCGGCGGAGGAAATCACGCGCGCCATCACCCGCGCCCTCATCGATCAACAGCAGCTTGGCCTCGATGCTGAAGTGGAACTGAACTCCGGTCAGATGGAAGTGACGGTCGAGAGCAGCGCCACGGAACCCGTGCTGGTGCGGCATCTCAACTACAACGGCGGCAGCGGCCGTTTCGAAGCGACCTTTGTTGTGCCGGGAAGCCGCGCCATGGAGCTCAATCCCGGCAAGGTTATTGGCAACCTTTCCGATGTGATGAGGGTGCCGGTGCTCGCCCGCCCCATCCTGAAGGGTGATGTGGTCAATGCCAGCGATGTCGTGATGGAACGCCGCCGCCGCTCCGACATGGGAGGCGATGTCTATCTCGACCAATCCAAGATCGTGGGCAATGCCGCACGGCGCGCCCTGCCCCGCGGCTCGCTGCTGCGCGAGGTCGATATCCAGCGCCCCGAGCTTATCGAGAAGAATGCCAGCGTCACCATGACCTTCGAGCAACCCGGCCTGCAGCTCGCCATGCGTGGCAAGGCACTTTCGGGGGGGGCGCTGGGCGACATCATCCAGATCCAGAACGTCAATTCCAAGAAAACCGTCGAGGCCACCATCACCGGACCGAACCGTGCCGCCGTGACAGGAACCGTGATGCCGCAGAAGACGGCCCGTAACGGGCAGGTGATCCAGTGACCCATTCTCAGCGCACCCAAAGAGTCCATGCCATGACAGCTCACGCCCTTCTTCGACTCGCCGGATTGCCATTGCTTGCCACGCTCGGTGCTTGCTCCAGCCTCGACCGTCTGAGCCAGGTCGGCCAGCAACCTGCGCTGTCTGCCATCGAAAACCCGACAGCGCAGCCCGGCTACAAACCCGTGCAGATGCCCATGCCAACGGCACAACCGACGAGCTATCACGGCAATTCCCTGTGGCGCTCCGGCTCTCGCGCGTTCTTCAAGGACCAGCGGGCGCAGCAGATCGGCGACATTCTAACGGTCAAGGTGCAGATCACCGACCGCGCCAACATCGACAACACCACCACCCGCAGCCGCAAGGCTGGCGAGGGCGGCACGGCAGGCGGCCAGGTTGGCGGATCGATCACCGGCGCGGTGGGAGCTTTGTTGGGAAAAGTGTTGCCTGAGAACAAGCAGACTGGCGGTACGAACGCCGATGCCCTGCTCACCTTGAGCACGGATTCGACCACCACAGGTTCAGGCTCGGTCAAGCGCCAGGAGCAGCTGACGACCAATGTCGCCGGCGTGGTGACGCAGGTGCTGCCCAACGGCAACCTGGTGATCGAAGGCAAGCAGGAAGTGCGCGTCAATTTCGAGGTGCGCGAGTTGGTGGTGGCCGGCATCGTGCGTCCCGAGGATATCGAGGCGGACAACACCATATCGTCGCAGAAGATCGCCCAGGCCCGTATCGCCTATGGCGGACGTGGCCATATCACCGATGTGCAGCAGCCCCGCTATGGTCAGCAGGTGATGGATATTCTCCTGCCATTCTGATCCGCTCCCCGAAGGCTTTGCGCACTGCTCCCCCGTTGTTTGCGCCAAGCCCTCAGAGATGGCGGCCGCCCCCGGCTGATCATCCCGTCAAACCCCGGCGCACCCCGCCGGGGTTTTGCGCGTTCACCACAGCCATTTGACCAGTGTCGGCACCAACAATGCTGTCAGCAATCCGTTGAGGCCCAGCGCGATGCCAGCGAAGGCACCCGCGACGGGATCGACCTGGAAGGCGCGCGCCGTGCCGATGCCGTGTGACGCCACGCCCGCTGCGAAGCCACGCGCCCGGTAATCCCTCAGGCCAAGCGCGTTCATAACAGGCGTGACCATCACCGCGCCCAGTATGCCGGTCGTGATCACCAGCGTGGCTGTCAGAGAAGGCTCGCCTCCAATCTCGCGGGCCACAGCCATGGCGATTGCGGCGGTGACCGATTTGGGAGCCAGCGAAGCCAGCACCTCAGGCGGCATCCCGAACAGGATGCCGATGCCGACAGCGGAAATGACGGCGGTCAGTGATCCCGCCACAAGTGCGCCGAGGATGGGCAAAAAGGATCGCTTCACCAGCGCCCAGTGCTGATGCAGCGGCACGGCCAGTGCTACGGTTGCCGGTCCCAGCAGGAAATGCACGAACTGCGCGCCTTCGAAATAGGTCCGATAGTCGGTGCCAGTCAGAAACAGGATCAGCGCCAGCACAATCACCGCGAGCAACACCGAATTCACAAGGGGATTGCGTCCGGAGAGCCGGGACAACCGGTCCGCTACAGCATAGGCCGCCATCGTCGCAGTCAGCCACAGCAGCGGTTGCGCGGAGAGATAGACCCAAAGTGTCTCGATCCGCGTCATGGCAGGTTCCAGATCATGGCTGTCTCCAGATCATGGCAGGTTCCAGGTCATGGCTGTTTCCAGGTCATGACTCGTGCCCACGATCCAGGAGGCTGGACAGCTTGGCGAACACAAGCGCCGTGACCACGAGCGACAGCAGCGTCGAGACCACCAGCGCCACGACAAGGCCGACGCCGTGGGCCAAGAGCGTGGAGACATGGCTGACGATTCCCACACCTGCGGGCACGAACAGCAAGGAGAGGTGGCCGAGCAAAAAGGCCGCAACGATGCCAATTGGTATGTCAGTTGCTGCCACAGCATCAGGCCGCCACATCAGGCGCAACTGCAGGCCCGCGAACAGAAGGACCATACCGATCACCGGCCCCGGTATGGGCAGGGCGAGAGCACGGGCCACAGCCTCACCCGCGAGTTGGCAGCCAAAGATCAGGAGGATGGCTTCAAGCATGTGCGGACCAGTTTATTCGGATGGCTGCGTGAGGTGCGCAGGATATCGGGCCAAAATGATCCAGCCAGCTTCTTGATTGCGCTGCTGGGCGCGTCGACCTCGCCCTCCGCACCAGCACTGGCGATAATGAACATATTTCATATGAGGGCATAGGCTTTTACCATAAAACCCGCTCCTGGCTGTGCATATACAACGCATTTACAGAGCGATCCTGCGGTTTGTCCAGCGATCACGGTTGCCCTTTCCCCCATTCCACCTTTAAATCGTGACCAGGTTTGGGGTGTCTCAGGCCAAAAGCCCCGCCCTCGTGACAGTTGCATCATGCATATCGATATCGCCAAACGCGTCTATGACCATGCTTGGAAGCTGGACCCGATCGTCCGCTCCCTGCTTGATACGGATTTCTACAAGCTATTGATGTTGCAGGCGATTCATGCGCGTCACGCCGATGTGCGCACAACCTTCACGGTGATCAATCGGACGAAATCCATACGGCTCAAGGACATCATCGACGAGAGCGAACTGCGCGAACAGTTGGACTATGCGCGCACACTGCGCATCGCCAAGAAGGAACTCATCTGGCTGGCGGGCAATACATTCTACGGCAAAAAGCAGATTTTCCGACCGGAATTCCTGGCATGGCTCGAAAATTTCCAGCTGCCCGAATACGAACTGACGACCGTGAACGGAGATTACGAACTGCGCTTCGAAGGACCGTGGCAACAGACGACGCTGTGGGAAATTCCCGCGCTCTCCATCATCAACGAGCTCAAGTCGCGGGCGCTGTTGAAGGATATGGCCCGCTTTGAACTTGACGTGATGTATGCGCGCGCCAAGGCCAAGCTGTGGTCCAAGATCGAGCGGCTGAAGCGACTGGAAAACCTGCGCATCTCCGATTTCGGCACCCGGCGCCGACACTCGTTTCTCTGGCAGAAATGGTGCATCGAGGCGATGAAGGAAGGACTGGGAGCAGCCTTCACCGGAACATCAAACGTCTTCCTCGCAATGGAGAACGATCTCGAATCCATCGGCACCAACGCGCACGAATTGCCCATGGTCTATGCGGCCTTGTCCGACAGCGATGCCGAGTTGCGCCAGTCACCCTACAAGGTGCTCGAGATGTGGAAGGGCTTCTATGACGGCAACCTGCTGATTTGCCTGCCCGATACCTTCGGCACCGCTGCATTCCTGGCACAGGCACCAGACTGGGTGGCGGACTGGACCGGGTTTCGGCCAGATTCCAAGCCCATCATCGAGGCGGGCGAAGAGATCATCGACTGGTACAACACCAAGGGGCGGGATCCGCGCAGCAAGATCGTCATTTTCTCGGATGGACTGGACATCGACAGCATCGAGGAGGCCCATGCGCGTTTCTCCGGCCGCATTCGCCTGGGTTATGGCTGGGGCACAAACCTCACCAATGATTTCAGAGGCTGCGCGACCCATGTGGAGCCATTGCTCGATCCCATCAGCCTGGTCTGCAAGATCACTGCGGTCAACGGGCGTCCGGCCGTCAAGCTTTCCGACAATCTCGCCAAGGCGACAGGACCGCGAGACGCGGTCGAACGCTACATCAAGGTTTTTGGCGAGTCCGGCCGCACGAACCAGATGGTTGATGTTTGAAACTGGCTAAGCTTCTGCACCCAGCCTCAGACCCGCGCTCTGCTCCAGTTCCGCCCGACGCTGCTGCACCTGGTAGGCGCGCTGACGCAAGATCAGATCATCCGGAAACTGGGTTACGACCATGCCGGTTTCGGCACTGAGTGTCTGAAACACCAGTTCCTGAGAGGCCTCATCGCGCTCAACCCGCCTGACGGGAGTGGATGACCTGCTATCAATGGCGCGGTTCAGCTCGGCCAGCAGACGCTGCTTCTGCTCATCCTGGTCGGCCTTGACGGGCTGCGCCTCCGCAACCGCTTCGACGGCCTGTGACTCCGGCAGGTCGGTGCGCACCGCCTGACGCTGGGGTGCGGGCTCGGCCCGGACCGGAGCGAAAGAGGTTGCCTGAACCGACCGGACATTCAATCCGGTATCCATGGTTCGACTCCTGAAACTGCGATCCTTCTGACCGCAATTAGACAGGAAACACGGATTGCTTTGCGATGCCGTGAGGAAATTCGTTCAAATTTTATGCAACACGCATTTTTTCACAGTGCCTTGGAGACGGCCAGTGGCGCCACGGGCGTCTTGTATCCGCTCGTGGGCTGCCCACGGGCACCATAGCCCTGGGGCGACCGCGCCTGCCCGACATCCGTCGCAAGTTCCCGTATGATGCTCTCGGACACGGTCTTGGCAGTTCCCAGAACGGCCATATTGAGGCTCATCAGGTCAGAGAAGGATTCATGCCGCTTCTTCAGCAACGCCAGGGCTGGTGGGGCAAAGCGCCCAAGTGCGATAGCGTTGGCCTTCAGGTCTTCAAGTGCGCGCTGATAGCGCTGTGCGGCCTGGCTCTTGCCAGAGAACAGTGCAAGCGCCGGTTGCAATTTGCCATCGCGCATCAGTGCGGTTTCTTCCGCTATGACGGGTTCGAGGAGGTCAAGGGCGTCCAGTGCCGCGTTCACCAAGCGTTGTGCCTCGTCAGCATTGGCAACGCGCGGGCGCGTGTCAGGGGTCTGGATGAAGCTCATGCCCGGTTGCCCTCCTGGATGCGCATCATTTCACGATAGACCTGAGGTGCGATCCCCAGAGAACTGGTCTTGGTGATGCTCTTCGACATTTCGTCCATCAGGAACCCGCGCCAGGCACCGCCTCCGCTCTGGCCTGACCCGAGAGGACCGTCCGGACCAAGTCCCGAGACCATGCTTTCCAGCATGTTCTGAAAGTATGTGGCTTCGAAGCCCTGGGCAGCACTTCGCGCCTTGGCGGCACGGCTTCCGGGCTTGGCTTGTGCTGCGGCCTGATAGGCCTCGAAAGCCTGTTTTGCGGGAATGGTGTTGGCAACGCTCATCACATCACCTCAATGTCGGCCTGCAAGGCACCTGACGCCTTGATCGCCTGGAGGATCGAGATCAGATCCCGTGGGCCGATACCCAGCGCGTTGAGGCCATCCACGACCTCGCGCAAGGTGACGCCTTCCTTGATGATGGCGAGACGTGCGCCATCACCCGTGTCGACCTTGACGCCGGTGCGTGGAACGACGGTCGTTTGTCCGCCTGAGAAGGGCGCAGGCTGGGACACTTGGGGCTGTTCGGATATCGTGACTGTCAAATTACCCTGGGCAATGGCCACATTGGAGACCCGGACATCGCGTCCCATGACGATCACGCCGGAGCGCTCGTCGATGACAATACGGGCGCGCTGGTCGGGCTCGATGCGCAGTTGCTCTATTTCGGTGAGCAACTGGATCATATTGCCCTTGTAGTTCTTCGGGATCTGCACGGTGACCGTGGACGGATCGGTCGGCTCTGCCGTTGCATCACCGATGAAATCGTTGATCGCAGCCGCCATACGCCGCGCTGTCGTCAGATCGGGGTTGCGCAGGGCCAGTCGCAACGCGCGCTGGCGGTTCAGTTGAAACTCGATCTCGCGCTCGATCAGCGCACCGTTGGAAATGCGGCCAACCGTGGGGACGCCGCGGGTGATCGATGTTGCCTCACCCTGCGCCGAAAACCCCGCGATGGCCACGGAGCCTTGCGCCACAGCATAAACCTCGCCATCCGCGCCAAGCAGCGGCGTGACCAGCAATGTGCCACCCTGCAGCGATTTCGCATCGCCGAGTGACGATACCGTCACATCAAGGCGCGTGCCCTGGGTCGAGAATGGTGCCAGGTTGGCCGTCACGATGACGGCGGCCATGTTCGCGGTGCGCATATTGGCCCCGCGCGTGTTGAGGCCGAGCCGCTCCAGCATGGCTTGAGCGGACTGGCGGGTGAAGGGGGAATTGTTGAGCGTATCACCGGTGCCATTGAGGCCCACCACCAGGCCGTATCCAACCAATTGGTTCTCGCGCACACCCTCAACGGCGGCGAGATCCTTGATGCGTGACAGGGCTTTTGCAGGCTGGACATAAGCCCAGCTCAACAGAACCAGAATCACGATGGCGATGGACCGGAAGACTTGGGGCAGGGCTAGCACGCGATGAGACTCCACCTTGTTTACTCACGTGTAGCGAAGGCCGTGCCAATTCACTCAGAGAGTACAATTGATTGATATCATGTAGTTTATTCTCTCACGCCGGTTCCCAGACGAGAGATGCTCTGCTCCAACCCGGCAAAAATGACCGGGCTGTTTACGAAGGCTTAACCCTATCGGGCGACTTTTGCCGCAACCAATCAGGGGACGCGAAACAAACCATGCGCGTCACAGACCGCAACCCACTCTCGACAGTCGGCAACAGCACCGGAGCCCAGCGCAGCGCAAGCACCTCCGCGCGCTTCAGCCTTGGCGGTGCAGATGGTCCGGGCCGGGCCTCCTCGGCACAAGCCGCAGCACCTGCGGGCGCGCTCGATGGCTTGATCGCCTTGCAGGCTGCAGGAGACTCCCTTGAGCGACGCAAGAAAGCGATGCGGCGCGGGCGAGGCTTGCTGGACACGCTTGATCAGCTCAAGATTTCAATTCTCTCGGGGCGTATCCAGCCGACACAATTGGACAATCTGATGAATCAGTTGCGTAGCCAGTCCGACAGCGTGGACGATCCCGCACTGGGGGATATTCTGGCGCATATCGAACTCAGGGCCGCCGTGGAACTTGCCAAACTTGGACGCTAGAGCGGGGTAGCGCGGACGGGAGTGATCGGGTAAGCGCTGAAAGGCAAGTGGCATTGCGCCGCTGGTCTTCACCACGCGTCTCGGTCAGTCTCTCGATGCTCTTCAACTCCTTTGCATTCCTGCTGATTTTCCTGCCGCTGGCTTTGGCGGCCCATGTGGCGGTCGAGCGCTATCAGCCGCAACACCGGCTGCTGCTGCTGACTGTCCTTTCCTTCGCCTTTTATGGCTACTGGGACTGGCGCTTCATTCCGCTGCTTGGCCTGTCGATCCTGATCAATTGGCTGGTCGCGCAAGGCTTTGCCAGGAAGCGGGCGGCGGGCGTCGATCAGGGCTGGATCATCATCAGCGCGATCGCCCTTAATCTTCTGGTGCTTGGTGTCTTCAAATACACCGGCTTCCTCGTCGATGTCGTGAATGGGGTCTCGGGCGCGGGTCTTGTTCGTCCGGAGATCGCGCTTCCGCTTGGCATCTCGTTCTTTACCTTTCATCACGTGATGTATCTGACCGATCTGCGCGCGGGTGTCGCGCCCGTCTTCAATCTCAACCGCTATGCGCTGTATATCGGGTTCTTTCCGCAGGTTCTGGCGGGACCGCTGGTGCGCTGGTCAGAGCTGATGCATCAGCTGGATGAACGCCCCTACCGCGAGGGATGGGAAGAGCGGGCAGCGCGCGGCGTCATGTTGCTCACGCTTGGTCTCGCCAAGAAGGTATTGATTGGCGATCCACTGTCGGAATACGTGAACCCAATCTTCAAGGCTGCCGCCGATGGACAGGTGGTGACTGTGCTGGAGGCGTGGCAGGCGGTGCTTGGCTTCACCTTCCAGATCTATTTCGATTTCTCGGGCTACACCGACATGGCGCTGGGCATCGCGCTGTTGTTCGGCGTCTTGCTGCCGCAGAACTTCAACAGCCCCTACCGCGCCAGATCCCTGCAGGACTTCTGGCGGCGCTGGCACATGACGCTCTCGCGCTTCCTCCGCGACTATCTCTATATCAAGCTTGGTGGCAGCAGGAATGGGTTCAACCTGCAACTGTTCGCACTGTTCATGACGATGGCTTTGGGCGGCCTTTGGCACGGTGCGGGCTGGACATTCGTGGCCTGGGGCATCGCCCACGGCGTAGGCTTGTGCGCGGGCGTGATGTGGCGCAGGGGCGGCCTGCCCTTCCCGCCGATCCTCGGCTGGTTACTGACCTTCCTGTTCGTGGTGCTGACCTGGGTGCTGTTTCGCGCCACCAATTTCACGGCCGCCCTCACGCTCTACAAGGCCATGATCGGGCTGGCACCGCTGGGAACGGGCTTCAAATGGCGCGCACTGGTGGTTGCAGCGGGCTTTGCGATGATCGGCCCGACGAGCTGGTCCCTGGTCGAGAAAGTGCCGTTGACGCGCTGGATAGCAGTGGCGTTCGCTGCGGTGTTCGTGTTTGTGCTGCTCAAGATCGGCGACGATGCCAATTATGAATTCATCTATTTCCAGTTCTGACAGAGGAAGCGCGGACGGCTTTCTCAAGGCGTTCCTGGCTGTGGCGCTGGGCGCGGGCCTGGCGCTGACGGCGCTGCTGGTGTTGCTTGACCCCTACGATACCGGACGGCTCACACCGTTCGTGAAAGCAGGGATACCAACGACTGGCCCGCGCGTCTCGCACGTGAGTCGTCTGCGCAATCCTGCCTTCGATGCCGCAATCATCGGCAACTCGACGATTCAGCAGATCAGCCCGGACCGTCTCAATGCCCAGACCGGGCGATCCTTCGTGCAACTGTCGGTTCCCGGCACGGGGCCGAAGGAACACGTCGCATTGCTCGATCACCTGGTTTACCAACGCGGCAATGCCATCAAGGCCGTGGTCCTGGGGCTGGAGAATTCCTGGTGCGATGCCTCCCGCAGCGTGCGCACCCTGCATCCATTCCCCTTCTGGCTCTATGATCGCAATCCGCTGGTCTATGCCTCATCGCTTGTCCGCATGGACAGCCTGGAATTCGTTCCCCGGCGCATCCGCCTGCTGCTGGGCAAGGAAAAGCCAGGCCGTGCGGATGGCTACTGGGATTATGAGGGTGCAGGCAAATACCAGCCGACTGGCACGAGTGAATTGCACGCCTTGCCAATTCCGCCGGCCTACCGTGGACAAGCGGCCGCAACGGACAGCCTTCGCCAGGTGCTGCGCAGCCTTCCTTCCCAGACCCGACTGATCCTCGTCCATCCGCCTGTCTATGCGGCCGCCAGGAAAGCCCATCCCGCTTCCGACGACCAGACTCTGGCGGCTTGCAAGGCCGCAATCGCCCGTGTCGTGGCGGAACGTCCAGGCACGCAGTTGATCGACCTGTGGATCGACAGCCCGGACAATCGTGCGCGGGAGATGTTCTACGACTCGAACCATTATTCCTCTGCCATGGCAATGCAGATAGAAGCCCGCGTTGCAAACGCACTGCGACGGCCTTGATGGCCGCAAAGGCTTGCGGGACGGGGCGACCGCCAATGTCGGGCTAGGGGCGTTGACAAACTGGGCACCTGAATTGCTGGATAGACTCCGAGAGTTCCAAGCATTCAACATGTTTGAATTTAACATGGACCGTTGAGGGGCTGTAACATTCAGAGTATAGGCGCTTTCCGGGACGGCGCGGAATCGGAGGAGAATCGAGATGAAGGGTGGGGGAAAGATTATTTTAGGTGAAGGCTACCGCCCGACCGAAGACGAGCCGTTCATGAACGAGCGCCAGCGGGACTATTTCCGCCGCAAGCTGGTGGCCTGGAAGGACGAAATTCTCCGCGAGGCTTCCGAGACCATCCTGACGCTGCAAAGCGAGAACGACAACCATCCTGATCTCGCGGATCGCGCATCGTCCGAAACCGACCGTTCGATCGAACTGCGTGCCCGCGACCGGCAGCGCAAGCTGATATCGAAGATCGATTCCGCTCTCTCCCGCATCAATGACGGCTCCTACGGCTATTGCGAGGAAACCGGCGAACCGATCTCGCTGCGCCGCCTTGATGCACGCCCTATTGCAACCTTGACGATTGAGGCACAGGAGAGACACGAGCGCCGCGAGAAGATTTACCGCGACGACTGAATATCGCCCCTGGCGCCTGCATTGCATCCCACACGACGAAGCCCGGCCCTGGTGCCGGGCTTCGTCGTATCCGACAGCATGGTTATCGATTGATTAACCATAACAGAGGGTTGCCAATTAACCTTACCGGTTTGTGACGCCCGTTAACGGTCGAGCAACCTTAACACGGCATTGTCAGCTCATCGACGGGCAGAAAGCCTGCGATACCCCGGCCAGAACGGACGGGGGCAAGAATGCAACAGAGCCAGAAGGTTCAACAAAAAATGTCAGCTTCAGTCGCCCTTTCCGTCGGTATGCGCACCGCGTTGTACTCGATGTCCGATATCACCAGCCAACAGGCGATCGCCAACAAGCGTCTCGCCACCGGCAAAAAAATCAACGACGTCCTCGATGGACCATTGAACTACTTCCTGGCCCGCGGCTTCGACAAGAACAAGATGGACTTGTCCAATCTGCTCGACGGCCAGAACATCGCTCAAAGCACCTTGCAGAAAACCATCAAGGCGATCGAAAGCATCGGCAAGCTCGTTGAATCGGTGCAGGCGCTCGCCAAGCAGGCCCGTCAGAGTGCTGATGACACGGCCGGCGGCGTCCGCGACACCCTTGGCGGTCAGATCGCCACGATTTTCAACCAGATCACCGAACTGAGCCGCGATTCCGGTTTCAATGGCAAAAACCTGCTCGCTGAGACACCTGATACGTTGCAGATCGACTGGAACGCTGAAATTGGAGCGAACCTGACCAGGCTGACCGTCGCTGGCGTATCGTTGACCCACAACAGCGCACAGCTCGCCTTCGGAACCGTGGCACAGGGATTCGTCACCACGGTCAACGCGGCTCCAACGCCCGACAACACGGTTTATACCGCCGGTGCATGGACCAACGACGTGACGGGTAACGGTCGTCTGGATGCCTTGATCACCCAGTCACAGACCGCCTTGAACCGCCTTCAGGCCAATGCCTCGCAGTTCTCGGTCAATCTTTCGGTGCTGCAAGTCCGCATGGACTATTCCAATTTCCAGCAGCGCACCCTGGCGCAGACATCCGACTCGCTCACCATCGCCGATGTCAACGAGGAAGGCGCCAAGCTTGCCGCCCTCCAGACGCGCCAGCAGCTGTCCGTGCAGGCCCTCAGCCTCGCCAACCAGTCGGACCAGGGCATCCTGCGTCTGTTCTGATCCCGAACACGCCCCGGCGAAAGCCGGGTCGCGGGCGGCGGTCCTGACCAAACATGTCGCCGCCCGACCTTCTCCCCGCGCCGAACCTTGTATCGCATACGGCGCGGGCAGCTCTTTCCAACTCCCAAGATTTCCGATTGTTCAAGAACCCTTGTTTTCCGTTCCTGCCGTAGGGCGGCCGGGAACAGCGAATTCAGGCACCCTGAGGCGGCTGGCAACAGCCGCCTCTTTTTATGGCATCAGGCATCCGGAGCTTTTCGCCATGAGGAGCAGCATGGAGCCATCGTCAAAGGCGGGATGGCCGATGCTGGGGCGTGCGGCAACTGTCTTGAAGCCCACGCTGTCATACAGCCGATGCGCCGGGGCATTGGCGTCGTTGACGATCAGCGTGACCCGCCCGAAACCATTGGAGAGCGCAATGCGCTCGGACAGGTCGAGAAAGCTGCGGGCAATGCCCTGCCCTCGCAGCCAATCCGCCACCGCAAGTTCCCGCACGAAAATGGACTGTCGCGCCTCCTTGATCAGAGCGAGCGCACCCGCCTGTTCTGGCGGCTCGCGTGCGGGATCAAGGCTGCTGGTATCCCCCAGGCTGTTGAGCAACACCATTCCGCCAATACGCCCTTCCAGTTCGGCCACGACAAAGCGCGAATAACCGATCTCGCACTGCACATCGCCAAGTTCCGTCAGGCCCCGATCACGCCAGGTTTCGTTGGGGGAACGAACGCGCTCCCACGCCTTGCGGATGCCGCCCCAGCTCGACATCATCATCATGTCGAGCAGCACGGGAATATCCGCATGGTGGGCACCGCGGAAGGTGACTGTCTGATCCATGAGCGAGGAATACCACCGCGTAAGGAACTGTTAACCATGTTTCTTCATGGTCATTAACTGATCCGGCGGGAGAATTCCGACCGGAGCCCAGAAGCGGGTAAAACGAGGGCGGACACATGCCTGGTGATATTGTTCTCTCACGCGGGATCAGAACCAATCTGCTCTCCCTGCAAACGCATTCGGCCAATCTCGAGATCAGCCAGGAGCGCCTTTCAACGGGCAAGCGCGTCAATTCCGCGCTCGACAATCCGCTGAACTACTTTCAGGCCGATGGCCTGCGCCAGCGCGGCAAGGATCTCACCAATCTGCTGGATCAGATGGGAATTGCGGTCGAGACCTTGAAAGTCACGGGCAAAGCCATCGAAGGCCTGCAAAAGCTGGCCGAATCCGCCAGCGGCATCCTCAAGAATGCGGCCTCCACCACAGATAACACGATCCGCACCCAGGCCCGCCTCTCCTTCGAGGAGATTAAGAACCAGATGAACCAGCTGGTCGCGGATGCGAGCTTCAACGGTCGCAACCTGCTCAATGGCGGCATCGCGGGAACTTATGACAGCCGCTACGATCTGAGGGTCTCCTTCAATGAAACACTGACGACACAGCTTGATGTCAAGGCGGTCAACCTGCGTGCGACTCTGGCTGGCACACCGGCCATTGCTGCGGGGTCCACGGCCGCACAGGTCGTCACCCCTGTCGCGCCAGACACATTGGCACCAACCGGTTTTCCGGCGCGGGCTGGCGCGACCGACTATGATTCGGGCGCATTGGGCGACGCGACGATCCAGCGCGATCTTGCCTACATCCAGAGCTATATTTCGTCGATCCGGGGTGCGGCGTCGAATTTCGGCATCAACCTGACAGTGCTGCAGAACCGGCAGCAGTTCACCAAGGATTCCGTATTGACACTCAATGTCGGCGCGGATGGTCTGGTTTTGGCCGACCAGAACGAAGAAGGCGCAAAGCTGCTAGCTCTTCAGACACGCCAGCAGCTTTCTACCCAGGCCCTCAGCCTCGCCAATCAGGCGGATCAGGCTGTGCTGCGCCTGTTCAACTGAGGAGCACCTGAACCATGGCGCTCAAGGTTGAACTCAAGCCAGGCGAGAAGATCATCATCGGCAAGGTCTCGATCCGCAACGGTGAACAGCGTGCGCGTTTCTTCATCGAGGGGCAGGCCCCGATCCTGCGCGAGAAGGACATCCTCAATACCAATACGGCCAACAGCCCCGCGAAGTGCATCTATTTCGCCGTTCAGCTCATGTACGTCGAAGGGGCCATCGACAAGCACCACGAACTCTACTTCCAGTTCGTGCGGGACTTCGTGCAAGCCGCTCCCAGTTCGACACCGATCATCGCCGAGATCAATAACCGCATCTTAAGCGGTGACTTCTATAAAGCTCTCAAGTCAGCGAAAGAGCTGGTGGCCTATGAGCAGAAACTCATGGGGGCAATGACGGGCAACGGGACGGCAGATGAACAATCCGGCACAGGCCTACGCCAAGACGGCGCAGCAGACGCTGCAGGGGCGTGATCTTGAAGCACACGTGCTGCTGAAGTCCGCCGCAAGACTCCAAGGCATCCGTGACAACTGGGATTTGCGCAACGGGGAGCTGGAAGATGCTCTTCTCGCCAACCGGAAAATCTGGACCATCTTCGTCAGCGCCATGTCGGCGGAGGATTGCCCTTTGCCAAGCGAAGTCCGATCCAACATCCTCAATCTGGGCATGTTCGTGTTCAACCGGACAATCAAGCTGACGATCGACCCCAAGCCAGAGCAGTTGAGTGTGCTGATCGACATCAATCGCAACATTGCAGCTGGCCTGCGCGGCAGGGATGCAGATTCAGCGGCGCGATCAAACGCAGCGGCGTGATACCAAGACCCTTCCAAATTTCTCCAGGAGCGCCTATATCCATTATGCCGCCTTCGGACGGCTATGGCGATAAATGGTCATCGTAATAAACCTTTCGGACCCGGGGGCAGTACCCGGCGCCTCCACCCAAGCGGATCACGATCCTTCCCTTGTGGATCGGGTTCCTCTTTGGCGGGGGCGAAACAGGATCGACGAGGGCGTAAAGGGTCTTCTTTTGCTCGGCATGATACCGCCGTTATCGGGTCACTTTGTAGTTGCAAATGACAACTATGCTCCGGTTGCTCTGGCCGCGTAAGCGGTTAGAAATACCGAAATCAAGTCCTCTGGCTTAGCCGTCAGAGGCGGGGTTCGCAGGCACCTGGCAACAGAAGCCTGCACTTCCTTTTTGAGGAGTCGAGAGTGGGCCGTCGGCAGACGGCAGATGTTTCCTGCGGGCTCTCCTCTTTTTTCCTCGATTGCCGACTGTCGACTGCCGATTGCCCCTCGCCTTCGCAACGGAATCGGCTAGACTTCCAGGGATGACGACTGATCACATCCGCTATGATTTACTGGTCCAGGACGCGCTGCGCAGCGTCGTGCGCAATGTCCTGTCCGATGCCGGCAAAAATGGCTTGCCTGGCGAGCATCATTTCTATGTCTCGTTCAAGACGGGGGCGCCCGGCGTGCGCATCTCCAACCGGCTGCGTGAGCAATATCCAGATGAAATGACCATCGTGTTGCAACACCAGTTCTGGGATCTCGGCATCACGGAGCACACGTTCGAGGTTGGCCTCTCCTTCGGCGGTGTGCCGGAGCGGCTGCTGGTGCCGTTCGATGCCATCGTGGGATTTTTCGACCCCAGTGTGCAGTTCGGCCTGAAGTTCGAGGTGCAGCAACCAGAAACCGTTGCCGAGAATGACGACACGAAGGGCGCGAAACCCACGCTCGTGGTGCCAAGCACAGTTGCCCCCATGCTGCTGCCCAAGGCGGATGGTGGCATCCTCTCGTCCTCGCAGGACAAGGGTAAGGCGAAAAAGGACGGCGCAACGATTACCACCAAGGGCCGTGGCAAGAAACTGGCGGCCGTCGACGACAAGGCCGATGAGGCTCAGCCAACGGCAGCGGTGGTGAGCCTCGATGCGTTCAGGAAGAAGAAGTAGGGCAAACCCGCGTTCTTCTAGGCCCGCACCATCTTCAATCCCGGCTCGGGCCTGAGCGTCACGCGCTGAACCGGATTGACGACTTGCCGCTGCGGCCAATCGAGCCGCACGCTCCGCAACACCGATGTCAGGATGATCACCGCCTCCAGCATGGCGAAACGCAGACCGATGCAGATGCGTGGCCCTGCCCCGAACGGAAGATACTGGAAGCGGTCGTGTTTCTCCCTCTCGCCAGGCATGAAGCGCTCGGGGCGGAAGTGATCGGGCTCTTCCCACAGCGTCTTGTGGCGATGCACGACATATGGCGAGATCACGACCAATGCACCTTTGGGAATGATCAATACCCCTGCCCTGTCCGCCTCTGCCGCCTTGCGGGTCAGCGTCGCTGCGGGCGGGTAGAGGCGCATGGCCTCCTCCACCACGGCGCGGATGAAGGGCAGCCGATCCGGCCATTCCGCCAGCGGGTGCGTGTCCGCCGTTCGCGCTTCTTGCGCGGCCCGCTCGCGCGCATCCGGGTGTTTTGCCAACAGGAACAAGGCCCAGCCCAGCGCATTGGCCGTGGTCTCGTGTCCTGCCGTGATGAAAGTGATGATGTTGGCCGCCACCTCCTCATCGGTGAGGCCGATGCCTGTTTCAGGATCGGCAGCGTTGATGAGCGCGGTCAGCAGATCAGCGGGCGCATTGCCGGTGCTGATCTCGCCCTTGCGGCGCGTGATGATGCGCTTCACCTCTTCCTCGAAGAAGGAGATGGACTTGCGGCCGGTGAACCACGAAAGACGCGGAACCCAGTCGGGTGCTCCCAATGCATCCAGCGGGTCCAGCCGCCCTACAGTGTCGAAGTACCCCGTGACGGCCTGTGCAAAACGGTCAGCATCGCTGACTACGCCATCAGAAAACAGAGTTCCCGCCAGGATATCGAAGGTGACGCGGGTCATTTCTGCTGAAACATCGATGGTTTCGCCCGGACCAGCAGAGGCCATGCGCGCCGCCGCCTTTTGCGCGCGCTCCAGCATTGTGCTCGCAAAACTATCCACCATGCGCGGGGTAAACAGGGGAGCGAGCGTGCGACGCACGCGCTTCCAGTTTTCACCCTCTGCTGTCAGAAGGCCTTCGCCCAGACCGGGTTTCAGCACACGGCGCTGAAGATCATCCTTGGGATAATTCGCAACGTTGTCGACCATCACATGGCGGATCATGGCGGGATCGTTGATGACAACGGTTTCGCCCAGAACAGTTTTCGCCTGAACGAAGGGCTCCTCGAAATGCCAGACACCCCAGGCGGCGGCCGGGTTGCTGCGGAGCTGGCGCAACAGGGCAATGGCACCGAGGCGCTCGGTATGAGGGATAGGTGCTGGCGGGCGGTATGGACGGCGGGTAAGTTCTGCCAAACCTGCGCCAAGTGCGAGCGTCATGGATGCCTCATCTAACTCTAGCAGCGTAGCACCGGGACAAACGCAGACCAACGACCCTCTTGCCGCAGCCGCACCGGGTGCTAAACGGCTGCTACTCAATTCCAGTCCAAACGGGGCAGCAGCATGGCCAAGGCAAACACACGGATCGAAACCGATACCTTCGGGCCTGTCGAGGTGGCGTCCAATGTGTATTGGGGTGCGCAGTCGCAACGTTCGATCCAGAATTTCAAGATCGGTTGGGAGAAGCAGCCGGCACCTGTGGTGCGTGCTCTCGGCATCGTCAAGCGTGCGGCGGCTGAAACCAATGTGAAGTTGAAGCGGCTGGACGCGAAACTCGCCGAAACCATTGTCACCGCCGCGCAGGAGGTGATCGATGGCAAGCTGAACGACCATTTCCCCCTCGTGGTCTGGCAGACGGGGTCCGGCACCCAATCGAACATGAATGCCAACGAGGTGATCTCCAACCGCGCCATCGAGATGCTGGGCGGCGTGATGGGTTCCAAGAAGCCGGTGCATCCCAACGATCATGTCAACATGAGCCAGTCGTCGAACGACACCTATCCCACCGCCATGCACATCGCCTGCGCCGAGCAGATCGCGCATGATCTGCTGCCAGCGCTGAAACACCTGCACAAGGCGCTCGACAAAAAGGCCAGGAGCTGGGGCAAGATCATCAAGATCGGACGCACGCACACGCAGGATGCAACGCCCGTGACTCTGGGCCAGGAATTCTCCGGTTACGCGATGCAGGTGGAGAATGGCATCAAGCGAATCGAGCAGACCTTGCCGATGCTGATGCAGCTGGCACAGGGCGGCACCGCTGTCGGCACGGGATTGAACGCTCCCATCGGCTTCGCGGAGGAGGTGGCAAAGCGCATCGCCAGGATCACCAAGCTGCCCTTTACCACCGCGCCCAACAAGTTCGAGGCGCTGGCCGCCCATGACGCCATGCTGATGAGCCACGGCGCGATCAACACGGTGGCGGCCTCGCTGTTCAAGATTGCCAACGACATCCGCTTCCTGGGCTCGGGACCACGCTCCGGCCTTGGCGAACTGTCCTTGCCCGAAAACGAACCGGGATCGTCGATCATGCCGGGCAAGGTCAATCCGACGCAATGCGAAGCGCTGACCATGGTTTGCGTGCATGTCTTCGGCAACAATGCCGCTTTGACCTTCGCAGGTGCATCGGGCCATTTCGAGCTGAACGTGTTCAACCCCGTGATGGCCTATAATTTCCTGCAATCCGTGCGGCTGCTGGCGGATGCCGCCGTCAGCTTCACGGACAATTGCGTGGTCGGCATCGAACCGCGCCGCGACAACATCAAGCGCGGACTCGACAACTCGCTCATGCTCGTGACGGCGCTGGCACCGAAATTCGGCTATGATCTGGCGGCCAAGATCGCCAAGACGGCGCACAAGAACGGCACGACGCTGAAGGAAGAGGCGCTCAAGGCTGGCGTGCCTGCGGCGGAGTATGACGCCATCGTGCGGCCGGAGAAGATGGTGGGGCCTGGTTGATCGAGCGAGAAATGTGACCGCACGATATCGTTGGGCGCTCGATCTGATGATTACAGGATAAGCTCATGCCAGCCGAAGTCCATTCGCTCTCCAAAGCCCGCAAGGCCAAATCCCGCACCGACAGGGAATTAACGGCTCAGCAAAACCGCATCCTTCACGGACGCACCAGAGCTGAAAAACTCAAGGACGCTGCTGAGAAAGCGTTGACGGAACGCCGCATCGAGGCGCATCGCATGGCCGCTCCGTCCAACACCGCGTCCGATGACTGACGCCACAGACGGCATCATCAAGCGTTCGATCACGATCGCCGGGCATCGCACCAGCGTCTCCATCGAGCAGCCATTCTGGGATCAACTGCTGCTGATCGCCAAACGGCGCGGCTCCAGCGTGGCCGCACTGATCGCGGCAATCGACCAGGGGCGCAAGCGCCAGAACCTGTCGTCAGCCATCCGTGTTTTCGTGCTCGAGCAAGCGCTGCTGATGGCGATGCTCAGCGCACCGCAGGAGGCGTGATCCTCAAGGGCGGTTCCAGCGTGATCGGCGGAGCGGTGACGATGGGCTGCTCGCGCCGGGCAATGTCGTCCCGACGGCGCTGTTCTTCCGCAACGCGGCGGGCTGCATCAAGACGACGCTGGGCCTCAAGCCTTTGGGCCTCAAGCCGCTGCCTGACCTCATCCTCAGCTCGGCGTTGCTCGTCCGAAGCACGCAGGCGGCGGTTGAAGAAACCGCGCTCGCGCTGGTCCTGCTCGATGCTCTCGATGCGCTCTGTCTCTCGGGCGATGGCGATGGCTGTGAGACCATTGGCAAGGCTGGCGACATCAATCTCCCGGACAGGATTGCGCACCGGACCGCGCAAGATAACGTCTGCGCTGGGCAGCGGTCCTGTCCACCCCTTTGGCGCTTCCCGCGCCACAAGTCCGGTGCGGGCCACGATGGACATGTCCTTGAGATCAACGGAGAGGCTGGTGGTAACCACATCTCGCGTACCGGCGACCTCGACAGGACCGGCACGCACGACGCCGGTGCCGATGGACAGTTGTGTCTGGCCCGCAGGCAACTGCAGGGAGCCTCTCAGGCCACGCTGCAAGGCGTCAGAAACAGTTTCGCGTGACACGGCCCCAAACTCGCCATGCGGCGTCTTGAGGATACCCTCCAGGGCTCCGGTTGCCAGGCCCTGAACCTCAGCCGCCTGGAGAGTGAGGCGCCCATTGCCGACGAGCGCAGTGACAAGGGCAAGGGGACTTTCGCCGGTGGCGCTCAGATCAAGCTGCATGGAGGCCCTGCCGCGCAAGCCACCACCCGGTGTCGCCAGTTGCATACGGTCGAGGTGCCATCCTTCAAGGCCGAAGCGGCCCGTGATGCTTACCGTGTGCTGGTTTCGGCGGAGTGTGGCTTGCGCCTTCAACCGGCCCTCCAGGAACCCGCCTTCGGCATGGTCGAGGTAGATCAGCCCATTCTCGAAGCGCAGCACGAAGCTTGGCTTGTCGATCAGGACACCTTCGCCAAGCTCCACGCTCTCGGCCTCGATCCACAGATCGCCTGGCAATGTCACGGGTGCAGCCGTGTTGAAGCGCGTGGCACCCCAGATGTTGGTGGAACTGGCGGATCTTGTGCCGAGGCTTTCCCTTGTCGCAGGTCCGCCCCTTGTCGCAGGACCGCCCCTTATCTCCTGACCGTCCCTTGTCGCCTGACCGTCCTGCGGCTCACCAAAGATCAGAGGCGCGAAAGCGGATGCGTCGAGGCGACCTGTGCGCAATTGTCCGGAGACACGTCCGAACTCCGCCAGATTGAAGGTGATCTCGCCCTTCACTGCCGCACCACCCGCAAGCATGTCGAACTCGCGCAGGGTTATGCGGTAGCCACGCAGGTCAAACTTGGCATCGAGTGAAAAGCTCTGGCCTGGAGAGACGGCGGGAACAGCAATCAGCAGGGTCTGCGCCAGAGGGCCCAGATCCCTTGCGGACAAGCGTATCTTGCCGACCAGCGGTTCAGATGCATTCAACGTCTGTTTCGCCATGACGTCCAGCGAAAGCCCGGCGAACTGACCCTTTAATGACCAATCCGCACCTCCACCTGCAACAGAGAGACCACTGCCGGTCAAACGAAGATCGACCGGCCCCACACCCGTGACGGGGATCGCCTCCAGGCCAATCTGACGGATCAGGGTGATCGGGCTTTGTGACCGCAGATCGACCGCGAGAGAATCGCCACCCGCCAGCGTTCCATCAGCGGTGATTCGTGCCGATGCGTCGATCTCGGTGGCGTTGATCTTGCCCTTCAAGGCAAGCACTTTCAGGCCAGGAAAAGCTGGGTCCGTCGCAAGGCTGATCGTCAGGTCCGCGGGGGATAGTGCCGCAGCACGTTCCACCAGTTGAGGCACAACACTATGCGACGAGACGCGATCTGCTAGACGCAACAGCGCATCAAGCTGGGTCGCCTGCAGCCGGGCTTCCAGTTTCGGCGAGGCCCCTGCCATAGTCCCGCTGGCGGTGAGGTTGGCCCCTCCAAGATTGCTGATACGCAGCGTATCGAGAATGGAGTCATTTCCCTCCTTGCGGAAACGCAACGAGATATCCCCCGCACCGGTGCCGCCATAGCGGACGCGGCGCGCTTCGATACTGAGGTCCATGTCCCACCTGGCGGATTGGTCGCCATCGGGGATTTCCGGTATCTTGGCGATATCAAGCTGGTCTGCAGTCAGTCGGAGGGTCAACCGGGGGCGAACCTCGCCGGGCTTGAGCTGGATGGAACCTTCCAGCCGCATGTCGTCCGCCATGAGAGACGCATTCGAGATACTCAGTTCATCCACACCTTGGCGCAGATCGCCTTGCAGGTTGAGGCTGCGCAAGCCAATCGGCCGTACTGGCACGCCGTGATACCAAGCGGAGAGTTTGGCGAGCTCGCGGCTCTCCAGCGACAATCGCCCCGCGAAACCTGTCTCGGTCGCGGACGGCTCGCTCTCGAGCCTGATCTGTGTCCGGCCCGGAAGTTCGCCAGAGACCTGCCGCAAGCGGATACCATCAGCCAAGGCACTCAGTTTCAGTGTAGGACCAACAATGACGTCGCCGCCCAGAAGCACAGAGCCAATTGTCAGGTCGAATTCACCAAGGGCGCCGAGTGGTGTCTGGGGCAGACGCGCGGATTCTCGCAAGATGCGCACCAGGCCCTCCGGACTCTGGATGCGTTTGCTGTCCTCGCCTCCCAAAAGACGGTCGAGATCGATCTGCCGCGTGGACAACGCCACCTTCAACGGATTGGCCCGAGCGAGATCAATGTCTCCATTGCCACTGAAAACCGTCTGGCGCTCAGTGTTGCCCAGCACAAGCTCCATGTCGTCCAGCGAAGCAACCATTCCCGCAGCTTTCAGCTTGGCGGCGATCCTCCAGATAACCTGACCAGTGCCATCGCCCAGTGTAACAGCGGCATTGCCGCTTGCCGCGAGAGTCCCCTCTCCGGCCAATCCACCACTGACATGACGAAGCACGCCGTCATATTCGGCTCGGGCGGCAGCTGTCTCATCATCGAGAAGCGCCTTCACACGCAGCGAGCCTGCCTCCAGCCGTGCCGTCGAGAAGCGGAGCGACCGCCTTGTCCCGAGATGGTTGAAGCCAATGATACCTTTGAAGGGACCAAACAACGATGTTGCTTCGACCTGCCCGTCGACATTGTCCGCGACCAGCAGATCCGTCGATCCCGGCCGCGCCAACCTCACACGGGAATGCTGGATCAGCAATTTTTCGATGCTGAGCGGTGGCAAGGAGCCAGCGACTTCCAGTCCTGGCTGGTCATTGCGTGGCTCGGTCGGACGGATCAGGAGGTCGCCGCCTTGCAGCAGTGCTTCGGTGACACGCAATTCGCCGCGCAGCAACGGTGGCACTGCCAGACGCAGACGAAACCGGCCGATAGTGCCTTGCACGGCACCGCCTGTGCCAAGATCGATATGGGAGAGCTTCAGCGTCGGCGTGGGCAGAAGTTCGATGCCGATTGGGCCCTCGACCTTGACGGCCTGCCCGAGCACTTGCGAGAGGTACGCCGAGATCATCGGGCGACGGCTGTCCCAGTCCACGACATGTGGCGCGACGAGCGCACCCGTCAGGCAAAGCAGCAGCAGGATGGCCATGCCTGTGAGCACATCACGCAAGATGTCGTTCTCCGATCAGGCCATAACAATCACAATCATTTTCTAACGCATCTTTGCGTTGGAAACACGGCATCAGATCGAGACGATCTTGCCTGGATTCATGATGTTGTCCGGGTCCAGCGCCCGCTTAATCAACCGCATGGTGTTCAGCGTTTCAGCACCCAGCTCCTTCTCCAGATATTTCATCTTGCCTTGGCCGACACCGTGTTCGCCCGTGCAGGTGCCCCCCATCTCCAGTGCGCGCTCGACAAGGCGGTTGACATAAGCCTTGCCTTTCTCAACCTCGTCAGGATTGTCCATATCGATCAGGGGCAGCATGTGGAAGTTTCCGTCTCCGACATGACCGACCAGCGTACCGATCAGGCCCGTCTCCTCCAGATCCTTGATCGATTCCTCCACGCATTCCGCCAGCCTGGAAATCGGCACGCAGACATCGGTGGAGATGCCCTTGGCGCCGGGCCTGAGTGCCATGGAAGACCAATATGCATCGTGGCGGGCCTGCCAGAGCTTGGTGCGTTCCTCGGCTTTGGTCGTCCACTGGAAGTTGCTGCTGCCAAACCCTTCCGCGATCTCGCCGAAGCGTTCGGCCTGCTCCTTCACCGACGCTTCCGTGCCATGGAACTCGACAAGCAACATGGGCGATTCCTGCAGGGTCAGCTTCGAATAGATGTTAGTTGCCCGCACTGCGGCAGCGTCCAGCAATTCGACCCGGGCAATGGGTATGCCGGTCTGGATCGTCATGATGGCAGTATCACAGGCATCCTTCACCGTGACGAATGAACAGGTTGCCGCCGAGATTGCCTCGGGAATACCCTGTAATTTCAAGGTAATCTCGGTGATGATGCCAAGCGTGCCCTCGGAGCCGACAAAAAGCCGTGTGAGATCGTAGCCAGCGGAAGTCTTCTTGGCGCGACGTGCCGTTGTGATCACGTCTCCGTTGGCGAGCACCGCCTTGAGCGCAATGACATTGTCCTTCATCGTGCCGTAGCGCACCGCGTTGGTGCCTGACGCACGCGTTGCCGTCATGCCGCCGATGGAGGCATCAGCACCAGGATCGATCGGGAAGAACAGCCCTTGGTCGCGCAGATACTCGTTGAGTTGCTTGCGGGTGACACCCGGCTCAATCACGCAATCGAGGTCTTCCGTGTGGACCGCCTTGATTGCCTTCATCATCGAGGTGTCGACCGAGATGCCACCAAGCGGGGCATTGACATGGCCTTCGAAAGACGAACCGGTTCCGAATGCGATGATCGGCACCTTGTGCCTGGCACACAGCTTGACGATACCAACCACTTCCTCGGTTGTCATCGGATAGACCACGGCATCGGGCGGCTGATTGATCGTCCAAGTCAGCGTGTTGGCGTGCTGCTCTCGCACGGATTGCGAGGTCACGCAGCGGTTGCCGAAATCCCTGGTCAGCTCGGCGATCACGGTGGCAATGGTTTCTGGCTGCGGCTTGCCCGCTATCGGCTTTGTATAGGCGTTCATCGCTGTATTTCCTCCGAGTTTTGGGCTGCGGACTGATCCATCTACAGTTCAAAAACGTAATTCAAATAGAAAGTCGTTGGTAGAAGGTCTTGTACGGCGCAATCGGAATTCTGTCACAAGAATTCACGAGTGTGCGGAACAAGACACCACTGAGAATGCGCAACGGTCACGTTGTGCAGACCGGCGGAATTTCACTGGCCAAGGGGAAGGCGCACATGCTGATGGATCTTACCCTCGCGGATGAGCCGGTGCGCATTCAAGAAACACCTGCGCTGTTTTTTGCGCCCTTCGTGTCGTCCCGCATGATCATCGAGCCGCAGTGGATCGATTATAACGGCCATCTCAACATGGCCTATTACAATGTGCTGTTTGATCGGGCGGTCGACGAGGCTTTCGGGCTGTGTGGACTGGGGCCTGAGTACGTTCAGGAGCGCCAGCACTCGTTCTTCCTGGTCGAAAGCCGTATCCGCTATCGTCGGGAGTTGACGCTCAATGATCCAGTGCGTGTCACGCTCCACCTCATCGATTTCGACGACAAGCGCCTGCATTATGTCATGGAAATTCGCCATGCCGCCGATGGATGGCTGGCGGCAGCATGTGAAAACCTCTCTCTCAATGTGATTATGACCACACGTCGGGCTGCGGCCTTCCCGGCCGACATCCTGGCGAACTTGGCGATCCTTAAGGCGGCTCATGCCGATCTTCCCAGGCCAGACATGCTGGGCGCAGGCGTGAGCATGGCTGCCAAGGGCAACGGAAGTAACTGAGTGTTACCAACTGACGGTGGCAAGGGCTTGCGACCATTGACGGGGCTGTTCGTTCAGTCTCAATTCACCCCGGAACTTCTAGAACCGCTCGTGGAAGAGGGCAGAAGTTCCCTGGGGGTTGCCAAGTGGCTGGGATCAAATCGGTTATAACCGACCTTGTGCCGGACGCTAAAGGCGTGAAAGGTCTGCTGGGTGCCACTGTCGCCTTGCTTCTGGCAGGCGGCATTCTCCTCGACATGAACCGCATCAATTCCGTGCGCGACTCGCTCGACCGCGTCGCCCATATCGCCGCCTTCGAAGCTGCGGCTGCAACCCGCCCGGCAGAGCGTCAACACATTTGCCAAAAGCGATTTGCCAAGACGGTGTGGACGGACAGCGAGGTGTCGGTCGACGACATCGACGTGAGCGTGACCCAGAGCGGTCGCGGCAACACCGCGACAGTCAGCTACGATGCCACGGTGCAACTCGTTGTCGGGCGTTTCTTCGGTTTCAACGAGGTCATCATATCGGGTGAGGCCGAGGTTACGGCGCCTGGCCGTCAGGTCGCAGCCGCAACGCCTTGAATTGACCGTAGCCGCATCTGACGCTTGCTGCTAAAGCGCGGCTCATGCGCGAAGGTCTCGTTCCGTCCAACACCACCCACGTCATGCGGTTGCCAACCGATATGACAACCGCACTTCGGCTTGCCGGACAGCTCGGTGAAATGCTTGATGCCGACGAGAATGCGGTGGCAGCGTTTGAATCGGCGGATGAATCACATTGGCTGATCGAGGTCTTTTTCACAACAAAGCCCGATGAAGCGTTGATCCGCGATCTGATCGTTGCCGCTATGGGCGCAAAACTCGGCCAGGGGCTGGCCGCGACCGCCATTTTCGAGCGAATCGAACCGAAGGACTGGATCGCAGCGTCACTGGACGGATTGAAGCCGGTGCGCGCTGGACGCTTTCTTGTGCATGGCAGTCATGATCGCCCTGCCATCCGTGCCAATGATATCGCTATCGAGATCGAAGCGGCGCTGGCCTTCGGGACAGGACATCATGGCACGACACGCGGCTGCCTCGAGCTGCTGGACCGCGAACTCAAGCGCAATACGCCCAGGCGCGTTCTCGACGTCGGGACGGGAACTGGCGTGCTGGCCATTGCCGCAGCGCGGGCGCTCAAGCGGCGCGTGGCGGCTGGCGACATCGACCCGGTATCAACCGAGACCTCGCGCCAAAATGCCATTGCCAATCGTGCGGGTGCCTATGTCAGACCGGTCACGGCAGTGGGGCTGGTTCATCGCGATCTGACGGCGAACGCACCTTATGATCTGATCTTTGCCAACATCCTGGCGAAACCGCTCAGGCTTCTGGCCCCTTCGCTCGCCAAGGCCGCCACCACACATGGGCGGCTGATCCTTTCCGGGCTGCTGGCGAAGGATGTTGCAGGCGTGCTGTCAGCCTATCGCGGCCAGGGCTTCGCCTTGATGGAGCGCATCGACATCGATGGATGGGCCGCGCTGATCCTCAAACGCGGAGGAGCGGCCCAAAGGCCGCTCCCCATCGTGTGGTGGTCTTGAATCAGAACCTTACTCGGGCATCGAACCATACTTGCGGTGCATACTGACCTGGAGGTCATGGGCATCACGCATCACGTCACGAATGCCTGAGAAGAAGGCGACGATGAAATACAGCATGGGAATTCTCCTGTCTTGAGGAACGTGGGATGACGGTGCGGACTTACTCGCCTGCGAAGGGCAGCATGGCATAGTCCAGCTGCTCGTTGGGTTCGCCAAGCAACGCACGGACACGCCTGATCTCGATTTCTGCTTGGCGCTGACGGGATTCGGCCACGGCGCTCAAAAAACGGCTGAAGAACGATGGCTTGCCTTCTGTGGCGACGGTGCGGGATGCTGCATGTGAAGCTGCGTTGAAAGTGAGAGTGGCCATGGGTGATCTCCTAAGGTTGGTTGGCAAAAGGAGCCCTGCGTTTCCTTTTTTCTTGAGTCCAAAATGGGTGCAAATGGTGCAGTGCGGTAGGCCAAAGATTGATTCCCAGCCATTCATAAAATGCATATCTAAGATAATAATTTAGACATAATATGCACATTATGCACATCAGATAGGCGTTTGTCCGCATTCGTGCCAGAGGCGTGATGAAACTCTCGACAGGGGTCTGAGCCGGGCTTAATCCTGAAGGATGCTGATGGCGCAGTTTCAGACCTTTAACGACAAATCCGAGGGCAAGGCTGGCCCGATTCGACTGAAGGCACTGCGAGCCTTGCTCAAAGAGCGCGGGCTTGATGGGTATCTGGTGGCGCGTGCGGATGAGCACCAGAACGAATACCTCCCGGCAAGCGAAGAGAGACTGGCCTGGCTTACCGGGTTCACCGGATCAGCGGGGTTTGGCGTGATCCTCAAGGACACGGCCGCAGTGTTCTCCGATGGCCGCTACACGCAGCAACTGGCGGAACAGATCGACCAGACTGCTTACACAGCTGTCTCGATCATCGATCATCCGCCGCAGGAGTGGCTGGGCGCACATGCCACGCCAGGTGCCCGCATCGGGTATGATCCACGCCGACACACCCCGGATGGATTGCAGCGCTTCCAGCTGATCGCTGAAAAGAAGGGGTTCCACCTCGTTCCATCGGAGCCGAACGCAGTGGATATGCTGTGGCACGAGCGGCCATCAGCGTCGACTGCTCCGGTCATTCTGCATCCCGCAAAGCTATCGGGGGCAACGGCCAATGCCAAAATCGCGGAGCTTCAGCAATGGCTCGCCGGAGAAGGTCTTGATGCGCTTGTCATCACCGATCCCACCAATATTGCCTGGCTGTTCAACATCCGCGGTGGGGATGTACCGCATATGCCATTGCCCATCGGGTATGGCGTCGTGCCGCTAAAGGGCCGTCCACAGCTCTTCCTGGATGGCGTGAAGCTGTCAAACCGTGTCCGTGCCTCGCTTGAAGATATCGCTGATGTGTACGAGCCGAAGGCGCTTGAGCAAAGGCTTGCGGTTCTGGGGGGCGCGCAAGCAAAGGTGCGGTTTGACCGCGAGAGCGCCAGCACAGCTCTGGTGGAACATCTCCGGGCAAGCGGGGGCGTGGCGGATCTTGGCAGCAACCCCATTGCCTTGCGCAAGGCGGTGAAGAACCGGGCCGAGCAGGAGGGTGCGCGCGCGGCTCAGATTCGCGACGGCGCAGCCATGGTGCGCTTCCTGCGCTGGCTCGATGCCGAGGCTCCGGGAGGCAAGGTGACGGAAATCAGCGCGGCCGTTGCACTGGAGGGGTTTCGCCGCGACACCGGCAAATTGAAAGATATCTCCTTCGATACGATCTCGGCGGCCGGCCCCAATGCCGCCCTTCCGCATTACCGGGTCAACGAGGCTTCCAATCGCCGGATCAGCAAGGGCATCTATCTCGTTGATTCGGGCGGGCAGTATGTCGATGGCACGACAGATATCACCCGCACGGTCGCCATCGGCACGCCAACGGCGGAGATGATGGATCGCAACACGCGGGTGCTGAAAGGCATGATCGCCATTTCGATTGCGGTGTTCCCACGCGGTGTCAGCGGCGCACAGCTCGACAGCTTCGCCCGGCAGTTTCTGTGGCAGGCAGGACTGGAGTTTGACCACGGCACGGGCCACGGCGTCGGCAGCTATCTGGGCGTGCATGAAGGTCCGCAGCGCATCGCCAAACTGGGCACCACGCCGCTGGAACCCGGCATGATCCTGTCCAACGAGCCGGGGTATTACAAGACGGGCCATTACGGCATCCGCATCGAGAACCTGGTGCTGGTGGAGGAGCGCTCCATCGCCGGTGCCGAGCGCAGGATGCTGGGCTTCGAGACGCTGACGCTCTGCCCCATTGATTGTCGCCTGATCAAGGTCAGCTTGCTGAATGACATCGAAAAACGCTGGCTGAACACCTATCACGCCAGGGTGCTGCGGGTCATCGGGCCACTGGTCGATCCCGCCACGCGGACCTGGCTCAAGAAAGCCTGCGCACCCCTGTGATCACCACTGAAAATCCAGCGCTGCTGCGCAGCCTCATGCCGGTGCTGATCATTGTCTCGATGATCGGGCCGCTGGCGCTCAACATCCTGATGCCGTCGATGCCAGGATTGGCGGCTGCACTCGACGCTTCGCGCAGCGAGGTGCAACTGACGCTCTCGCTGTTCCTGGCTTCACAAGCCGTTTCGCAACTCTTCATCGGCGGGTTGGCTGACCGCTTCGGTCGCCGCCCCGTGCTGCTGGGTTCCATCGTGCTCTACGTGCTTGCTTGCTTGGCCGCCAGCCTCGCAGCCAGCATTTCCCTTCTGATCCTGGCACGCATTGTCCAGGCTGCGGGATCGACGGCAGGTCTGGCGATCTCGCGCACCATCGTGCGTGATCTGGCTCCGCGCGACTCCGCCGCCAGCATGATCGGCTATGTCACCATGGGCATGGTGATCGCCCCGCTCATGGCTCCGATCATCGGAGGGTTCATCGATGTTACACTGGGCTGGCGGATGATCTTCGTGTTTTCCCTGCTGATTGGCCTTCTCGCCCTGGCGATGGCCTTTTTCCAGCTGGTGGAAACGCGGCCAAACAGCATCAGCCACCAGACAACTGCCGAGATGCTGGATCGCTCAAGGGAGGTGATGCAGAACCGGCGCTTCCTGGGTTATGCATTGGGCACCGCGCTGACTGCGGCTGCGTTCTTCGCATTCCTGGGTGCGGCTCCCTATCTCGTGATCGAGGCGATGCAAATGCCCAAGACCGCCTATGGACTGTGGTTCGTGTGCATATCCGCTGGCTATATGCTTGGCAATTTCTGTTCCGGTCGTTTCTCTGAGAGGTTGGGCGGCGAGCGCATGATCTTCTACGGCAATGTTGTTGGAACATCGGGAACGGCCATCCTGCTGGGGCTGGCGTTCATTCCCGTCATGCATCCCGCAGCGATCTTCGGACCGTGTTTCCTGATGGCACTCGCCAATGGGTGCCTGCTGCCCAACGCGGTGGCCGGGGCCGTCAGTGTCGATCCGAAGGCGGCAGGTGCCGCTTCAGGCATGGTGGGCTTTCTGCAGATGGGGCTTGGAGCGATCACCAGCTACATCGCGGGCCAAGTGACCACGACGTCGCCGTTGCCGATGGCGATCTTGATGTTCACCCTCACCGCTGCGGCATGGGGTGCGATGGCCTGGGGCAAGCGGGAACTCACCCCACCAGAGCCAGCCAGTCATCCTCGCTGATCACGCGGATGCCCAGTTCGTTGGCTGTTGCCAGCTTCGATCCGGCGCCTGGGCCAGCCACCACCAGATCCGTCTTCTTCGAGACGGAGCCTGAGACCTTGGCCCCCAACCGCTCGGCCATGGCCTTGGCTTCGTCGCGGGTCATCTTCTCGAGGCTGCCAGTGAAAACGATGGTCTGGCCTGCCACGGCTGTATCCGCCTTTGGCTTTTCGGCCTGCTGGATCGTCAATGTGTCAACAAGACGATCAACGACGGCACGGTTATGGGGTTCCGCGAAATAGCGGGCGACCGCGTCGATCACGGTATCGCCGACCTGGTCGATGGCATCCATCTCGGTGCGCGCCTCGCCATCACCTGCCGCAACCTTGAGAGCCGCTGCTTCGAACAGCGGCCAGGCGCCATAGGCTCGTGCCATCACCTTCGCTGTCGTTTCACCGACATGGCGGATGCCAAGGGCAAAGATGAAACGGTCGAGCGCAATCGTCCTGCGCTGGTTGATCGCATCGAAGAGGTTGCGCACCGAGGTTTCGCCGAAGCCCTCCTTGTTTTTCAGTTTCCTGACGGGATCGGCCGCATCGCGCTCTTCGAGCGTGAAGATGTCCGCCGGGGTCTTCACCGACAGATCCGGATCGTTGAAGAACAATTCGATCTGCTTCTCGCCCAAGCCCTCGATATCGAAGGCGCGGCGGGAGACGAAGTGCTTCAGATGTTCCATCTGCTGGAAGGGACAGGCGAACTCGCCCGAGCAGCGGCGCACCTTGCCTTCCTCACCAGCCGTCGTCTCTTCCTTCACGAGCGGTGTCTTCAGATCGCAGTTGCACAGGTGCGGGAAGACGAAAGGAGACGCGTCAGGCCTGCGCTTCTCGATGACAGGCGCATCGACGCGCGGGATGACATCGCCTGCGCGATGGACACTGACGGTATCGCCGATCCTGATGTCCTTTTCCGCGATGAACTCGGCGTTGTGCAACGTCGCGTTTGAGACGACGACGCCGCCCACCGTCACCGGCTTCAGCTTGGCGACGGGCGTGTGGGCGCCGGTGCGGCCGACCTGAATCTCGATGTCGAGAAGCTCTGTCGTCACCTTCTCCGCCGGAAACTTGTGCGCCGAGGCCCATCGCGGCGCACGCGAGACGAAGCCCAGCCGTGACTGCAATGCCAGGTCATTCACCTTGTAGACTACGCCGTCGATATCATAGCCGAGAAGTGCGCGTTGCGCCTCGATACCACGATAGACCGCCAGCATCTCCTCGATCGACGCACACAGCGCCATGCGCGGATTGGTCTGGAAACCAAAACGACTGAAGGCTTGCACCATGCCC
>JANNEO010000059.1:0-14119 GCA_031378805.1 Hyphomicrobiales bacterium
GTACGACGCCGCAGCGCAAGGAACGCCTGGCAGGTGCCTTCAACCGTGGCTATCTCGGGCACCAGCCCGCTCATCGAACCTGCACGCAGCGTTCACGCCAGGTGATTGACCGGCTGCTGCTGCAGGGACAGCGGCTGACACGCGAGATTTCAACGCGGTATTCGGGGTGAACGGGGCGTAGCAATACGATCCGACAATCCGTGCCTGCCATTAACCTTTTCCTAAGACTTCGGTCGCCTGGGCAAAGTGGCCTCGCTAGGATGTTTTCAAGAGCGTGCCGAACGACGGCGCGACAGTTGTTGAGCGCCCTATGACCTCTCTGCACTACAATGGCGAAGCCATGGAAAGCATGGCTGATATCACTGCTCAGAAGAAAACTGCGCTGCGCTTGCTGATTGATGCCTTCAACGAAGCTGATGATGATGGCGTCGATCCCGATTGCATGGTTCAGGCCACCTTGTTTTTTGCCCTCAAGGAATTCGTGGCAGCCTACGGCGAAGAGCCGGTCGCCATCTTCTCCGAAGGTTTGCCCCGCCGTATCCGCAATGGTGAATTCTCGGTGGTCGGCCACGGTTGATGCCTTGACGTTGCCGCCTTTCGCGGGTCGAAAGGGGCATGTTTCACTGCTTCCTCAGTCTGTTCATTCTGGTCTTCGGCGTTGCTTCCGCATCTGCTCAACCGCGTTCAGCGCTGCCCAGGCCACCTGAAATCTCCCGCGATACGGAGACATTGCCGCAGAATGTCCGGCGGATGCGCAGCTTGCTTCTGGAGGCGATGCGCAGCGGTGACAGTGGCGCGATCAAGAAGCCGATCGAATGGAACGAACTGCCGCCAAGCTTCGGCAAAGGGGCACCGCGCGGAGCCAAGGGTCCGGCCATGGCCGATGAACTCGTGCGTTTTTTCCGCAGCCGTTCCGGCGATGGGCAAGGCCGCGAGACGATGGGTCAGATCATCAACATCCTCGCGGTCGGCCATGCCCGCATCCATGCGGGGAGCGCGCAGGAGATGTATGTCTGGCCATATTTCGCAGCGCTCGATCCCCGCTTGCTGACGCCGGAGCAGGAGGTCGATGTGTTTCGCGTCATGGGTGCGGCGCAGCTCAGCGAATGGCGAGAAAAGGGGCGGTATCCATTTTGGCGGCTCGGCATCGGCCCGGATGGAACGTGGCATTATTTGCTGGGTGGGGAGTGACGCACCACGCCCATGCAATTCACTTGTCCTCTTACAACGCCTGCCCAGCCAGGCCCTTCGACAGCACCGGCCCTGTCGGGCGTCCCGTAGGCGAGCCTCCGGGTGGTTCGACCGTGATCTCGAACAGATGTCCGGCATCGGGGCGTTTCAGTTGCTTGAGATCGAGCTTGAGCGTTCGCGCCTGGTCCATGCGCCCGATCGACACCGGACCTTGTTCCCGCGATTGCAGAGTCCACACCTCCAGAATGCGCCCCTCCGGCACGCCAATCGTCTCGATCGGCACCAGTGTCACCGTGCCATCGGCATAGGCGTTGACAACGGCCTGGGCGCGGCCCTGCTCAGTCTGTAGCACGGCCACATAGACCGGCTGTCGGGGTGGCCTGGCCCATTCACGCGCCAAGCCACCGGCAAGCATAACGGTTGCCAACCCGGCAGCCATGGCAGCCGGACGCCAGAAACCGAGATTCTGCCAGAATGAGCCGAACCAGTGCTCCGCTGCCTTGGCATTGGCGGCAGGTCTGGGTAGTTGGGTGCTGATCGCGCGTTCCAGCGTCTCCCACGCGAGGTCACGCGGTGGATGCTCAGGCGCGGTGCTATCGATATCGCCCAGCTTCTCGCGCCACAGCGTCACCAGTGTTCTGAACAAGGCATCACTGGACATCAACCGCAATGCCCGCTCGTGGTCTTGGCCCTCGGCCATGCCCAGCACGTAGTCGATAGCGAGTTCCTCGCGTGTCAGTTTTTCCACCCCGGCGTTGTCCGTGATCATGCGAGGCAATCCTTGAGCACGGCCATGGAACGTCGGATCCAGGACTTGATGGTACCAAGTGGCAGGCCCAACCTTCCAGCGAGTTCGCCATGGCTCAGGCCCTTGGCATAGGCCAGGACAATGGCTTGTCGACGCTCCGGCTCCAGCTTCTGCAGGCAATCCCTCAGGCGGCTGGCCTCGCCCAGCTTCATGACGATCGTCTCGGGGTCGTCCTCTTCGCTTGCCCGGTCAAAAGATTCAGTGTCGCCAGAAAGTTCAGTGCGGCTTTCATCGCGCAGGATGTTGAGCGAACGGTTGCGCAAGATCGTGTAGAGCCAGGTACGGCCCGAGCCGAGCGCCGCATCGAAGCTGGCAGCACGCCGCCAGATCTGCACGAAGGCATCCTGCGCTGCCTCTTCCGCCAAGGCACGCCGCCGCAAGATGCGCTCCGCCACGCCGATCATGCGCGGTGCCTCCGCATCGAACAGCTGTTTCAAGGCACTCCTGTCACCCGCACCGCAGCGTGCGATCAGCGAAGTGACGGTCTCGTCGGAAAGGCTTTGTCCTGTCATGGCCTCGATCTATCAGCAGACAGGGCAAATGTCTGCTTGACCACGATACACACCAACGCGTGTGTTGGATGCACATCACAAAGAGTTTTTTCTCCCGGTGCATCTTTTGGGGTCGCTTGCGGGTTTCCAGAAAGCGAGGGCGGCAGGCCCCGCGATCCTCGGGAACCAACAGGAGTTAAACCATGTCCAGCACCAGACGCATCCTTTTCTCAACCCTTCTCGCAACTGTTGCACTGACCGGCGCGGCACAGGCCGAGATGGTCGTTGCACTTTCGGGCGACAACACACTGACGGCCTTTGATACGAAGACCCTGCAGGCCGGCAAGTCCATGCCGATCACTGGCGTCAATGGCCGTGTGGCAGGCATAGACATGCGTCCTTCCGACGGAATGCTCTACGCACTTGCGGCAGACGGCTCGGTTTACACGGTTGATCCAAAGACCGGGCAAGCCACGCTGAAGGTCAAGCTTGAAACCATGCTGGCTGCCAATGTTGCCGCGTCGGTCGATTTCAACCCTGTCGCTGATCGGCTGAGGATCATCGGCCGTGACGGCATGAGCCTGCGCGCGAATGTCGATGACGGCAAGGTCACCAAAGATGGCAATCTCAAATATGCAGAAGGCGACAAGGCGGCTGGCAAGACTCCAGCGGTCACTGCTGCGGCATACTCCAACAGCGTGAAGGGCACCAAGGAAACAGCCCTCTATGATATCGACAGCGTGCTTGGCACGTTCCTGAAGCAGGTGCCGCCCAACGATGGCGTCCTCATGACCATGGGTTCGCTCGGCATCAAGGCGGAAGGCATTGCCTTTGACATCGGCACGGATGCCAGCGGCAAGAACACCGGCTTTGCCGTGGTGGGCGATACGCTCTACACCGTGGATATTGCCACCGGCTCAGCCACCGTCGCTGGCAAGGTGAAGGGCCTGCCAGCAGGCGTCCGCGATGTTGCGGTGATTGCGCCCTGAAGTCTGCCGCCCGATCTGTCGCTGGTCGAGCCATGCTTGACCAGTGACGGCATCGACGCTTCGGGTGGGAAGGGACGGCGGACGATCCTCCAAAGCTCGTGCTGACGCCATTCCTGCACAAACCGCAACAGGGCCGCATCCCGCCAAGGGGTGCGGCCTTATTCTTGGAGACAAACACGGCACGCGAGGTGCTGAACGTGTTGGGATGGCGTGAATTCAATATCAATTTAGAAAAATCCGGGAGCTTTAGCGTTCTTTCCATGTCTTAAATTTCCGATTTAACCCCTTATTAACCTTAACATAATCTATTCACAGCGCATCATCGGCGAGAGCTGTGCCGAAGCTCTGATTTCACTGTTAGTAGTTGACGGCCCAAAAAATCCCATGTTAAGCCAAGAAATCCCAAGTGTTCGGGCAGACGGTGTTCCAGTTGGCGCGGGTTGTTCCGTGTTGATGAAGGATGTTGCTTGCCGCGACCCGGCGGGATGGATGAGCCAGGGGGCAATGCGTGGGAGTGCTGCGTTTCGGCGCAGCCCAGCGGTGTGTGGCGTAGATGGACCGCTTTGTTTCACAATTCACCAACCGGCTGGATGCCAAGGGGCGGGTCTCCATACCCGCGCCTTTTCGAAGCCTTTTGGCAAAAGATGGATACGAGGGACTCTACGTGCATCCCGCTCTCGATTTCCCGGCATTGGACTGCGGTGGTCACGCGCTGCTGCGGGAGATCGACACGTTGATGGAGCGCCTGCCAGCCTATTCGGAGGAGCGCGATTTCTTCGCCACGGCCCTGATGGGAGCCAGCGAAAACCTGAAGGTGGATGGCGAGGGGCGCATCGTGTTGAGCGACCGTATGCGCGAGATCACTGGCATCACCGACCAGGCGGCCTTCGTTGGTCATGGTCACAAGTTCCAGATTTGGGAGCCTGCGCATTTCGCAGAGCATTACACAGCCAGCCGCGACAAGTTGCGCATGATGCGCCGCAGTCTCTCGGTTCTGCCACCCCCGGAGGGTCGGACATGAGGCAACCCACCGGAGTTGCCTTGGAGTCGCAGATATTTGATCGGCATGTCCCGGTGTTGCGCTCGGAAGCGCTGGGTGCCCTGACACTCAAGCCAGGTGGAATATACATCGATGGCACGTTTGGCGCCGGTGGCTACAGCAGCGAAATTCTCGCATCCTTTCCCGATACAACCGTGTTCGGTTTTGACCGCGATCCCGATGCCATCCGCGACGGCCAGGCCATGGTGGCGGCAAGCAACGGACGTCTGGCCCTGATCGAAGCAGCCTTTTCAGAGATGGCGGAGCAAGGGCTTCCACCCGTTGATGGCATCGTCCTCGATATTGGCGTTTCCTCCATGCAGTTCGACGAAGCGGAGCGCGGCTTTTCCTTCCGGCATGACGGTCCGCTCGACATGCGCATGGGACAGCAGGGCCGCAGTGCGGCGGATATCGTCAACGGCGAGTCCGAGGAAAGCCTGGCGGATATCCTCTATCATTTTGGCGAGGAGCGCCTTTCACGGCCGCTGGCCCGTGGCATCGTTGCGGCCCGCAAGGATGCGCCGATCGAAACCACACGGCGGCTCTCCGATGTCATCACGGCGATCATCTGGCCCAGGCCCAACGAAATTCACCCCGCGACCCGTACGTTCCAGGCTCTCCGTATTGCCGTCAACGACGAATTGGGCGAACTCGCAAAGGCGATGCACGCCGCAGAACGACTGCTGAAGCCGGGAGGCGTGCTGGCGGTCGTGACGTTCCATTCGCTTGAAGACCGCATCGTCAAGCAGTTCTTCGCAGGCCGTTCGGGGCGTGGTGGTGGCTCTCGTTTCCAGCCCGAGGTAACGACGGCGCAGACATTTAAGATCACGGGCAAATGGCCTTGTACACCGCAGGCCGACGAGGTTGCATTCAACCCGCGTGCAAGGTCCGCCAAGTTGCGCGCGGCAACGCGGACGGCAACGCCAGCGGGGTCAGTTGATCAGCAGATCATGGCGCTGGCGGCATTGCCATCGCGGCCAGCAACGGGGCGCAGATCATTGGCGGAGCGAAAATCTGCGGCGGAGCGCAAATCTTCGGCAGATCGCAAATTATCGATGGAACACAAGTCCGCAGCCAGAACCAAAAAATCCAAGGAGAGACACTGATGCTTCGGCTTCTGAACCTCCTGGCGATCCTCGGACTTCTGAGCACAGCGGCTTGGGCCTACACGATCAAGTACGACACGATCTACTACGCCGAGCAGGTCAAGAAGCTGGAGAAGCGCCTGGACCGTGAGCGCGACAGCATCGCCACCTTGCGGGCGGAATGGCAGCACATCAACAAGCCGGCCCGCCTGCAACTTCTCGCGGATCGTCACCTTCAGCTTCAGGCATTGCAGGCAACCCAGATCATCAAGGCGACGGATTTGCCGGTCAAGCCGCAGAACCAGGATCTTCTTGGCTCGAAACTGGACCATCTGCTGACCGGCTCAGTACCGCCCGCCCCAGCGGCACCGAAGGCCAACCAGAAACCAGCCCCGAAACCGGGCGGCTGAGCAGCGAGCATTTCATGCCCAAGATGCCGGACAAGATGCAGCAGGATCGGATACTGCAGAGCAGTGGACAGCAGGCAATGCCGCTGGAGTTGCCTGTGATGCATGATCCCGTGCGTCAGCAGGTCAATGCGGACCGGGGCACCGTTACCCAGGCAGGAATGGCGCGGATAAAGGTGATTGTCCGCGACATGTTCCGCACCCGCCTGGACAAGAGCAGTGCGCGACTGGGTCTGATGGCTGTCGCCTTTGTCGGTCTTTATGGCTTGATAGGAGGGCGTCTTCTGCAACTCGGCTTGCGGCCTGAAGAACAGGAAACGGTGCGTTCCACCACAAAAAACGCGATCTCCATAGCGCGTCCCGCCATCATGGATCGCAATGGTGAAATGATGGCCGCGGATATCCGCACGGTGTCCATTTTCGCCGAGCCGCACAAGATCGTCGACAGGGATGAAGCGGCGGAATTGATCAATGCCGTCTTTCCCGACATGACGGGCCGCGAACTGCGCGAAAAGCTTTCGCCCCGGCGAGGCAACACCAGGACGAAATTCGCCTGGATCAAGCGGGAGGTTACTCCTGCCCAATGGGCACAGGTGCATCGCCTCGGCATCCCTGGCATCGGGGCCATTCCTGAGAACAAGCGTGTCTATCCCAACGGCAATGTCGCTGCACACGTCTTGGGTTATGCCGATATCGACAATGTCGGCATCGCGGGCATCGAGAAATGGATCGACGCGCAAGGGTTGAATGATCTGAAGGGCGCGGGTTTTGCCGCTGAGGCGCAGGACTTGCGCCCGGTGCAGCTCTCCATCGACCTGCGTGTCACCCATGCCATGCGCGACGAGATGCTGAAGGCGGTCAACCGCTACAAGGCCAAGGCAGGCGCTGCGGCATTGATGGATGTCAATACGGGCGAGATCATCGCCCATGTGTCGTTGCCTGATTATGACCCCAACCAGCCAGCGCTCGCCCAGAACGAAAAGTATATCAATCGCTTGCAGGTCGGCGTGTTCGAAATGGGATCAACTTTCAAGGCGTTGACCACGGCGATGGCGCTCGATTCCGGCAAGTACACCGTGAATTCATCCTTCGATGCCCGCCAGCCCCTTCGCTATGGCAAGTTCAAGATCGGCGATTTCCATGGCAAGGGCAGGGTGCTGACCGTGCCTGAAGTGTTCGTCTATTCCTCGAATATCGGCACGGCGCGCATGGCGCTGGGCGTTGGCGTGGAGGGTCATAAGGCGTTCCTGCGCAAGATGGGCCAGCTCGATCGGATGATGACGGAACTGCCCGAAAGCTCGATGCCTATCGTGCCCAGGAACTGGGGTGAACTGAACACCATGACCATCTCTTTCGGCCATGGCCTCGCAGTGGCCCCACTACAGGCACTGACCGCGACCGCTGCTCTGGTCAATGGCGGCCTCCTGGTGCCGCCAACCTACATCAAGCGCAGCGTAGAAGAGGCACGCCAAACCGCCAAGCGCGTGATCAAGCCGGAAACATCCGAGGCCATGCGCTATGTCATGCGCCTCAACGCCGAAAAAGGCAGTGCTGCACGCGCCAACATTCCGGGATACTATGTGGGTGGCAAGACCGGCACCTCGGAGAAGGTCGTCAAGGGGCGCTACTCCAAGGAAAAAGTGCTGACCTCTTTCATGGCTGTGATGCCGGCTGACAAGCCTCGCTATCTCCTGCTCACCATGCTGGACGAGCCGGAAGGCGTGGCCGAGACGAAGGGTCAGCGGACATCGGGCTGGAACGCTGCCCCAACATCTGGTTTCATCATCGAACGGATAGCGCCGATGCTGGACATGACGCCGCGTTTTGAAAATCCCGACCGGCCATTCCCCGTGATGTCACGCCTGAATCCATGGGGAATGCGGTGAGGCTCGGCGATCTGCTTGATCCCGCAGGGTTGAGCAGCACGATCAGCGATCAACTGCGTGCGGAGGTCGTGACCGCGCTGACAGCCGACAGCCGCAAGGTCAGCCCCGGCACTGTCTTTTTCGCCATGCCCGGTGCCAAGGCGGATGGCCTGTCCTTCGCGCGGCAGGCGGCACAGGCGGGTGCCGTGGCGATTGTGGCGGACCGCGAGCCGAAATCCGATCCCGGCGTCCCGATACTGGTGGCCAAGGCTGAGACGGGCGGAACGCGGGCCGCGCTGTCCGCTGCTGCTGCCCGGCTTTACCCTCGCCAGCCAGCCACGATTGTTGCGATCACCGGGACCAGCGGCAAAACCTCTGTCAGCGTCTTCGCCCGCCAGCTCTGGCATACGCTGGATGTGCCGGGGGCCAGCCTGGGCACCATCGGCTACGTCACGCACAAGACAGCACAGTACGGTTCTTTGACCACGCCCGATCCTGTCGAATTGCACCAGACGTTGCAACGCCTGGCAGACGACGGCGTCACGCACCTCGCCATCGAAGCCTCGTCCCACGGTCTTGATCAGCGCCGCCTTGACGGAGCCAGACTGACGGCAACAGCGTTCCTCAATCTCTCGCGTGATCATCTCGATTACCATCCTGACATGCAGGCCTATTTCGAGGCCAAGATGGAGCTGTTCACGCGGCTTGCGCCGCGGGGGTCGATCGCCGTTATCGCGGGTGGCGCACCCTGGAAGGCTAGGGCGAACGCGGTAGCGAACGGGGCGGGCCTGAAGACTGTTCTGGTCGGTCGTCGCCAATCCGATATCGCCATAACACGTGCTGTTCGTGCCGCGCATGGACAGGACTTGACGGTGCGCGTGCATGGACGACGCTATGATGTGCATCTACCCTTGATTGGTGATTTTCAGGCTTCCAATGCGCTTGTTGCCGCCGCACTCTGCATGGCCACCGGATCGGATGAAGCCAGGATCATGGCAGCGCTGGCGACGCTTCAGGGTGTTCCTGGACGGCTGGAAAAGGTGGGCGAGGTCAACACGGCACCCGTGCTCGTGGACTACGCACACAAGCCGGCAGCACTTGCCACCGTGCTCGACATGCTGAAGCCCTATGCCACCGGACGTCTGATCAATGTCTTCGGCTGTGGCGGAGATCGTGATCCCGGCAAGCGGCCCATGATGGGCAGAATTTCCACCGATCGCGCCGATATCACCATCGTGACAGACGACAATCCCCGGACGGAAGAACCTGCGCAGATCCGCAAGGCGATCCTTTCGGCGGCACCGGGTGCCCGCGAGATCGGTGACCGCGCCAAGGCGATCGAAACGGCCGTTGCGATGCTGAAGGTAGGCGATGTGCTGGTGATTGCCGGCAAGGGCCATGAAGAAGGCCAGATCGTCGGCATAGACGTCTTGCCGTTCTCGGACCATGCAGTGGCTCGGGCAGCCATTGTGAAAGCAGGCGGACAGGTGACGGAATGACGATGCTGTGGAGCCATCGGGATGTGATGGCTGGCCTTGGTGCGAAGTTTGTCGGCGTGCCACCCGGCGGTGTTTCCGGGATGTCGATCGACACGCGCACCCTGGCTGCGGGTGACCTCTTCTTTGCCTTGCAGGGCGAGGCCCGTGATGGTCATGACTTTGTCGAGGCCGCACTTGAAAAGGGTGCAGCAGCTGCCGTCGTGACTGAGACGAATGTCGCTCAGCTCAAGACGTTCGGTGCGTTGTATGTCGTCGATGACGTCCTGTTGGCAATGGAGCGTCTCGGTCGTGCAGCCCGGTCGCGGATGTCTGGTCGCGTCGCTGCGGTGACTGGCTCGGTCGGCAAGACCAGCACCAAGGAGGCGTTGCGCCATGTCCTTTCCCGTCAGGGTGCGACCCATGCGTCCGTGGCCTCCTACAACAACCATTGGGGCGTACCCCTGACGCTCGCGCGGATGCCGCAGGACACCGCGTTTGGCGTCTTCGAGATTGGCATGAACCACCCCTTCGAGATTTTGCCACTGACGGGGATGGTACAACCGCATGTCGCGCTGATCACAACCGTGGAGCCAGTGCATCTTGAACATTTCACAACTGTTGCGGCCATCGCGGATGCGAAGGGCGAGATCTTCTCCGGCCTGATGCCCGGCGGCACGGCGGTACTCAACCGCGACAATCCCCATTTCGAGCGCTTGAAGGCCCATGTGGCGGCGTCAAGAGCGGGGCGGATGGTGACATTCGGCGAACATGAGACAGCCGATGTTCGCCTTTTGAAGCTGGTGCTCACCCCGGATCGGTCTGTGGTCGAGGCCAGGGTTCATGGCCGGATCGTGAATTTCCAGGTGGGGGCACCGGGACGCCATATGGCGCTCAACGCTCTCTCGGTGTTGGCCGTCACGGATGCCATCGGTGCCGATCTGGCACTTGCTGCATTGGCGCTGGCCGATCTTTCAGCGGGCTCTGGCCGTGGGCAGCGCACGGAGTTGCTGGCACCTGGCGGCGTGTTCACGCTGCTCGACGAGAGCTACAATGCCAATCCGGCTTCCATGCGGGCCTCCCTTGCGCTTTTGGGCCAACTCGACATCGGACTGCGTGGCAGGCGGATCGCCATCCTTGGCGACATGCTGGAACTCGGGCCTGCTGGCCCGCAGATGCACCGCGATCTGATCGATGCCGTCGAGGCCAACGACATCGATCTCGTTTTCTGCGCCGGACCGTTGATGCACAGTCTCTGGCAGGCCCTTCCGACGGACAAGCGCGGAAGGTATGCCGCGACATCCGCCGAACTCCAGCCCGCGGTTCTGGAAACGATCCGGGCAGACGATGCCGTGATGATCAAGGGATCGCTCGGCAGCCGCATGGGCCCCATCGTGACAGCGATCAAATCCCGCCACCCTGTTAATCAAACAGAAACGATTCGGGAGTGATGAACTGTTGGTAAACATGTCGCCCGCTTGCGACCGCTGACGCTGCGTCGTCGTCGGTCGCATCGCTTGCAAGGACTGCCTCATGCTCTTCTGGCTTGCCGACCTGTCCGCTTCCTTCGGTGCTCTGAACGTGTTCCGCTACCTCACGTTTCGGACGGCGGGTGCGACGGCCACGGGACTGGCCTTCGTCTTTTTCTTCGGTCCGATGATCATCGGCTTCCTCAAGGTGAAGCAGGGCAAGGGCCAGCCTATCCGTGAGGATGGTCCAGCCACGCATCTGCTGACAAAGAAGGGGACGCCAACCATGGGTGGCCTGATGATCCTCTCAGGCTTCCTGTTCTCGACCCTGCTCTGGGCCAACTGGTCCAACCCGTTTGTCTGGATCGTCCTGATGGTGACGCTCTGCTTCGGAGCCATCGGCTTCTATGATGATTTTCTAAAGGTCACGAAACAGAGCCATGCCGGGTTCTCGGGGCGGGCGCGGCTCGGGTTCGAGTTCCTCGTGGCAGGTGTCGCTGCCTATCTTGTCACCCGCTACACCATCAACACGCCTGGTGTGCCAGCCCTTGCGACATCCGTTGTCTTTCCGGTGTTCAAGGATGCGATCATCAACCTCGGTCTGTTCTTCGTGGCCTTCGCTGCCCTGGTCATCGTGGGGGCTGGCAATGCCGTGAACCTGACGGATGGACTCGACGGCCTGGCGATCGTGCCGGTGATGGTGGCAGCCGCTACCTTCGCGCTGATTGCCTATCTCTCCGGAAACTTCGTCTTTGCGACATACCTGCAGATACAGTTCGTGCCAGGGACAGGCGAATTGGCCGTGCTGTGCGGAGCCATGATCGGTGCTGGTCTTGGCTTCCTCTGGTACAATGCGCCGCCCGCCCAGATCTTCATGGGCGATACGGGATCGCTGGCGCTTGGCGGAATGCTCGGCACCATCGCCGTCATCACCAAGCACGAGGTCGTCTTCGCCATCGTCGGCGGTATCTTCGTGCTTGAAGCGCTATCGGTGATCATCCAGGTCGCCTCGTTCAAGTTGACCGGCAAGCGCGTCTTCCGCATGGCACCGATCCACCACCATTTCGAAAAGCTCGGGTGGACCGAACCGCAGGTGGTGATCCGCTTCTGGATCATTGCGGTGGTGCTGGCGCTGATTGGCCTCTCCACCCTCAAGCTGAGGTGACGGATTGACACCTGCCACAACCTTTGCAGGCAAGACTGTCGCGCTGTTCGGCCTTGGCGTATCGGGTCTTGCGACCGCCCGTGCGCTGATGGCTGGCGGAGCCACGGTGCATTGCTGGGACGATGGCGAGGTCGGGCGTGCCAAGGCCGCCACTGCAGGGCTGAGCGTCCAAGACCTGAATGCAGCGGACTGGAGCGTCTACACGTCCCTTATCCTGGCTCCAGGTGTTCCGCTTTCCCATCCCCAGCCGCACTGGACGGTTGGCAAGGCGCGGGCTGCAAGCGTCGAAATCATTGGCGATATCGAGGTGTTCTTTCGGGAACGTGCGACAGTCGCGCCGACCTCGCCCGTCATTGCGATCACCGGGACAAACGGCAAATCCACGACGACGGCGCTCATCGCCCATATCCTGCGGACCGCTGGCCTTGATGTGCAGATGGGTGGCAACATCGGCACCAATATCCTCGATCTGTCACCGCCAATGCCGGGACGTGTGCATGTGATCGAGATCAGCACGTTCCAGATCGATCTGACGCCGTCGCTGGCCCCTACCATCGGCGTGATGATCAATCTCACGCCTGACCACCTGGATCGCCATGGCACGATCGAGCACTACGCCGCGATCAAGGAGCGCGTTGTCGCAATGTGCGATACTGCGGTGTGCGGCGTCGATGACATCTGGTCGCGGGCCATGGCTGACCGTCGCGCCGCCAGCGGGAAGCCCCTCGTGCGCTTTTCGACCGGACGTCTGCCAAGTGGCGTGACCGCGCGTGGATCGACGATCTGCCGAATGGAGGGTGGCGAGGCGTTCGACATCGCCAGCCTCGCGGATATCGCCTCACTCAGGGGAACGCACAACGCCCAGAATGCTGCTGCTGCTGTTGCGGTGGCGCTTGAAATGAAACTCCCGCCGGAGCTGATCCAGAAGGCGTTGCGATCCTATGCTTCGCTCCCGCATCGCATGGAGCAGATCGGTACAATTGGCAAAACCGCTTTCATCAATGACAGCAAGGCGACCAATGCGGATTCCACACGCGGTGCGCTGGTCGGCGGCGAGGGCCTCTTCTGGATTCTCGGCGGCAAGGAGAAGGAGGGCGGGATCGAGGAACTGCGACCACTTTTCGGCGCTGTCGCCAAGGCCTACCTCATTGGCCACGCCACCGAAGTGTTTGCTAGCACGCTGGACGGCTTGGTGCCGTTCGAGCGCTGCGGAGGGCTGGATGTCGCGGTAGCCAAGGCGGCTGCGGATGCGCAGGCGAGTGCCTTCGCGCGTCCCATCGTGCTCTTGTCCCCGGCCTGCGCCTCCTATGATCAGTATCGGAGCTTCGAGCATCGTGGACAGCATTTCCGCGAACTCGTGACCGCTCTTCCGCATTTCATTCCAATCGAGGGAGAGCAGTAATGGCATCTCGCGCAGAATCCGGACTGATGAGCAATTGGCTGTGGACCGTCGACCGTCCGTTGATCGGGGCTATCGGCCTGTTGATGATCTGCGGCATCGTCTTTGGTCTTGCCGCAAGTCCTGCGGTGGCGGAGCGGCTGCAACTCGCAACCTTTCATTTCGTGCACCGCCAGGCGATCTACCTGCTGCCGGCGGTCGCGGTGATGTTCGCTGTCAGCTTTCTCAGTCCACGCTATATCCGACGCCTTGCCCTGCTTGTGTTCATCGTCGGCATGGCGATGGTGGTGGCGACCTTGCTGTTCGGTGCCGAGATCAAGGGCGCGCGCCGGTGGATCAACCTGCCTGCACCGCTGGGAGCAATCCAGCCCTCGGAATTCGTCAAGCCCGCCTTCGTCATCGTCGCAGCCTGGGCCTTTTCCGAAGGGGCGAGACGGACGGAAATGCCCGGCACCCTGCTCGCTATCCTGCTGCTGCCCGCCACGATCATTCCACTCATCCTGCAGCCGGATATCGGCCAGACCATGCTGATCTCCATCGTCTGGTGTGGGCTGTTCTTCCTTGCGGGCCTGCACATTCTTTGGGTCGTCGGCCTGGCAGGCCTTGGCGTGGGCGGCATCCTGCTGGCCTACAAATTCGTTCCCCATGTCACCAAGCGGGTGAACAAGTTCTTCGACGACAAGGGCAACCAGGACAGCTTCCAGGTCGACTCCGCGCTTGAAAGCTTCATCAGCGG
>JANNEO010000064.1:0-15124 GCA_031378805.1 Hyphomicrobiales bacterium
GAAAAATGTTGTCAACGATTTATCGATGAAATATTAATGTAAACAACGAAATTGTGTGGAGACGAGCATGGCACTGCGCTGGGATTTCTGGATCGACCGCGGCGGCACCTTCACTGACATCATCGCTCGCGCACCGGATGGCACACTTGCGGCGCGCAAATTGCTCTCTGAAAATCCCCGGAGTTATCGTGATGCTGCCGTGCAAGGCATCCGCGAACACCTTGGCCTCAAGACAGGCGATCCCATCCCGGCAGGCGTGATTGGCGAGGTGCGCATGGGCACCACTGTTGCCACCAATGCATTGCTGGAGCGCAAGGGCGACCCGACCGCCCTGGTGATAACGCGGGGTTTCCGCGATGCCCTGGAGATCGGCTACCAGGCGCGTCCTAAGATTTTTGCCAAGGCGATCATCAAGCCAGAACTGCTCTATTCGGACGTTGTCGAGATCGACGAGCGTGTGCTGTCCGATGGCGTGGTCGAAAGGCCGTTGGATGAGAAGCAGCTTCGCCAGCAACTTGAAACGTTGAGGGCTAAGGGTCTCCAGGCCATCGCCATCGTCTTCATGCACGCCTGGCGCTATCCCGAGCATGAGCGACGGGCAGCGGAGATCGCGCGGGCTCTCGGCTTTGCGCAGGTGTCGGTAAGCCATGAAGTTTCGCCGCTGATCAAGCTGGTGGGTCGTGGAGACACCGCCGTGGTCGACGCCTATCTCTCGCCAATCCTGCGGCGCTATGTCGAGCAGGTTGCGGGAGAGCTTGATATCGAGCGCACGGGCGCACGCCTGATGTTCATGATGTCCTCGGGCGGCCTCACGGCAGCAGAGCTGTTCCAGGGCAAGGATGCGATCCTGTCTGGGCCTGCAGGCGGTGTCGTAGGCATGGCCGAAACGGGGGTTGCGGCGGGCTTTCCCAGGGTCATCGGCTTCGACATGGGCGGCACCTCGACCGATGTGGCGCATTTTGATGGTAGCTACGAGCGGGCGTTCGAAACGGAGGTTGCGGGCGTGCGGGTGCGTGCGCCCATGATGTTGATTCACACGGTGGCGGCGGGTGGTGGCTCTATCCTGCATTTCGATGGGCAGCGCTTTCGTTGCGGACCGGATTCAGCCGGTGCCAATCCCGGCCCAAAGGCTTATCGCAATGGCGGGCCCTTGGCCGTCACCGATGCCAATGTGATGGTGGGCAAGCTGACGCCTGATCTGTTTCCGTCGATCTTCGGACCAGACCGCAAGGAGCCGCTCGATGCGGATGCTGTGCGGCTGGCATTCACCGCGCTGGCGGCAGAGGTTGGCGGTGGCAAGACGCCGGAGCAGGTGGCCGATGGTTTCATCACCATCGCGGTCGAGAACATGGCGAATGCCATCAAGAAGATTTCGGTGCAGCGCGGCTACGACGTGACACGCTATGCGCTAAACTGTTTTGGCGGAGCAGGCGGACAACATGCCTGCCTCGTCGCGGATTCGCTGGGCATGACCACGATTCTCGCGCATCCCTTTTCCGGGCTTCTCTCGGCCTACGGCATGGGCCTGGCCGATATCCGGGCGTCGCGCCAGCAGGCAGTGGAAGGCGCGTTCGATGAGTCGGGCCGGGAGGCTGTGATCGAGGCCGGCGAAAGGCTTGGCACTGAGGCCGCAGCCGAAGTGGCGGGGCAGGGCGTTGCAAACCGCGATATCAAGGTCTTCGTGCGGGCGCATATCCGATACGCGGGCACAGACACGGCGCTGGAGGTTGAGGCGGGTATTCTTGCTTCTCCCTTGGGAGAAGCCGGCACTCGGAGCGTGTCTGATGAGGGAGAAACATCGACCGCCGGGAATCCCCCTCATCCGACCGGCTCCACCGGCCACCTTCTCCCAAGGGAGAAGGAATGGGCGCAGAGCGTCGAAGCACTCCAAACCGCCTTCCAGCGTGCCCACCGCCAGCGCTTCGGCTTCATTGACGAAACAAAGCCGCTGGTGATTGAGGCCGTGTCTGTTGAGGCCATTGGCGGAGGTGCCAAGTTCGGCGAGGCCGAGCACGAGGTGCTGAAGCGGCCATTGCCCGCACCCGCCAAGCGCACACGGTTCTACTCGGGCGGGACTTTCCACAACGCCTCGGTCTACACCCGTGACCAGCTTTTCCCCGGCGCCGCGGTGGCTGGTCCGGCGCTGATCATCGAGCCGAATCAGACCATCGTTGTGGAAGCTGGCTGGCGGGCCGAGGTGACGGCGAAGGACTATCTGGTGCTGGCCCGCGTGGTGCCTCTCAACCGCACCATGGCGGTGGGCACCAACGCGGACCCGGTGATGCTGGAAGTGTTCAACAACCTCTTCATGTCCATCGCCGAGCAAATGGGTCTGACGCTGCAGAACACGGCCTATTCCGTCAACATCAAGGAGCGGCTGGACTTCTCCTGCGCGGTGTTCGGGGCCGATGGTGCGCTGTGTGCCAATGCCCCCCACATGCCGGTGCATCTGGGATCGATGGACGAGAGCGTGAAGGCGATCATTCGCCAGAACCCGGTGGTCAACCCCGGCGATGTCTTCGTGCTGAACGCGCCCTACAACGGGGGCACGCACCTGCCGGATATCACAGTGTGTACGCCGGTTTTCGACAAGGCGGGCGAGGAACTGCTGTTCTGGGTCGCGTCTCGCGGGCATCATGCCGATGTGGGCGGCGTGGCACCCGGCTCGATGAGTCCGCTGGCGACGCATATCGAGGAAGAGGGGGTGTATATCGACAACCTCAAGCTGGTGGATCGCGGGCGATTCCTGGAGGCCGACATCGTGCGTGCCTTCACCACCGCGAAGTATCCCGTGCGCAATCTCGTGCAGAACATGAACGACCTGAAGGCGCAGATCGCTTCCAACGCGCGGGGCCAGCAGGAGCTGGAAAAGATGGTCGAAACCTTCGGCCTCGACGTGGTGAAAGCCTATATGGGCCACGTGCAGGACAACGCGGCCGAGATGGTGCGCCGCGTGCTGGACCGGCTGCATGATTGCGCGTTCACCTATCCCATGGATCAGGGCTGCGAGATCAAGGTGACAATCACCGTGGACAAGCAGACCCGCCGCGCGACGGTCGATTTCACCGGCACCTCGCCACAGCGTGCCGACAACTTCAACGCGCCAATGCCGGTGACGCGGGCCGCTGTGCTGTATGTCTTCCGCCTGATGGTGGATGACGAGATCCCGATGAACGCGGGCTGTCTCAGGCCCATCGACATCGTGATTCCCAAGCAGTCCATGCTCTCGCCGGAGTATCCGGCAGCGGTCGTGGCCGGCAATGTCGAGGTCAGCCAGGCCGTGACGAACTGCCTGTTCGGGGCACTGGAAGCCATGGCGGCCAGCCAGGGCACCATGAACAACCTGACCTTCGGCGATGATACTTACCAGTATTACGAGACGATCTGCTCTGGCTCGCCTGCAGGCCCTGGCTGGCACGGCACGTCAGGCGTGCATGTCCACATGACGAACTCGCGGTTGACCGACCCGGAAATCCTGGAGTTCCGTTTTCCTGTCGTGCTCGAAGATTTCCACATCCGCCGTGGCTCGGGCGGGCGCGGCCAATGGAATGCGGGTGACGGCACCCGGCGCACCATCCGCTTCCGCCAGGCCATGGAATGCGCCATCCTCTCGGCCCACCGCAAGGTGCGCCCCTTCGGCATGGCGGGCGGCGAGCCGGGCGAGCTGGGCCGCACGGAAGTGCGGCGGTTGTCGGGCGTGGTCGAGGTGCTGGAGGCGTGCGACCAGACGGTATTGCAGGCAGGTGAGGCCGTGACGGTGGTGACGCCAACCGGCGGAGGGTATGGGAAGGCGGGATGAGGCAGAGCCGTCATTGCAAGCGAGAGCCGAAGCAATGACGGGGAGGCTGCGCCATCTTTTCGCAAAAGCGGCGGAATGCTTGCCTTGGACGGGCGCACCTTAGAGGGTTGCATCGCGCAGCCAACCCGCCTATTGGACCGCCTCCCGGTAACGCTCCCTTCGTCTATCGGTTAGGACGGCAGCCTCTCACGTTGCAAAGGCGGGTTCGACTCCCGCAGGGAGCGCCATTTCCGCTCGTATCCCGATGCGCTCTAACCTCTTGCGCCTGCATCTTGTTGTTCATTGCTTTTGCGGCAATGGTGCGAGAACACATCGGAGGGGGAGACGGCACAGATGAGTGGCAAGATCCGCCTGACCATGGCGCAGGCGCTGGTGCGCTACCTCGCGGCGCAACGCACCGTGATCGACGGAGCCACGGTGCCGCTTTTTGCGGGATGCTGGGCGATTTTCGGCCATGGCAATGTTGCGGGCCTCGGAGAAGCGTTGTGGCAGGCGCGAGAGGTGCTGCCGACCTATCGCGGCCACAACGAGCAGGGAATGGCCCATGCGGCGATCGCCTTCGCCAAGGCCGAGATGCGGCGGCGCATGATGGCGGTCACCACCTCCATCGGGCCAGGAGCTACCAATCTTGTGACGGCGGCGGCGCTGGCGCATGTCAACCGACTTCCCGTGCTGTTGCTGCCCGGTGATGTCTTCGCCAACCGCGTCCCTGATCCGGTGCTGCAGCAGGTCGAGGATTTCGGTGATGGCACAGTGTCCGCCAATGATTGTTTCCGCCCGGTGTCGCGCTATTTCGACCGGATCACCCGGCCCGAGCAGATCCTCGCGGCGCTGCCGAGGGCCATGGCGGTGCTGACTGATCCGGCGGAATGCGGCCCCGTGACGCTGGCACTCTGCCAGGACGTGCAGGCCGAAGCCCACGACTATCCCGAGAATTTCTTTGCTGAGCGCACCTGGGCGATCCGGCGGCCACGCGCTGACCAGGAGGAACTTGCCCGTGCCGTTGCGGTCCTGAAAAAGGCCAGGAAGCCGGTGATCGTTGCGGGTGGGGGCGTGCTCTATTCCGGGGCCAGCGCGGCGCTTGCAGCTTTCGCCGACAAGCACGGCATTCCGCTCTGCGAGACACAAGGGGGCAAATCCGCCTTGCCGGATGATCATCCGCTGAACCTCGGCGCGGTGGGCGTCACTGGTACGGCGGCTGCGAACGGGGTGGCGGAACAGGCGGATGTCATTCTCGCCGTCGGCACCCGGTTGCAGGATTTCACCACGGGGTCGTGGTCGCTGTTCAAGGCGCCGGGACACTCCACCATTGGCATCAATGTGCAGGCGTTTGATGCGGGGAAGCACAGCGCGGTTTCAGTGGTGGCTGACGCAAGGGAAGCCTTGCTCGAACTGGGGTTGGGGCTTGGCAGCTACCGGGCGCCAGGCGCATGGACCAAGGCCGCGATCAAGGCGAAGGCCGAATGGCGTCGTGCCGCAGATGCCGTGACAGCGCCGACGAATGCTGCGCTGCCGTCAGATGCGCAGGTGATCGGTGCTGTGCAACGCGTCTGCGGTTCCGGTGCGACGGTTCTGCACGCTGCTGGCGGCCTGCCGGGAGAGATGCACAAGCTGTGGCGAGCAGGAACACCGGGATCGTATCACGCGGAATATGGCTATTCCACCATGGGATACGAAATTGCAGGCGGCCTGGGCGTCAAGATGGCCAGGCCGGATGCGGACGTGGTGGTGATGCTTGGCGACGGGTCTTACCTCATGCTCAATTCCGAGATCGCGACATCCGTCATGCTCGGTCTCAAGCTGACCATCGTGCTGCTCGACAACCGTGGCTATGGCTGCATCAACCGGCTGCAGATGGCGACAGGTGGCGCAAGCTTCAACAACCTGCTGCGCGATGCCAGGCACGTGACGATGCCCGAGATCGACTTTCGGGCCCATGCGGCAAGCCTTGGCGCCATCGCCGAGCGTGCCGCGTCGATTGCCGCGCTGGAGGCTGCCCTGAAACGCGCCCGGACCAACACGAGAACGACGGTCATCGTGATCGAGACCGATCCGGTGGTGTCGACCGAGGTTGGCGGGCACTGGTGGGATGTGGCGGTGCCGGAGGTCAGCCAGCGCAAGCAAGTCCGTGCGGCGCACACGGCTTACACGGCGCAGACCCGCCGCCAGAAAGCGGGCCTGTAGAGCATGTCGCATCTGCGCATCAGGCCCACGGCTGGCGTTGGAAAGATACTCTCCGTCACACCACAGAGCGCGGGCTGGACCTATGTCGGCTTCGATCTGCACCGCATCCGTGCTGGCGAAACCGCCGCTGGCCAGATGCAGGACAGGGAGGTTTGCCTGGTCCTCATCACCGGCAAAGGCAGGGTGCGCGTGGCTGGCGCTGATCTCGGCCCGGTCGGCGGACGCATGTCACCCTTTGATGGCAAGCCCTGGTCGGTCTACGCGCCAGCGGGTGCGTGTTGGTCCTTGGTGGCTGAAACCGATGTCGAGCTTGGGGTTTGCAGCGCACCCGGTGACGGGCAAGTGCGACCGGTCCGTGTCATTCCGCCTATGGAACTGGGGCAGGAGACGCGCGGCAAGGGAACCAACACGCGCCATGTCACCAACATCCTGCCCGAGAGCGACCCGACTGCGGCCTCATTGCTCGTGGTAGAGGTGGTTACACCGGGGGGGCACACCTCCAGCTATCCGCCGCACAAGCACGACCGGGATGACCTGCCGCGCGAGTCGCTGCTGGAGGAAACCTACTACCACAGGCTGAATCCGCCGCAGGGCTTTGCGTTCCAGCGGGTCTACACGGATGCCGACAGCAACGGTCGCCGGGACATCGACGAAACCATGGCGGTGGAGGATGGAGACGTGGTGCTGGTGCCCAAGGGCTACCATCCCTGCGCCACCTGCCATGGCTACGACCTCTATTATCTCAATGTCATGGCAGGCCCGAAGCGGACATGGAAGTTCCACAACGCCGCCGAGCACGCCTGGATGCTGGGGTGATGGCGGGTGGTGGAAAATATGGTGCGCAAGCTGGTACCTAATAAGAGGTTTATCTTATTGATATTAAACGGATAAAATTAATTCGGCTTACAAAAGACCAACGAAAAACACAACATTTTTCTCGGCTAGGGGTGGATTTGAGCGGATATCGGCGGACTCACATACCAAAAGTTTGCGCCTCCCGGCCGTGTCGGGACTTTGGCCAGATTTCTGAAGCGGCAGTGGACAGACAAGAGCCGCTGGGGGAATCCCAATCCGAAAGGCATGCAGCACTGCAATGTCCGGCTTTGAGGCAGGCAACTTCGCGGCGAATTTCTTGTTTGGGTCAATACCGGCAGTTCGCTCGATTGCCTGCTTGACCAATTTGTGACCGAAAAGCGGACTTTGGCACGAGACGCGTGGGGTTGCCTGCTGCCAGTTTCATGGACAACCGATCTGGCAATTTCAAAACAACAGTGCATCGTTTCCGTCGGCAAGCGAGAGCCGCCCAGAATTGCCTTGGGAGCGATACCTGATGCACGTTTCTGACTTAGCCCACCCTATGCCCTTGTTCGTCGATCAACAGAGTTCCGTCCTCCTTGTGGAGCGGCCCTTTCGGCAGGCGGTCGAGAAGATCGAGGACTGTTTCGCTCGGTCGGCAGAGGCGCACGCCTTTCTCCGTGCACACGATAGGTCGGTTCACGAGCACAGGGTGCTGCAGCATTGCGTCCAAAAGCGTGTCGTCATGGACTGCGGCATCAAGCAGACCGAGCTCCTGCGCCGGAGATTTTGTCGCTCGGAGCGCACTGCGCGGCGTCAGTCCGGCTGCGGCGAAGAGACCCAAGAGCTGCGGTCGGGTCCATCCCGTCTTCAGGTACTCGATGACCGTCGGCTGATATCCCGCCGCTTCGATGATCATCAGAACGTTGCGGGATGTGCCGCAGTCCGGATTGTGATGGATGACAATGTTCATGGATGCAGCCCTCACGCTTCCGATTGGTTGCGGCCGAAAATCAATCCCGCGACGGCGAGGCCCGCGATGGCCCCGATGACCTGCATGATGGCGAACATCGGAACATCCGCCAGTCTGATCCCGGCAAAGCTGGTGGTGAAGCCACGCGCCAGCGTCACGGCAGGGTTGGCGAACGAAGTCGAGGCTGTGAACCAGTAGGTTGCCGTGATGGTCAGGCCAACGATGACCGGCACCGCCTCCGGCCTTGCACGCAGCGCACCCAGGATAGCGACGACCAGCGTGAACGTTGCCATCACTTCCGCTAGCCACAGCTGAGGTATAGCGCGCACCTGCGTGCCGATTTCCAGCACCGGCAAGCCAAACATCAGATGGGCCATTGCAGTTCCGGCGACCCCGCCAAGGCATTGCGCGCCGATGTAGAGACCAAGATCACCCCAGGGCAGGTCGCGGCGGACGGCAAAGACAAGGCTGACGGCCGGGTTGAAATGCGCCCCGGAGACCGGTCCGAAGATCGTGATCAGCACGACAAGGATCGCGCCTGTCGGAATCGTGTTGGCAAGGAGTTGCAGGCCGACATCTTTCGACAACGTCGTCGCCATGATGCCGGAGCCCACGACAGTTGCGACCAGCAAGGCGGTTCCCAAGGCTTCGGCAGCGAGGCGTTGGACTTTCCGGTGAACGTTCATCGGCAACACTTTCTTTGTCAGTTCAGCAGTGCCGCAGCTGATGCCGCCACACAAGGGTTGGGTCAGGCGGCGTCCGGCAGCCGGACATTGGTGCATGGCTTCACAAGTGACAGAAATGCGTCGGTGGCAGAATGCCACGAACGGGTCATCGCAAATGCTCGGCAGGTCTCGCGCGGGATGCGCAGCGCGGCAAGGCAGGCTTTGCGCAGATCCGCATCAAGGACGGCTCCTCCAGTGCCGCCCAACACATCAAGCGGACCGGGGACCGGAAAGGCTGCCGTTGGCAGGCCGGATGCAGCGGCCTCCAGCATGACGATACCATAGGTGTCGGTCAGGCTCGGGAAAACGAAGACATCCGCAGCAGCATAGATCGCAGCCAGCTCCGGTCCCGTTTTCAGTCCGAGGTACACCGCTTTCGGAAAGCGGAATCTCAGCTCCTCCGCCTGTGGGCCATCACCCACGACAACCTTGGAGCCGGGCAGATCGAGCGCAAGAAATGCTTCGATGTTCTTCTCCACCGCAAGGCGGCTCACGGTCAGAAAAATAGGGCGTGGAAGATCGAGAACCATCGGCTGATCAGGCTGGAACAGCGCTGTGTCAACGCCGCGCGGCCACAATGCGAGGTTGCCAAAGCCCCGCCCTCTCAATTCCGTTCGCATGCGCTCCGTCGAGACGAGCACATGCGCAGCGGGAGCGTGAAAGCGGCGCATCATCGCATAGGTCCATCGTTCCGGTACCGGGGCGCGTGCGCTGACGTATTCTGGAAAGCGGGTATGATAGCTCGTCGTGAAGCGTTGCCCCTGTATCATGCAAGCGCTTCGCATGGCCCAGCCGATTGGCCCCTCCGTTGCAATATGGACAGCGTCAGGTCGTTCGTCTGCCAGGATGCTACGCATGCGCCGCGGCGTGGTCATGGCCAGGCGGATATCGGGATAGGTCGGCAGGCCGAAAGTGCTGAACTGCCCCGGGTGTACAACCTTGACCCCTATCCCGCGCCCCCGCAGATCGTGGATGGTTGCCTGCAAGGTCCGGACGACGCCGTTGACCTGCGGCTCCCAGGCATCGGTGGCTATCAGAAGCTTCATGGCGGGTGCTCAAGCCGCGATCGGGTTCGGCTTGCGAACAGGATCCGTTGAATGATCATGATCGAAGGCAGCCGCTTCGGTCAGCAGTGCTCTCCGTTTGGTCCATTCGATGATCTCGAACACGCCGTCGGTTCGTTCCACGAGCGCAGTACTGCTCTCCACCCAGTCGCCGCAGTTCATGTAGGTGATGCCGCCGATGTCTCGGATGACCGCATGGTGTATATGTCCGCAGATGACGCCATTGGCATTCTGACGACGCGCCTCGCTGGCGAGCGTGTCCTCGAAGGCTCCGATGAAATTGACCGCCTTCTTCACCCGGTGCTTCGCCCAGGCGGAGAAAGACCAATATGTCAGGCCAAGCTTGCGGCGGAGGAAATTGATCCGCGTGTTCAGGAATAGCGCCACTTCGTAAGCCCAGTCACCGATGTAAGCGAGCCATTTGACGTGCATGACCACGGCGTCGAACTGATCGCCGTGGATCACGAGGTAACGTTGTCCGTTCAGTCCCTCATGAATGATGCTGTCCGCAATCTCGATACCGCCGAACTGGTTGTCGAGGAAGTCACGCAGAAACTCGTCGTGATTGCCCGGCACAAGGACGATGCGCATGCCCTTGCGCGCCTTTCGCAGCAGCTTCTGCACCAGGTCATTGTGACTTTGCGGCCAGTACCAGCTCTTCTTCAGCCGCCAACCGTCGATGATGTCGCCGACGAGATAGATCGTATCGGCTTCCGCGTGTTTCAGAAATGTCAGCAGAGCGTCGGCTTGGCTGGTCTTTGTGCCGAGATGGACGTCGGAAATAAAAATCGCGCGGTAGCGGTTCATGCGTTCCCCGGCTTTTTGTCTATCGGATCGGCGGTTGCGCGATTTCTGTTTCAGTTCTGTGACGATCCCGAAAGAATGAACGAGCCTTCGCATGATTGTCATGCCGCGCGGATAGCCCGAGATAGGCGACACTGCCTGAATGGAGGACAATCATCCCATGCTTGCTGACCTAGAGCGCAGGACTGTCGAACGTGCCTATGCCCGCTGGGCACCCATCTATGACGTGCTGTGTGGGCCGGTGTTCCTGAATGCGCGAAGGGCGGCGACGGGAGCCGCAAAGCAGGTCGGCACCCGCGTCCTCGAAATTGGCGTTGGCACCGGCCTGTCCTTCTCCGACTACAATGAGCGTTACGACGTCTCGGGCATCGACATTTCCGAACAGATGATCGCGCGTGCCCGCACCCGGCATGCAAGCGGGCGCTATCCCTGGGTGACCGATCTTCAGGTCATGGACGCTGAACAATTGTCATTTCCAGACGGGTGGTTCGACGCTGTGGTAGCGCAGTTCGTCATCACGTTGGTGGCCAAGCCCGAACGCGTACTCGACGAATGCGCCCGAGTTCTGGGACCGGGCGGCGAGATCATTCTGGTCAATCACTTGTATTCGGAGCGAGGCATGGCCGCGAAAGTTGAGGACGGATTGGCAAAGATGGTGCGGCCGCTCGGCCTGCGTCCTGAGTTTCCGTTCGCGCGTATCGCCGCCTGGGCAGAAGCGCATGGTGGCGTCGCGATCATCGAGCGAAGGAAAATCACACCGTTCAAGGTGTTCACGCTGGTACGGATCCGGAAGCTCTAAAGTGGTTCACCACCACTGGTGGAAGTGATGTGCCGGGCCATGTCCGTGACCAACCTTGAGGCGTGCTGAGGCCAAAATTGCTTCGGTGATATAAGCCTTCGCTGCCTTGCAGGCGGCGTCCAGCGACAAACCCTTCGCAAGCCCTGCCGCAATCGCGGAGGATAGCGTGCAGCCTGTGCCATGCACGTTGGACGTATCAATGCGCGGCGTCGCGTAGCGCTGCATACCGTAGGCCGTGATCAGGATATCGACGCTTTCGGCGCCTGCTCCATGCCCGCCCTTGATCAGCACGGCGCGGGCACCGGCTGCGTGCAGCATTCGGGCCTGCTGCTCCATTTCACGCTCGTTGCACGCCACGGGCTGGTCGGTCAGCGCTGCCGCTTCATGCAGGTTTGGCGTGATGACACTGGCACGCGGCATCAGGATTGTTTTCAGCGCGTTGATCGCGGAGGTGCGCAACAGAAGGTCTCCAGAAGCCGCCATCATCACTGGATCGAGGACGACCGGAATTTGCGGCACTCCAGCCAGCTCCGCCGCCACCGCGCGGATCGTCGTTTGCCGCGACAGCATCCCGATCTTGATCGCCTTGACGTCAATGTCACCGAGCACAGACCCCATTTGCTGACGAATAAAAGCAGCTGGCACGTCATGCACGCCCTGCACGCCAATCGTATTCTGCGCGGTCAATGCCGTGATCACGCTGGCACCATAGACGCCAAGTGCCGAGAATGTCTTCAGGTCAGCCTGGACACCGGCACCACCGCCCGAATCCGAACCCGCTATCGTGAGTGCAATGGCGGTCATTCGGCAGAGATCATTCTGGTGGTAAGAGCCAGATCGACCGTAGAGCGCAACCCGCGTGCTGCACCCTCCGGATCGACGGCACCCGCAATGGCTGCGACCACCGCCACACCGTCGGCCCCCGCGGCAATACAATCTGTCGCATTCGCGATACTGATGCCGCCAATGGCGACTACCGGCTTGCGTGATGCCATTGCGCAGGCGCTCAGGCCCTTCAAACCCATGGGTTCTGCAGCATCCGGCTTCACGCCTTTAGAGACAACCGGGCCGACGCCGATATGATCGATCAGCCCCCACGGCACGCGCCTCATCTCGGAGATATCGGTAATGGACAATCCGATGATCGCATCAGGCCCGAGCAACCGGCGGACGGCTTCGACCGGAAGATCATCCTGACCGACATGCACGCCTGCAGCGCCGATTGCGAAGGCGACATCGGGACGGTCATTGACAATCAGGGGAACGCCAACGGTGTCGAGCGCTGCCTTGAGCGCATGACCCAGCCGCTCCAACTCACCCGCCTTCGCCAATGGATCGCGGAGTTGAACCAGCGTTGCGCCGCCGCGCACGGCTGCCATGGCCGTTTCAACCACGCCTCGCCCGGACGACAGCGGTGTGTCGGTTATGTAGTACAGGCGGAGATCGACCGCGCGCCTCATGTGTCAGCCGTGATCGGCGGCGATGGCGTCGATCATGCGCATGGAAAAGGAGCCTGGTCCCGCGGCGTCGCTCGCTGCGCGTGCTGCAGCGCGTTTCATGATCGCCAAGCCGTGCAGTGCCGCCTCGAAGGCGGGCTCAATGCCCATGAACGCGCCGATCACGGCAGTTGCGGCACAACCGGTGCCGGTCACCTGCTGGCTCATGGCATGGCCGCCCTCGACCGTTTCGGTTCGTTCGGCGCTGACGACGTAGTCTGTTGCGCCCGTGACAACCACGATCGCTCCGCTCTTCTGCGCCAAACGTTTCGCGGCATCGACGGCTGTGTCACTCGCAGCAAGTGAATCGACGCCCTTCGACGCGCCTTTGGCCTTGCCTGCGAGAGCCAGGATTTCCCCGGCATTGCCGCGGATGATCGCGGGTTTGCGGGCAATCAGTGCTTTTGCGATCGCTGTCCGATAGCGCGTCGCGCCTGCTCCGACTGGATCAAGTATCCAGGGCACGTTCTTTTTGCGCGCCCGCTTCGTTGCCATCTCCATCGCGGCAACAAACGACACATCCAGAGTGCCTATGTTGATCACCAAGGATTGCGCCATCGCAGCGAAATCTTCGACCTCTTCCGGTGCATGGGCCATGACCGGCGACGCGCCAAGCGCTAGCAAGACGTTTGCTGTCCAGTTCATGACCACGAAATTGGTGATGTTGTGGACGAGAGGGCGTTTTTCACGCAGCAACGCCCAAGCGATAGGCAACGACAATGGGGTTTCAGTCGGCATCCATCCCTCCGCCGGCATGACCCGGATCAGGTTCAGAAGGGTCCGGCACCATGCCGTCTCAGCCCCAGGTTCAACTCAAACCCGGGACGCCCCTTGGAATGAAAATATGCTAGAGGCTGAACGCCGCTGCTGTCAACCGAGGAGAAACACCAAGGAAATCAAAGCGGCGAACCACGCGAAAGCGCTCGGATCGGCTTTCCTGGCAGAAGAGCACCAGAGCATCAGCGCTGAGATGAGCCGTTCCGATATCATTCGCCATGGCGTCCGCAAGGCTGTCGGCGACATCGGCCGCATCGGGAACAACATCGCTCAACGTCATGTGAAAGCGATAGTCTGGGCCGACATAGGGATAGCCAAGACTGAGGAGGGACTCTCGCTGGCGCACTGTGAGCTTCTCTGGATTTCGTTTCCGTAGATCGTCATCGGTCAGAGGTGCGCGGAAGCGATCGAGCTCACGCACGACTCGCCTCTCCAGCACGGCAAGCTCCGGCGTATCCCTCAATGGAATCAGCGCGACAAACCCATCGTTCCCGCTCGGGATCGCTCTGACCGCCAGCGGACCCAGATCAAACCGAGGGCTCGTGCGGCTGAAAGCGTCAAGTTCATCCACCAGCGTGGCGAAAGGTGTATTGGGCGACAACCGGAACGGAGCCTTCAGAGTTGCATGAAAACCATAGATGCGTGGTCGTTCCGTTACGTGCCGCCATCGCGCCGGTTCAAAGCCATCTGGTGCAAATCCTGCCATGTCCTTGCCCGTCATGGCATCGTAACCGAGCACGCGGCTGCCAAATGCCCAGAGAGGGGTATCTGGAGGTGGTGCGAGGTAGATGGCGTAACGCGGTGACGGCACGCGTGGTCAAAGGCCGAGCGGAAAGCTGAAGGCGAGGCTCCGCAGCGTATGCTCGAAATGAGCCAGCGATCCATCGAGATCATCCGAGTTGTCAATCGTCACATCGGCATTCGCCATGGGATCATATTGCAGGGCCCTGACAAGGCGTGCCTGCTGCTGTGCGGCGTCCTCACGCCCACGCCGTGCGAGCCGTGCTGCAAGGACTTCTGGCGCCGCCGTCACATGCACGACGAGATGGTGCGGGAAGCGCACGCGTACTTCGGTCAGCGCTGCACGCGAGACGTTGGCGATAACGATACGGCCTTTCGCCAGATCGCGTCCAAGGCCGCCGGGAAGGCCGTAGTGCAAGCCGTTTGCAGACCATGACAGAATGAACGCATTGTCCGCCTTCAGACGTGCGAATTCCATTTCACTGACGGAATCGTGGTCTTCCGTGCAATCGCCCTGCCGCGTGATGATCCTGCGCGCGAACACGAAGCGACGGTCGCCAGTCAGTCGCTCCTGAACGCCCCGGATCAAGGTGTCCTTGCCTGCGCCGCTTGGGCCTGCGACTGCAACGAAGGCGCCGATTGGGACGCCGGTCCCGTGGGCAGGCAGCTGACCGCCGCTGAAAGTGTGTGCAAGGCGGCTCATGCGACCCTCCGCCCTTCGCGCCAGACCTCGCGGATGACAGGCTGATCGCTCATCATGCCCACGCGGATCATATCTGCTCGCTTGCCAGCCGCGATCTCCCCGCGATCTTCGAGACCAAGCGCGATGGCAGGATTCTTCGAGACCAACCGGATCGCGCCGGGCAACCCGGAAATTCCAGGGCTTTCTGCAAGATGAAATGCACCCAGCAGGAGGCTCGCTGGCACGTAGTCCGAGGACAGGATGTCGAGAATGCCGGCATCCGCC
>JANNEO010000089.1:0-17325 GCA_031378805.1 Hyphomicrobiales bacterium
GCCAGGACCGCCAGAAGTCGACGCATCACAGACGTCCCTCCTGCAGCTGCTCGATCGAGAACAGTTCGTTGGGCTTGACGCCGATCTCGATGGCAAAGCGGATCGCCACGCCAAAGACCAAGATGGCAAGGAGCAGGCGGAAATGCTCACCCCGCAGGTTCTGTCCGGCCCGTGCGCCGAACTGTGCGCCGATCACACTGCCGATGATCAGGATCAGCGCCAGCACGAAATCGACGGACTGGTTGGTGACGGCGTGCAGCATGGTGGCCGCGATCATCGTGAACAGGATCTGGAACAGCGACGTGCCGACGACAACGGCGGTGGGCACGCGAAAGAAGTAGATCAGTGCCGGCACCACGATGAAGCCACCACCAATGCCCAAGACGGCACCGGTGAACCCGATGAACAGGCCAAGGCCGATCACCGGCAGGATGCTGATCATCAGGCCGGAACGCTCGAACTTCATCGGAAATGGCAGCGTCTCGAACCACCAGCGACCGTCCTTGCGGCTGGGCCGGTGCGGCTTCGCGGGCTTGGGCAGGAACGTTGCCCTGAGACTCTCGATCAGCATGAGGCCGCCAACGCTGCCCAGCAACGTCACGTAGGAGATCACCAGCACAAGCTCGAAATAACCCGCGCGGCGCATGGCGTTGAAAAACAGTACGCCCAGGATCGTGCCAGCCACGCCGCCACCCACCAGCACAGCGCCAAGCTTCACGTCGAGCGCCTTTCGCCGCCAGAAGGTCAGTACGCCCGTCATCGATGATGCGGCGATCTGTGCGGAGCCAGTTGCCACCGCGACGCCTGGCGGGATGCCAAGGAAGACCAGAAGGGGTGTCATGAGGAAGCCACCGCCGACGCCGAACATGCCTGAAATGAAGCCGACAGCCGCAGCCATCCCCAGGATCAGGAAAATGCTGACAGGCAACTCAGCGATGGGCAAATAGATTTGCAACGGAGCCAGACTCGACATGCACCCAGGTTCGGGTGGACATCCTTTCAAACAGGCAGCGCCGCAGGCCGCAACCCCTTTGTGCAGCAAAGCGATCTGGCACGGCTGTCGATCAGCCTCTTGCGGGCTTTGCCTTTGCACCTGTGGGTGCCGACACTGCTGCATCCCATCCGCCTGCGGGCACGGCAACTTCGTTGGCGGCGGGGTCAGGCGTCTTGGGTTTCCACGCCGCCGCAGCGGCCTTGGCCTGCTGAAGTTTTTCGCCCGAAAGGCGTGCGCCGACTTCGTCGCGCTTCTTGCCTGCATCCTCATCGCCATTGACTGCGGCTGCCGCGAACCAGGCATAGGACGCCATCAGATCCTGGCTGACACCAAGGCCACGGGCGTAGAGGATCGCCAGATTGTACTGGCTGTCACGGATGCCGAATTCGGCGGCTCGCTTGAACCATTCGCCGGCGGCTCCATATTCCGGACTGCCGTTGACGCCTTCCGCCAACAGCACGGCCGTGTTGTGCATGGCACGGGCATTGCCCGCATCCGATGCGATCTGGAAATACTTCAGCGCCATTTTCGTGTTGCGCTCCACGCCGCGTCCCTCGCGGTACATTGCGCCCAGCCGGTACTGGGCTGGAGCCGAACCGAAATCCGAGGCGCGCTCGAACCACAGGGCTGCCGTCTTAGGATCGCGTGGCGCACCCTTGCCTTCGAGATAGCGCGTGCCGAGTTCGATGAAGGCTGCGGGATCACCCGTTCTTGCCGCCTGCTTCAGCCGTTCGGCCTCACGCAGGCCTTCGAATCGCAAAAGGGGATCATTTGTTGCCGTAATCGTGGGCCTTTCGGATGTCGTCGTGGCGGCAGGAGCGCGTGTGGTTGCGGGGCCAAGCGCTCCGACCGTAGCCGGATCGGATGGCAAGAACGCACCATGAGGTTGTGCTTGGCGCACTGGCTGGCTCATCACCCGATCATCCGGTTTTGCGGCACTGAGTTGTGGCGGCAATGGATCCTGGGCGATGCTTGGCAGGATCTGGCGCGGCTGAACGGTCGCGGTGGCTACTTCCGCCGGGCTTGTCGTGGCCTGCGCCAGGCGATCCACTGCACGCTCGAGCACTGTGGTCTTTTTCGCAGGAGCCTCGACTTTTGGCTGGTCAAAGGGAATCGGGTCGCGGGTAAACTGCACGGTCGCGCCCACGGCAACGATCAGTGCTGCGAGGCCAAGGAGAAGCGCGTGCTTCTTGGTCAGCGTTGTCTTTCCGGTTGCCGCCAGCATATGGCCCTGTTCGGCCAGGGTCTTGCCCTTGCCTGCGACGGTCGTGGCAGCACTATTGAGAGCGTCGGCTGACTGGTCCGCAGCCGTCTGCGCAGCCCGCCGGGCGGCTGCGAGAAAATTGGCTTTGGGATCATGCTGTACGATCTGTTCCGGGCTTGTGGCCATGCCAGGCACTGGCCGCCCTGATCCTGGCTCGAGCGGCAGATCAAGTGAGTCATGCAGCGTGTTGGCTGACGGCAGGGGTGGCGGTGTGCCCGCAATGTCGAATGGAGCGTCTGCTGGCGGAAATGCCGCGTCGGACCTGCCACTGTTTCCCCTGTCATTCCCCTCTTTGTTCTTGCCAAGCTTGATGCCCGCCACGGCACCCTTGGCCGCCGCTATCGCAGAGGCAAAAGCGCTCTTGGTGACAGGTTCGACAGCAGGTGGTGCAGGCGTTGTCGCTATGCGTTGTGCCCGCATATTTGCGATGGTGTCATGAATGGTGGCCGCCTGCGTGACAGGCTCTCTGCGCCCCACATCCTGTCGAGCGATCTCTTGCCTTGCAGGTTCCTGGCGGAATGGTTCCTCGCGGACTGGTTCCTGGCGGAATTGTTCCGGCTGAACCCCATGCGGTTCCGCCGCGCCAAGGGGCGGCAGAGGATGCGCCATCAGTGGCTTCAGCGGCATCGGACCAGGGCCTGACCCTGCCGTGACAGCGGGAAAGGCTGGAGGGATCGGGGCTGATTGACTTGAAGGAGCGCGCGCTGTCTCGAACGGAGGCTCGGACAGGATGGTCATGGGCATGGACGCAATCGCCGCGTGAGGGGCGTGCGCTGACGATTCCTGAGACGGCGCTTGAAGTGTCTGTTGCAAAGGCAGTGACGGGCGCACGGGTGTCGGCACTGGCACACCATCGAGCGCTGGCAAGGCGCGGTGCGTGACAGGCGCTGCGGGAAGCTGCTCCCGCTGCTTCATGTCCCGCTCCATATCGACGAGACGGCCGACAACCTTCTGCAAGGTGTCATGCACTGCGCCAAGCGTTTCGGTGGTGCGTCGCTCGGCCTCCTGCTGGGCGACATGGATATCGGAGAGTGCCCGCTGCACCTGGACACTTTCCCCCAGATGCGCTGCGGGCATCTGTGGGGCATTGCTGAGAATGTCGTTCGCAGCGCGGCGCATGGCGTGTTCGGCGGTGGTTCCGATATCAGACTTGATGCCATCAAGCTGCTGGAACAGATCGCTGATCGAGCGCTCCAGTCCACTGACATCGGTGAAGCCCTGATTCTGCTGGGCCATCGGAAGCCCTTCGAGCTTCCGGCTCATCGCCTGGATATCCTGGTGCAACCTCTCGAACGCCTGATCGTCACCTGCGCCGTGCTGCAGGCTTTCGACGCGGGCCGCGAGGACACCGAACAAGGCCTCTAAGTTATCAGTCGTCGCCGTGGTCGGTGCAGGCCGCTCGGCCATCAGCGACTGAAGTTGATCGAGGCGACGCACAATGTCCGATGGTACCTGCTGGATGGCATCGAGCTTGTCTTCAAGCGTCTGGAAACGATCAAATCGCGCCGCCAACTCCTGTGGGGCACGCTCTATCGCCGCAAGCCGCTGCTCAAGCGACTGAACAGCGCCCAGAACCCGATTGTCTTGCGCCGGTACGGCACTGGTCCGGACGAGAGCCTTCAACTCCTCGATGTGGTTTTCAACTGATTTCTGGTTTCGCAAATCGAGTCCGCCCGAGACGCGCAATGTCATCACTTTGTCGGTGATGGCTTCGAGGCGATTCTCGATCGTTTCGAAATGGCGTTCGAAAACGGAATAGTCAGGGGAATTCCCGGCGCGTTGCTGGTGGAGGCCTGCCCTGATCGACGCCATTTCCGTCATCAGGCGCTCGAACTGTGCTCCGGCAATGGGGGAGTGCTCGAGTTGCGCCAATTTATGATCGAGCACCCGCAGGGCGGACAATACTTCCGGGGAAGCAGCCATGCGGCTCAGGCGGGACATCTCTTCGTGCAGCCTGCCCAACTGCCCTGCGAGGACCGAACGGCTGCCTGTTCCATTCTCGTCGGCTTGGAGCGCAATCGCATCAAACCGCTGGGCAAGGGCGGCGAGCTGTCGCTCGATCCTGGCGAGTTCCGGTGATCCAGCGGAGCGTGATCCCTTGTCGTCGGCTGATCGGTCGCGTGTCCTGAGGTCGCGGCGTTGCCCATGCTGCTGTGCCGATGGCGGCGTGGCATGGTGTCCGCGCTTTTCGATCATGTCGACGACGTTTGAAATTTTCTGTTCGAGCGCCTCGATTAGGTCGGGATCGGGGCGGGCTTGATCGGGGCGGGCTTGCGCATGGCGTTCCGGTGCCGAACCATTGCGCTGGCCCATGCCGCGCTCGATGTTCTCGATCAGGCCGCGAACGCGGTTCTCCAGGGGAAGTCCTGTCACTCTCCCGCTGCGCCCGTCGATGCGCCGTTCCAAAGTCTCCAACGCCGATGCCGTGCGCTCTTCATTGGCGCGTATCGTGTCCATCGCTGTGTGCAAGATGCGGTCTACGCGCTCCTCGGGATATGGCTCCTGGTCGGCATCAAAGCCGTAGTCACGCTGCCCCCGGCGCTCGATGCGGCGTGTTGCGGCTTCCAGCGGGCTGCCCTCGAAACGATCCCGACCGCCCCGGCGGCGAGCGCGGTTGCCCCTCCGACCATAATCATCGGCATCATCGCCGACCGCACGGTCGAGCCATTGCTGCACGCTCATGCCCGCATCACGGGCCGCGTCCTCGATCACATCGCGGGGATCAGGCTCGAAGCCTCGGCTCCCCCGGGAATAACCATATGCCATTACAAAGCCCATCGTCCGGTCGAAACGGCGCTTGCAGGAGGAATTTTGGAGCGGGATTCATCGAATCACTCCCTCCATACCCTTGCCTACAGCTCGGCAAAATTTGCCCCGGCATGGTAAATGGACAGTTAATTTCCAGTGGAATTTGTTAACGGCGGGAAAGTTTTGTCAGTCGCGGCTGACCCAGCCAACGCTCAATGGGATCAGCAAGCCGATGCCGAAGAAGCGGACTAGATGATGCAGGCCGACATAGATCGGGTCCAGACCCAAGGCGACACCGAGGATGATCATGGCTTCCAGCCCGCCGGGTGCAAAAGCGATGAGAGTCTGGCCGAACGGCACATTGACAATGACTGATGCCAGCCACGCGAAGGCAATGGCTACGCCCAGGCTGACGGCGAAGGCTCCCAGCGAAACCGACAGGCTGGCGAACAGAACCTTGCGGGTGATTTGCGCGAAGCGTGTCGCCGCATAGACGCCGACCAGGCCAAAGCCGAGATGCAGCATCCAATCGGGCAGATCACCCTTGATCTGCCCGCTCCCATGCAGGGCAGCCGAAAACACCATGCCGCCGAAAATCCAGGGGGCAGTCATTCCCAGGCGCTGCAAGCCGTATGCGAGAGCTGCACCTCCACCAAGCATCAGGGCCACTGTTGCATAGGTTGCCGTTCCCCGGTCGAGGGCCAGGCCGACGGTGCCCGTTGCGGAGACCACGCTGGGCAGCACGGCGACCAGCAGGAAGAGACGCACGGATTGCGCCATTGTGACCTTGAGCAGATCGGCGCGGGTGTCGGCGGCGACGGCCAGCACGCTGGTCAGGGCACCGGGAGCGGAAGCAAAGAAGGCCGTGGTCCTGTCCCAACCGCCGAAGCGCCTGAGATAAAATTGCGTGCAGCCCATCGTCGCCACAATTGACGCTGCGAAGATCAGCAGGCTGACCGGATAGCGTTGAAAGCCCTGCAACATCTCGGGCGTGACGGAGCAGCCCATGGCAATCCCGCCAAGCAGCATTCCCACATCACGCGTTGGTTCAGAAAGCCGCACGTCCCGACCTGCCGCGAGCAACAGGCTAACGCCAATCATGGCGCCTGAGAGAGTTGCGGCTGGAAAGCTGATCGCATTCAGCACAACTACGCCGATGGCTGCGGCCATCAGCGTTTCAGCATCCGCACGAAAACGGTGAGGCTGCGGGGGAGATAGGGTTCCATCGGGCATTGACAGACATGAGGTCAAAACCTCGCGTCCTGTCAACGCCGGACGAATTCTCAGTTGCTGTGCGAAAAGATAATCCGCATCAGATCAGCTGCGTTGCGTGCGCCAAGCTTGTCCATGATGCGGGCGCGATGCACTTCAACCGTGCGCGGGCTGATGCCAAGGATGCGACCGGCTTCCTTGCTGGAGGCTCCGGTTGCGATTTCACGCAAGACTTCGCGCTCGCGCGGTGTGAGGACGCTGCCACCGATGTTCGACAAGTCGAGATCGTTGCCGCCCTGCTCCTTCAAGGTCTGGGCATTCATGGCCCCCTTGAGCTGGTCGAGCATCACATCCATGGAGAATGGCTTCTCGACGAAGTCATAGGCACCAAGCTTGATCGCCTCGACGGCCATTGGCACATCGCCATGCCCCGTGATCATGAGCACGGGGACTGGGTAATTGTCAGACTTCAGTGACTTGAGAATTTCGATGCCTGACTTGTCGGGCAGACGAACATCGAGGACGATTGCGGCTGGTGACCGCATTCGCACGACGCTCAAAACGGCAGCTGCGCTCGCAAAACTCTCGACAGTGTAGCCTTCGGCTCGCAAGGCCATTGAAAGAGCGTCTCGGATCGACGGATCATCATCGACGATGAAAATCTCGTTTGTCTGTTTCAGTGCGTTAAGCATTCCCCACCTCTTACTTCCGCCGAAAACCCTGCAAAAGAGCAAGGTGACGATCTTTGTTATTCGCTCGTTACCGCGCTGGAAGCTTGAGCCCAAAACAGGCTCCGCCACCATTTCCCCCGGGCTCAAGAGCAAGATCACCATTGTGATTTTGCGCAATCATCCGGGAAATTGCAAGACCAAGCCCCATTCCCTGTGGCTTGCTCGTCTCGAAGGCTTTGAACAGGCGTCCGGCCATTGTGGCACTCACGCCTGGACCATTGTCAGAGACCTTGATGTGACAGAACCCCTGCGAAAGAGCCGTGCTGACCGTGATTCGCGGCAAGGACTTGCTGCTGGTCGCATCGATCGAGTTCCGGATCAGGTTGACGATGATTTGCCTGATTTGACCTGAGTCGCCGGAGAGGGGCGGCATATCGGTTTCAAAATCCCGATTGAGGGTTATGGTGCGGGATTTTTCCAAAAGGGCCAGGTCGATGCTTTCTTCGACCAGTCTGTTGATATCGAAAGGTTGACGGTCTGGTTCGGAGCGAGAGCTGAAGCGCCGCATCCGCCGTACGATTTCGCCTGCACGCAGGGCTTCCCGCAGGGATTTGTCGACCATTTCCTGCACGATCGGCACGGTGTCCGTCGTCTTGAGGCAATAGCGCTGGAGGGATTGCAAATAGATCGTCAGTGCTGCGAGTGGTTGGTTCAGTTCATGCGCAAGCGCTGCGCCCATCGCGTCAAGGCCGGATGCCTGGGTCTGTTCAAAGGCTTCCACGAACCGCCGACCAGCATCGTGATCCAGCAACGCAGACTGGGCAGAGCCACGCTCTGCAACCTTGATCGGAGCAACCAGATTACTGTTCATTCCAGCGACGTAACACAGATCAAATGCGACTTAAAGAAATTTAAATCCGTTTAGATCGGGCCTGTTCAAAACCCCCGTATTGCCTTTTCACAACGCCTCTACCCAGCGCTTGAGACGCCCTGCAGCTTCTGCCGCCTGCTCGGGCGAGCGGGCAAAGCAGAGCCGGAAAAAGTCTTCGCTGCCGGGACCGAAGGCGGTGCCGGGCGCAACACCCACCTTCGCCTCGTCGATCATTGCCAGCGCGCTCTTGCGGGTATCCTTGATTCCATCGACTGAGAAGAACAAATAGAACGCGCCTGCCGGTTTGAGGAAGCGGACGCGACCGGTGGACTGGAGTGCATCACAGATCACGTCCCGGCTTTGCTTCGCCCGATTGATCTGATGGGCGATGAAGCCATCCCCGTTGTCGAGGGCGGCAATCGCCGCGCGTTGCACGAAGACCGGCGAGCCGGATGTCGAGTACTGGATAAGGCTCTCGACGACAGGCCCAAGCTCAGGAGGGCATTCGATCCAGCCCAGGCGCCACCCCGTCATGGCCCAGTTCTTCGACATGGTCTGGACGAAGATGATGCGGTCATCCGGCAGCATGACATCATGGAATGAGGGTGCGCGGGTGTTTTCGTAGACAAAGCGCCCGTAGATTTCGTCGGCGATGATCCAGAGCTTGTGCTGGCGGGCGATGGAGAGAATCGCGCGCAACTCGTCCTCACTGGCAGTCCAGCCCGTTGGATTGGCCGGTGAGTTGATGATGATGGCCCGGGTCTTGGGCGTGACTGCAGCCCCCAGATCCGCCATATCGAGCATCCAGCCCCGGTTGCCGAAGCTCTGGGGGACCATCACCGTCCTGGCACCGGAAATCCCGATGGCCGCATCGAAATTCGGCCAGGCCGGGGTAGGAACGATCACCTCGTCACCGACCCCCGCGATCATGCGGATTGCGATCTGCACGGCCTGCATCCCGCCGCCCGTGACATAAAACTGCTCGCGCTCGAAGGGCTTGTCGTAAGTGCGCGTCATGTAGCGGGCGATGGCGTCGCGCAGGTCGGGGATGCCCCGCTGCCAGGTGTAGAAGGTCTCGCCTGCCGCCAGTGAACGGGTGGCGGCATCCATGATGAAAGAGGGTGTCGGCGTGTCGCCTTCGCCCACCCACATCGGAATGACGCCCTCCCGGGCGCGACCGTATGTCGAGACCTCGACGATACCGCTGGCCGGGGCGTTCAGTGCTTCAGGGCGTAGGGCGGACAGAAAGGGCACGGAGCGTCACCGGAAATGGGGAAAGAGAGGCGCTCTTAGCCGATGCCGATGGCATCGTCTCATGGAAACTTGGGATCAAACCGATGGACCAGCCAAATGGGTTCATGTTCAGCTGCATCGGGTGCTGGGAGACAAAAAGGGCTCCGGACGCCAAACGTCCGAAGCCCTTTCCAGCGCATAAGAGAAGACGCTTACTTCTTCTTCAGCAGATCGCGGATTTCTCCAAGCAGGACTTCCGAAGCAGGCGGAGCGGCAGGGGCCGCGGCGGCTTCGGCCTTCTTCATCGTGTTCATGGCGCGAACAATGAGGAAGAGCACCCAGGCGATGATGACGAAGTTGACGACGAAGGTCAGGAACTGGCCATAGCCGATCACTGCGCCGGCCTTCTTGGCATCGGCGTAGCTGGTGCCGGCGGCAATCTTGGCCATCGGAGCGAGATAGAGGTTCGAGAAGTCGAAGTTACCGAACAGGCCGATGATCGGCATGATGATATCAGCGACCATCGATTCCACGATCTTGCCAAACGCGCCACCGATGATCACGCCGATAGCGAGATCAACCACATTGCCCTTCATGGCAAAATCTTTGAATTCCTTGAGCATGAAAGCCCCTTCCCTTGTTTCGTTGCAAAGATACACGCATGTTGGCCAGCCCGGCCCTCGCGTTTTTGAAAGGTAACGAAGTGTTACCAAAAGATAAAGCCTCAAAATACGTATTTTCCCGAGGCTCTCCGTATTCAGACTCCATCACGACCACAAAAAATCAGCACAGTTGGCTGGTGTGGCGAGGCAGCTGCCCGAAAGTTCTGGATAAGTATCAAGCCTTTTGCGCATGGCTCATAGCTCTGCTATGCGCAATGCAGAAGACGGCGGACCTGGGGAGGAACGCACCATGGCAATGGACTGGGACAAGGTGCGTATCTTCTTTGCGGCGGCGGAAGCGGGGAGCTTCACGCACGCGGGCACCACTCTGGGCCTTTCGCAATCCGCTGTCAGTCGGCAGGTGAGCGCACTGGAAACGGAACTGAAGATTCCGTTGTTTCACCGACACGCCCGCGGCCTGATCCTGACGGAACAGGGCGAATTGTTGTTCCGGACCGCGCGCGAGGTGCTGCAGAAACTCGAGCAGACTCGCGCCAAGCTTTCCGACAGCCGCGAGAAGCCGAACGGGGAACTGAAGATCACGGCCAATGTGGGCCTGGGTACGCACTGGCTGACGCCTCGGCTGGGTGAATTCATCGATCAATATCCGGAGATTCAGACGCAGATCATCCTCACCGATGATGAGCTTGATCTGGCGATGCGCGAAGCCGACGTGGCGTTGCGGCTGCGCCAGCCCGTGCAGGGCGACCTGATCCAGCGCAAGCTGTTCACAGTGCATTTCCACGCCTATGCCAGTCCCGACTATCTGAAGCGTTTCGGCCAACCCAAGGGTGTCGACGATCTCACGGAGCATCGGCTGCTGAAGTTTGGTGGGACGCTGCCTTCACACCTGCTGGATCTGAACTGGCATATCTCGGTGGGCCGCAACCCGCGCGAACCACGCCAGGCCTCGTTTATCGTCAACAACCTCACGGCGCTTGTGCGTTCCTGCCAGCGCGGCTTCGGCATCGCCATCTTGCCGGATTATCTGGTCGAGCCTGACAGCGGATTGCTGCAGTTGCTGACATCTGAAACCATGCCGGAACTGGACTGCTATCTCGTCTATGCCGAGGAGATGAAAGGCGTGGCGCGGGTGCAGGTGTTCCGCGACTTCCTGGTGAGCAAGGCGCAGCGCTGGGCGTTTTGAACCAGAGCAGCCAATCGATGCCTAGAACTCCATCTTCAAAGGCCGTCACCATGCACTACAAGCCGCTGTCTTCGCTTGGCAGTGGGCTTGTGCTGTCGCTCGACACACGCTCCTTCTCGGCGACCGTCTTCGTTTTTTTCCTCGTTGTTTTGCAATGGACTGCGATTGTCGCATTCGCGCCCGTTTTGCCGCAGGTCGCTTCCTCAGCGGCCTATTTCTTTCCGGTTCTCGGGGCGACCACCGTGTTGGTGTTCAATCTGTGTGACAGGCTGAGCAAAGGGGGCGAGAGCGTCATCGACCCTTCGATCATGGCCTGCCTGGTCCTGGTCGTTCCGGTCGTGTGGAACTTGCTGTCCTTCAGTCCGGCGGTGTTGATCGCTGCCTCGGTCATGGTGCTCACGATCGGCCTGGGGCTCCTTGTGATGGAATGCCTGTCCAAGATGCGCCTGACGGTGTCAATTGTGGTCTGCGCCTGCGGCTTTGCCTTTGTCAGCTTCCTGCTTGCCAACGCCTTGCAGAATGCGGATGTGTTCTCGCAGCCACGCGCCTTGGGCGGACTGCTGCAGATCGACACGCTCTACCATGCAGCGATGGCTTCGATGATCATGGAGCATGGGGTGCCTTCGATTGGTATCGATGGCGTTGTTCCCATGCGTTACCATGTGTTGTCGCATGTCTGGTTCGGCCATCTCGGCCAGATCACCGGAGTCGACATGCTCACGGCCTATGTCATCGGTCGTCAGGTCGTGCTGTTGCCGCTGATGGTCTTCGGATCGCTGCTTCTGATGCAAGCCGTTGCCGGGCAGCGCGAGGGCCAGAGCGAGGGCGAGAGCGAAGGCGGGAGTTGGACGGCGCTGGCGTCCTATCTGATCGTGATGGCCCTGTTCTCGATCCTGGACTGGAATTCCTACATGGTCTCGGAATCGCATATCGTTGGCATGATCCTGCTGTTTTTTGCCATCCTGTCCATTCATCGACGCCGGTGTGACCTATCGGGTTATCTGCCAATCCTCGTGATTTTCCTGTGCATTTTTCTCGCCTCGGCGGCCAAGATATCTTCTGGATTTGTCCTGTATCTCGGAGTGATGTTCGTGCTCCTGGTTCCGGCAAGGATGAGCGAGATCATCGCTGTATCTCTTGAACCGCTGTCCGGCACGACACGCACGGTGGCAGGCATGAAGCAGGCGCTGCGCGTTGTAGTGGCGGCATCGCGCGACGTGCTCAAGTTAGGGCTGCCGGTCATGGGGGAGGGGCTGCGCCGGTTGGGTCTCGCCAAGGTGTCGCTTGTCGTGCTGCTATCGGTCCTGCTGCTGATCTTTGTGAAGCGGTTCATCCTCGAGGGATCGCAGGTCGATGTGACCCGGTTCTATCCGTTTTATTTCTTCCGCTTTTTCAAGGTCGCGGTTCTCAATTTCGGCGTGGTGGCCGCAGCCCTTTGGCTCTGCTTGTGGCAGCGCCCAGAAGCCTGGAACCGCCCGCTCTGCCACCTCCTTGCAGTCATCATGCTGGCGGGCCTTGTGCCAGCGCTGCTCTTCCGGATTGCCTATGGCAATGGGTATTATTTCATCAACATCAGCGCATTGCTGGCCGTCCCCGTGTTGGCGGCTTGGCTCGCCGGACGCAGAGAATGGGCGTCCCCGCGTCTGCGTGTGGCCGCCGCGCTTGCGGTGTTGCTTGCCGTGCCGTTGCATATCGTGTTGTCAGGAAGCTACCGTGCGTACACGCGCCTTCAGGACAGGCTGGAAACCGTCTTGACCGGCAGGTCATCCGCCGAAACCCATGGCCCGCTCAATCTGGACAGACTTGTCCGCATCGCGGACGCCGCGCGGCAAACGCCTTTGGCGCGGATGAGGGATGCGATCGTCGGCCAGCGCGACCGCAGCCTTCGGCAGATCGTCTACCTGATGCCGGGCGTGGACGACGCCAATCCCTATGCTTGCCAGCTCAGGCCCTTCTTCGTTCCCGCAATCACGGGATTGCCGCGCCTGATGGGCCGCCCGGATGGGCAATGCGATACCGGCCCTCATTACGGATTCGTGGATTACACGCTTGCTCCTCGCGTGGCGGAGCCGGTGACGGATGATAAGATTTGCGCGGCGGCGCAGCTGCGGTCTTTCGCTCATGTCATCGTCGTCGATGATCCGCAGCGGGCCAGACGGTTGGCCTGCAAGGGTTAAACCGAAGTCTCAAGCCCAGAGCCGCTCCTTCTCCATTCCCTTGTAGAGATCCGCCACGAACGGCGCGTAGCCGTTGAACAGCTGGGTCGGCACGCGCTTGCCCGATGTGCCGAGGATTTCCTCGCTCGCCTGGCTCCAGCGGGGATGGGAGACCTCCGGGTTCACATTGGCCCAGAAGCCATATTCCGCCGGTTGCAGTTGCTGCCAGTAGCTGACGGGCTGCTTGTCCGTGAAGGTGATGCGGGTGATCGACTTGATGTGCTTGAAGCCATATTTCCACGGAAGGGCGAGCCGGATGGGCGCGCCGAACGGCTTGGCCAGCGGCTTTCCGTAAGCGCCAGTGACCATGAAGGCGAGTTCGTTGGTAGCCTCCGCCATGGTGACACCTTCGACATAGGGCCAGGGATATTGCGACTGGCGCTGGCTCGGCGCGATCTTGGGATCAAGGAAGGTCTCGAATCGCAGGTACTTGGCCGAGGACATCGGCTTGGCAATATCAACCAGCGCCTTCAGCGGAAAGCCGGACCATGGCACTGCCATCGACCAGGCCTCGACGCAGCGGTGGCGGTAGAGCCGCTCTTCGATGGCAACGCGCTTGAGCAGATCGTCGATGTCGAGCGTGGTCTCCTTTTCCACCATACCGTCGACTTTGATGGTCCAGGGGCGAATCTTGAGGGCTTGCGACGGCTTGTTGATCTGTTTGCCAAAACCGAACTCGTAGAAATTGTTGTAGTTCGCATTGATGGCCTCAGGTGTGATCTCTTTCCCGTCGAGCTGATAGCGCTCGTTGCGCTTGGCGGGGTAAAGGGCGGCGCTGGGGTCCGCATCTGCCTGCTGGGCCAAGGCGGGAGACAGCGATGCGCTGGTCGCGGCGACGCCTGCCATGAAAGTGCGCCTGTCGAGAAGCCCGCGCCTGTCCAGAAAAACCTGCTCCGGTGTGGCGGCGCTTTCGGGTATTTCCCAGCCACGGGTACGGCGAATGAGCATCGGCTTTCTCCAGGATTACACATTGAAGATGTGTAGCGCGGGGCGATCACTGGCAAGTCACGAAGCTGAGATAAACCACACGTTGAGGGAGATTTTTCAATCAAATCAGAGCGAACGGCTTAAACCAATGGCAAAGCGAAACGGCTAGGGTTCCCCTTCGAGATGGGTGGGAGACCATGGGATGCCGATGCCTTTCAATGCCTTGAACCGATATGTCCGCCGGTTTGCACTGGACCAGCGCGGCAACGTCGCAATCGCCTTCGGCGCGGTGCTGATGCCGTTGCTGGCGGCTTCCGGCGTGGCAGTGGACTATGGTCGCGTCAGCGGTGCGCGATCGGCCTTGCAAGCGGCGCTGGATGCAGGTGTTGTCGCCGCGGCGACGGAGAGCAATGGTCGGACTGCCACGCAACTGACCACGACGGTGCAAACGTTTCTGGACGGCAACAAGGGCAAGAATCCCTACACCAATCTCCAGCTTTCGGTGACAGCGGCCAATGACTGGACAGTCGCGGCCACCGCTTCGGCATGTGTGGACGTGTTCTTTTCCAACATCCTGGGACAGACCAACGCCTGTTTCTCCGCCAATGCCGAGGCCAAGCGCGGCAAGAACCATCTCGAAGTGGTGCTGGTGCTGGATAACACGGGATCGATGTCCGCCAATGACCGCATCGTGCATCTCAGGAATGCCGCCAAGCAATTGGTCAACACGCTGGAGACCGCCGTCACCGGCAACCGGACCATCAACATTGCGCTGGTTCCCTTCGTCACCGAGGTGAACATCAAGGGGGAAGGCTTCAACATGGCCTGGATGGATACCAACGCCCAGAACCCCTTGCACGGTGTGAACTTTGATCCACCTGCCGGATCGGCAGCGGGGACTCGGGTCAACCATTTCACCCTGTTCAGCGCGATGCAGCAGCCCTGGAAAGGCTGCGTGGAGGCGCGACCAGCATCCTATGCATTGGATGATACGCCGCCCAGCATCGGCAATCCGTCGACGCTTTTCGTGCCTGCCTTCGCTCCTGACGAGCCCGGCAACGCCGCACCAGGCGGCAACAGCAGCAGCGCCTACAACAACACCTACCTGAATGACACCGGCGGTGGTCAGCGCAGTGTCGCCAAGTACAGTGCTGCCGTGCCAAGGCCGACGCCGATCATCGAAACCGCCGCGAACCTCAAGACGAACGAAAATCTGACGAATGGGCCCAACCGGGCCTGTCCGACGCCCATTGTCCCTCTGACGACTGATTATGCCAAGCTGCGCACCAATATCGACCTGATGCGACACTGGAATGGCTCTGGCACCAATGTGTCGGAAGGCTTGATGTGGGGCTGGCGCGTGCTGTCGCCGGAGCCACCCTACACGGATGGCAAAAGCTTCTCCGACCCAACGGTGCAGAAGGTCGTGGTGCTGCTGACCGACGGTGAAAACGTGGTCTATGGTGCCAGCGGAACGCCGAACAAGTCGGACTATGGCAGCTATGGTTTCCTGGCCTCTGGCCGTTTCAACGCGCTTGACCAGACGGCGGCAGCCCGCAATGTTGATGGCTGGGTGCAGCAGAGCTGTACGCGCCTCAAGGATCTTGGCGTGATGATCTACACCATCACGCTTGAGGCAAATTCGGCCGCCAATACAAATCTCTACGGAGCGTGCGCGACGCGCCAGGAGATGTATTTCCCCTCGCCCAGCGCCACGCAGCTCAACGGCATTTTCAACAACATTGCCCAGCAACTGGTCGCGCTGAAATTGACGCGGTAGGTTGGGCAGGGGTTGCGCTTGACCAGGCTTTGTCCCAATGATTGGGAATGAATGCCGGTTCCAAGCCCTTCTGGGAAAGCAAGTCTCTCGACGCATTGTCTGCGAAAGAGTGGGAGAGCCTGTGCGATGGCTGCGGCCGGTGCTGCCTGGTCAAGCTGGAGGATGAGGATACGGGCGAACTGCACCATACCGACATTGCCTGCCGCCTGTTCGACGCTGGTACCTGTCGCTGCCGTGACTATGCCAATCGCTCTACCCTGGTGCCGGATTGCGTGACTCTCACGCCTGATCAGGTGCGCGGATTGCCCTGGCTTCCGCCAAGCTGTGCCTATCGCCGGGTGCATGAGGGGCGTGGCCTGGCCTGGTGGCATCCGCTGGTTTCCGGTGATCCACGGACCGTCGTCACGTCCGGTGCGTCGGTCATTGGGCGTGTTCATGCCAGCGAGGATGATGTAACGATCATGCAGATGCAGGCCCGCATCAAGGCCTGGCCGAACCGTCCGCCCAGCCGCACGCGTTCGCTCACGCAGGGCAGTTTTCAGCGCAATTGAGAAATACCCCGATTTTTAATAGGAAAATAATCCTTGACATCGTGACGGTGCTCGGCTAGGGTTCAATCACGCTCAAGAATTGTAACCGACGGGGCAGGGTGTGGCGTTACCAGAGTGATTCCCCGCCGGTTTTGCGGCGAGGGAGGCACAGATGACACAGAGCGCAGTCAATCCAGCAACAACCGATCCGAGATCGGCACTGACCGCGAGGTTGTGGCGTGCGGCAGAGCTGCAGGCTGCCGAAGTGGAGGCGCGTATTGCGACCGGACCGAGGCCGGTGGCCGAGGCGGAACGCGATGCACGGGTTCTCTCCGTGCTGGCAAAAACGCTTCGGGAGCTGTCAGCAGTCGATGCGCAGGCACAAGAAGAGGACGACGATGATGCCGCGCCCGATGACATCGACGCATTGCGGGAAGCCCTTGGAGAGCGCTTGCGCAAGCTTTCCATCGAACGGGCAAGCGCTCAAGAGGTCTGAGACCGGGCCTGACGAAAACGAAAAGGGGTTCGTTGATTTCCTGGCGTCACTGTCGCTGCGGCAGATCGAACGGATCAACACGGATTGGCGACTCTGGGCGCGGGCGGATCAACTGCCGCCCGCGCTGTCGCAGCAGGGACTGGACTGGACGGTGTGGCTGGTGCTGGGTGGGCGCGGTGCTGGCAAGACACGCACAGGGGCGGAATGGGTTCGTCGCATCGCTCTGGGTGATGTGGCCCGTGGCCAGACTCCGGCGGGTCGTATCGCGCTGGTCGGCGAGACCTTTGCCGATGTGCGCGAGGTGATGATCGACGGGGTGTCTGGCTTGATGGCCGTGCATCCCCGGCATGAGCGGCCCAGTTTCGAGATTGGCCGACGACGGCTGACCTGGCCCAACGGCGCAGTGGCGCAGTGCTTCTCGGCAGAAGAGCCGGAGGCCTTGCGCGGCCCGCAATTCGATGCGGCATGGTGCGATGAGCTGGCGAAATGGAAACACGCCGATGCGGCATGGGACAATCTGCAATTCGCCCTGCGGCTGGGGAAGCGTCCGCGCGAGATCGTGACCACGACACCG
>JANNEO010000116.1:0-1532 GCA_031378805.1 Hyphomicrobiales bacterium
ATTGACGCGAACTGCTCGGCGAAGACCACTTCAACGGGCCTGCGGCTGGCGGTCCAGGCGTCAGTGTAATGGCCGTTGTTATACTCGCTGACGCGCGTGGCCAGATCCTCGCCGCGATAGGTGCCGGTGTAGTAGCTGCCGTCGGCGCAGCGCAGGAAGTAAAGGAAGCAGGGCATGGGATTGTTCTCGCAATTCGGTATGCCGAACTCAAGACTCCTCATCCTGAGGTGCGAGCCTCTTGGCGAGCCTCGAAGGACGCACAAGGCTGGTGCGTCTCCTCACCCAAACCTGTTCCCCTTCGGAAACCCCTTCGGCGGCAGCTTGCCTGCTTCTGCCCGCTTCCCGATCCACTCATCCAGCTCCGGCCTTGCCACCGTGTACGTGCGCCCGTCGGACGACACCCACGTCAGTCCGCCCGCGATGCCGAACACCTTCGCATCCGCCACATTCCCGTCCTTGTAGCGTTGCAGTCGCACGCCCTTGCCGCGCGCCATCTCCGGCACTTCGCTCAGTGGATAGACCAGCAGCTTGCGGTTTTCGCCGATGATGGCGACGTGATCGCCTTGGGCGGGGACGGCCAGTACGGCTTTCCATTTCCCGTCCACGTTGAGCACGTTGCGGCCCTTCTTGGTGGTCGCCAGCAGGTCGTCCGAGGGCGCCACGAAACCGCGCACGTCGTTTTCACCTGTGGAGACCATCAGCAGCCTGCTTCCCGGCTGGTGCGGCCACAGCGTCACGATGTCCACATCCTCCTCCATGTCGGCGATGAGGCGCACGGGATCACCGAAGCCGCGGCCGCCCGGCAGCTTGCTGGCGTCCAGCGTGAAGACCTTGCCGTTGGAGACCAGCATCAGCAGCTTGGCGGTGGTTTCGGTGTGGAACCATTGCCGCAGCTTGTCGTCGCCCTTGAACTGCAGGCTGGTGAGATCGGCCACATGGCCCTTCAGCGCGCGGATCCAGCCCTTGTCGGAGAGCACGACGGTGATCGGTTCGCGCTCCACCAGCGCTTCCGAGATGTCGATGTTGGCCATGCCCTCCGGCTTGTCCGCGAAGGTCGTGCGACGTCGGCCAATCTTCGTGTCGGGACCGAATTTCTTCTTCACATCGCGGATTTCCCACGCCACGGTTTTCCACTGCTTGGCCTCGTCGCCCAGCAGGCCCTCGATCTGGCCCTTTTCGATGGTGAGCGCGTCGAATTCCTTGCGCAGCTCCATCTCCTCCAGCTTGCGCAGCTGCCGCAGACGGGTGTCGAGGATGGTTTCAGCCTGCAGGTCGGTCAGTTCGAAGCGCTTGATCAGGGTAGGCTTGGGCTCGTCCTCCTCGCGGATGATGCGGATCACCTCGTCGAGATTGAGGAAGGCGATGAGCAGGCCGCCCAGCCGCTCCAGCCGCCGGTCGATCTCGGCCAGCCGGAACCGCGAGCGCCGTTGCAGCACGACGCGGCGGTGGTCGAGCCAGATGCGCAGCGCCTCGGCCAGCCCGATGACGCGCGGCACAAGGCCGTCCACCAGAACGTTCATGTTCATGGAGAA
>JANNEO010000027.1:0-10577 GCA_031378805.1 Hyphomicrobiales bacterium
GCGAGATCCTCGATGTTCTCGGGCGGCCAGCCCGTGACGTCCATGCCGAGATGCAGACCCATCTGGGCCAACACTTCCTTGATTTCGTTCAGCGACTTGCGACCAAAATTCGGGGTGCGCAGCATTTCTGCTTCCGACTTCTGGATCAGGTCACCGATATAGACGATGTTGTCGTTCTTCAGGCAGTTGGCGGAGCGAACCGAAAGCTCGAGTTCATCAACCTTCTTCAGCAGCGCCGGGTTAAACGCCAACTCTGGGATCGACGGAGCGGTCTCGGCCTTCTTGGGCTCCTCGAAGTTGAGGAAGATTTCCAGCTGATCCTGCAGGATGCGTGCGGCAAAAGCCACGGCATCATCCGGCGTGATCGAACCATCCGTCTCGATCGAGAGCGTTAGCTTGTCATAGTCGAGAATCTGGCCGGATCGCGTGTTCTCAACGCGATAAGCCACTTTCTTCACAGGCGAATAGAGGCTGTCGATCGGAATCATGCCGATGGGCGAATCCTCGGCGCGGTTCTTGTCCGCCGGGACGTAGCCCTTGCCAGTATTGACGACCATTTCCATGCGGATATCCGCGCCCTCGTCCAGTGTACACAGCACGAGGCCAGGGTTGAGGATCTGGATGTCGCCGACGACGGCAATATCGCCTGCCGTCACGATGCCCGGGCCGGACTTGCGCAGGGTGACGCGCTTGGGTCCGTCGCCTTGCATCTTGATTGCAATATCCTTCACGTTCAACACCAGATCCGTCACGTCCTCGCGGACGCCTGGAATCGATGAGAATTCGTGCAGCACGCCGTCGATCTGCAGGCCAGACACTGCGGCTCCCTGCAGGGAGGACAAGAGAATGCGGCGCAGCGCGTTGCCGAGTGTCAAGCCAAAGCCACGCTCAAGCGGTTCAGCCACAACTGTCGCCATACGCGACGGGTCGTCGCCTTTGACCACGCTGAGCTTCTGGGGCTTGATCAGTTCCTGCCAGTTCTTCTGGATCACGGTTGTCGTTCCTGATGTTTGTTGACGCTCACCCGAAAAGGGAAACCGCCGAAGCCTTCGATTGAATCAGATGAATGAAATGAGGCGCTTGAAATCAACCTGGGAAAAGATCAGACGCGGCGGCGCTTGCGCGGGCGGCAACCATTGTGGGCAATGGGTGTCACATCACGAATCGACGTCACGGTCAGTCCGGCGGACTGAAGCGCACGCAGCGCCGATTCACGGCCCGAGCCAGGACCAGTCACTTCGACTTCCACGGTGCGCACGCCATGCTCTGCGGCCTTGCGTGACGCATCTTCCGCCGCAACCTGCGCTGCATACGGAGTGGACTTGCGCGAACCCTTGAAGCCCATCATGCCCGAAGAGGACCACGAGATCGTGTTGCCCTGGGCATCGGTGATGGTGATCATGGTGTTGTTGAACGACGCGTTCACATGGACGACACCGGACGAGATATTCTTTCTCTCGCGGCGGCGGACGCGTTGGGCTTCTTTTGCCATTGTCTTTCTCCTTCAGGCGCGCCCGTGATTCCAGGCGCTCGGGACTTCATACGGCAGTGGCAATGGGCAGTTGGCACTCGGATTATAAATCCGACTGCCCACTGCCGACTGCCCATTGCCTCGATTACTTTTTCTTGCCAGCAATCGCCTTCGGCTTGCCCTTGCGGGTGCGGGCGTTGGTGTGGGTGCGCTGACCGCGGACCGGCAGGCCACGACGATGGCGAAGGCCACGGTAGCAACCAAGGTCCATGAGGCGTTTGATGTTCATCGACGTTTCGCGGCGCAGATCGCCCTCGACCATGTGGTCACGATCGATGGTCTCGCGAATCTGCAGGATTTCCGCATCCGTCAACTGGTTGACGCGCTTGGCGTGATCCAGGCCGATCTTGTCGCAGATTTCGACCGCGTTCATGGGGCCAATGCCGTGAATGTAGCGAAGGGCAATGACGACGCGCTTGTTGGTGGGGATATTGACGCCTGCAATACGGGCCATAGTTCACTCGTCTCCATATGGGCCTGAAACAGGTTCAGGCGATGTATCCTGACCAGGCGCCGGTGGAGAACCGGCCTATGCCCAGCGACAAACGAAGAACACCCCCAAAAGGGCGTTTCCGCGCGTTTGTCCGGAAGAAGGGGTGCGTTAGCCGATGAAACCAGGTTCGTCAACCGGCTTCGGACAGAAATGACGACAGATCGGGAAATGCCGTCTTCAGCCCGCCAAAATACGGTCAATCGCGTCGGTAACCGCCGCAATCGGTTGCATTCCATCAACGGATTGCACCTTACCCTTGGCGGCATAATATGGCCGAACCGCCGCCGTGTCGCGGTGGAACGCGGCAAGCCGTGTCTTGAACACTTCCGGGTCATCATCCTTGCGCACGGGCTGCCCAGCCGCTTTGGCATCCGCCGCGCGCTTCACGATACGATCGACCAGTTTCGACTCATCCACCACGAGATCGATCACGACCCGCAGCTTCTGGCCCTTCGCGGCCAACATGGCATCAAGCGCTTCTGCCTGCGCTACCGTTCGGGGAAAGCCATCGAGGATAAAGCCCGGCTTGGCATCAGGCTGGTCGATCCGGTCTGCGATAATGCCGACCACGATCTCGTCCGAGACGAGACCGCCCGCCTCCATGACGGCTTTCGCCTTGAGGCCAATCGGCGTTCCAGCTGCAACAGCAGCCCTCAGCATGTCACCAGTGGAAAGCTGCGGTATGCCGTGCTCTTTCACCAGTCGCTCTGCCTGCGTGCCCTTACCCGCCCCTGGCGGACCCAGCAGGATCAACCTCATCAGCGCTTACTCCCCCGAAGCTTGGCCTTCTTGATCAGACCTTCATATTGATGCGCGATCAGGTAGCCCTGCACCTGCGCAACCGTGTCCATCGTCACCGACACGACGATCAGGATCGAGGTGCCACCGAGATAGAACGGTAATGCTGCATAGCTGATCAGGAACTCGGGGAGCAAGCAGACGAAAGTCAGATACAATGCGCCAACAAGGGTGATGCGGGTTAGCACATAGTCGATATGGGTCGCTGTACGCTCACCCGGCCGTATGCCGGGGATGAAGCCCCCCTGCTTCTTAAGGTTGTCCGCCGTCTCGACCGGATTGAAGACGATGGCGGTGTAGAAGAAGGCAAAGAAAATGATCATCGCCGCATAAAGGATCATGAACAGCGGACGCCCGTGACCGAGGTAGACGTTGACGGTCTGCAACCACTCCGGTCCGCCACCTTGCGCCTGGAAGCTCGCCATCGTGGCGGGCAGCAGAAGCAGGGATGAGGCGAAGATCGGGGGAATCACGCCAGCCGTATTCAATTTGAGCGGCAGGAACGATGTCTGCCCCTCATAAACCTTGTTGCCGACCTGGCGGCGCGGATAGTTGATCAGCAGGCGACGTTGCGCCCGCTCCATGAACACGATCAGTGCGATGAGGCCGACAACCATCACCATCACGAAGAGGATGAGAATGGTGGAGATCGCGCCCTGGCGGCCAAGCTCCAGCGTGCCGAAGATGGCGGAGGGCAGTTCCGCCACGATACCGGCGAAGATGATCAGCGAAGTGCCGTTGCCGATGCCTCGGCTGGTGATCTGCTCGCCCAGCCACATCAAGAAAAGCGTGCCGCCCGTGAGCGTGAGAACGGTGGACAGCACGAAGAACGGACCGGGGCTTTGCACGAGATTGCCCGAACCTTGCAGGCCGACCGCGATGCCCCAGGCCTGGAACAGCGCCAGCACCACAGTGAGATAGCGCGTATACTGGTTGATCTGGCGGCGGCCGCTCTCGCCTTCCTTCTTCAAGGCTTCGAGCTTGGGTGACACCGTCGTCAAAAGCTGGATGATGATCGAGGCCGAGATATACGGCATGATGTTGAGCGCGAAGATCGCCATGCGGCTGACGGCACCGCCCGAAAACATGTTGAACAGGCCCAGAATGCCCTGCTGCGCATTGGCGAACGACTGGCGCAACGCTTCAGGATCGATGCCAGGCAACGGGATATATGTGCCCAATCGATAGACGAGCAGCGCACCAAGCGTGAAGAAGATGCGCTTCTTCAGTTCCTCCGCCTTGGCGAGTGCGCCAAAATTCAAGCTGGATGCGAGCTGTTCTGCTGCCGATGCCATCAAGTTTCCCGCAGCCTCACAGCCGCGACCCTGTCTCTGTGACCGCCGCCGGAGTCCATCCGTCGCCAGTCATCAAGTCCCTAAACACACAAACGCCTGGGTCAAGCCCAGGCGTTGGCCCGGAGATCGAACTCCGGTAAAATAGGAACGCGGCAGACATTGTGCCAGCCGCGCCATACTGTCTTCGATCAGGCCGAAGCCTCGACCGCCGGGCGAAGCATCTTCACCGAGCCGCCAAGCTTCTCGATCGCCGCAACAGCCGAAGCCGACGCGGACCAGACCTCGAAGGAGAGCTTTGCCTTCAATTCGCCATTGCCCAACACCTTCACGCCGTCGCGGGCGCGGGACAGGATACCTGCCGCCACCAACGCATCGACAGTAATGGCCGCCTTGGCGTCCAGCTTTCCGGATTCCAACGCCTGCTGCACGCGCCCGAGGTTCACCTCGTTCAGGTCCAGAGCGTGGATGTTGTTGAAGCCACGCTTTGGCAGGCGACGATGCAACGGCATCTGGCCGCCCTCGAAGCCCTTGATGGACACGCCGGTACGGGCCTTCTGACCCTTGACGCCGCGACCACCGGTCTTGCCCTTGCCCGAGCCGATACCACGACCAATGCGCATACGCTTCTTGGTGGCACCAACATTATCATGAAGTTCTGTGAGTTTCATGGATCTCTCCTCCTCACTTCGCGTCTACGATGCGCACCATGTGCGCAACGGTGGCAACCATGCCGCGGGCTTCAGGACTGTCCTTCAGCGTGCGGCGATCCCCGATCTTGCCGAGTCCAAGACCGGTAAGGGTCTGTGCCTGCTTGGCAGGACGGCGAATCGGGCTTGCGTATTGTTCGACGATAATCGTCTGTGCTGCTTTTGCCATGATCGCGTCTCCTTACGAATCCGCGCCAGCTTCAGCATCGGCGCCACCGCGACGAGCCTGGAGCTGGGACACCTTGAGACCACGCCGTGCCGCAACCGAGCGGGGCGCATCCTCATTGCCAAGTGCATCGAATGTGGCACGAACCATGTTGTAGGGGTTGGACGACCCCAGCGACTTGGCCACGACATCCTGCATACCGAGCGTTTCGAAAATTGCACGCATCGGACCACCCGCGATCACGCCTGTACCGGCGGGCGCTGCACGCAGGATAACCTTGCCGGCACCATGACGGCCCGCCACATCATGATGCAGCGTGCGCCCTTCGCGCAGCGGCACGCGGATTAGCGTCCGCTTGGCGGATTCGGTTGCCTTGCGAATGGCTTCCGGCACTTCGCGGGCTTTGCCGTGGCCGAAGCCCACGCGGCCCTTCTGGTCGCCAACAACGACGAGGGCAGCAAACGCCATACGGCGGCCACCCTTCACGGTCTTGGCAACGCGGTTGATGTGGACCAGACGGTCCACGAATTCATTGTCGCGCTCTTCGCGGTCATCCCGACGGCCGCGGCCGCCTTCACGTGGCTCTTTCGCCATTATCCGTGTCTCCTTCACTGACGCGGGACGGAAACCCGCTCGCTTGTATCCGGATGCCTGAAATCAAGCGCCGGTATGGATCAGAAGTCGAGGCCGCCTTCGCGGGCACCTTCGGCAACAGCCTTCACGCGGCCATGGTAGAGGTACGAACCACGGTCGAAAACGACCTGCTTCACACCAGCCTTGAGCGCACGCTCGGCGACAAGCTTGCCAACAAGGGTGGCAGCATTCACGTCCGCACCGGTCTTCAAATCTTTCTTGATGTCCTTCTCGATCGAAGACGCCGCGGCAACGGTGTGCCCCTTCACATCATCGATGACCTGGACATAGATCTGCTTCGCGGAACGAAACACGGAAAGGCGCGGGCGGCCATAGGCCACCTCCTTGACTTCGCGCCGTGTGCGGGCCTGACGGCGCGCCTGAGTGACAGCATTCTTTGACATGGTCTGTGCTCTTCCCCGCCCTTACTTCTTCTTGCCTTCCTTGCGGAAGATGAATTCGCCTTCGTACTTGACGCCCTTGCCCTTGTAAGGCTCGGGACCGCGCCAGGCGCGTATCTCAGCGGCAACTTGACCGACCTTCTGCCGATCGATGCCCGAGATCGTGATTTCCGTAGGCTTCGGGGTAATGACCGTGATCCCGTCAGGGATCGCGTAGTTCACGTCATGGCTGTAACCCAGCGACAGTTGCAGGGTCTTGCCTGCGACAGCGGCCTTGTAGCCAACACCGGTGATCTCAAGCTTCTTCTCGAAGCCTTTGGTTGAACCGGTGACGATGTTCTGCACCTGGGCGCGGGTCGTTCCCCACATCGCTCTGGCGTGCTTGGTTTCGTTGCGAGGCGAAAAACTGATCGCCGAGCCTTCGATCTTGATCTCGACATCATCCGAACCGGCGAACTTGAGTTCTCCCTTCGGACCCTTTGCGAAAATCGTGTTGCCTTCCGTGCGCACCTGACAGCCCGCAGGAATCGTGACAGCCATTTTACCGAGACGGGACATGGTTTCTCTCCTCTCGATCAGAAGACTTTGCAAAGCACTTCGCCACCAACATTGCTCTCGCGTGCGGCATGATCGGCCATAACGCCCTTGGGCGTGGAAACGATCGTGACACCGAGGCCGTTGGCAACGCTGGGCATTGCATCGACGGAGACATAAACGCGGCGACCGGGCTTGGACACGCGCTCGATCATCTTGATGACCGGCTGGCCATCAAAATACTTGAGCTCGATATCAAGGTCGGTGCGACCATTCTCGTATTCCGTGACGGAGTAGTCGCGGATGTAACCTTCGCTCTTCAACACTTCGAGAACGCGAGCACGCAGCCGTGAGCCAGGTGTCGAAACCTTGGCCTTGCGGCGCATCTGTGCGTTCCGGATGCGGGTGAGCATATCGCCGAGCGGATCGGTCATGGACATTGTCAGACCCTCCTTACCAGCTTGACTTGGTCAAGCCCGGGACAAGACCCGAGTTGCCAAGGTCACGCATGGCGATGCGCGACATCCTCAGTTTGCGATAATAGCCGCGCGGGCGGCCCGTCACTTCGCAGCGGTTCTTGATCCGTGTTGCCGATGCATTGCGCGGCAACTGTGCCAGTTTCAGAGTGGCCGCGAACCGGTCTTCCAGGCTCGCTTCCTTGTTCATGATAACCAACTTCAACCGGGCACGCTTGGCAGCCTGCTGGCCAACCATTTTCTTGCGGCGGTTGTTCTTCTCGATCATGCCTTTTTTGGCCATGTGATCTTATCTCCTGGTGTCCGCGTTTGAACGAAAGGGCCCGAAAGAACCCCAGCTCACTGCCGGAACGGGAAGTTGAAGAGTTTCAAAAGTGCCCTCGCCTCGTCATCAGACTTGGCAGTGGTACACACGATGACGTCCATACCCCAGACCTGATCCACTTTTTCGTAGGAGATCTCGGGGAACACGAGGTGCTCCTTGATGCCCATGGCAAAGTTGCCGCGGCCATCGAAGCTCTTCGGGTTCAGTCCACGGAAGTCACGCACGCGTGGCAGTGCCACGGTCACGAGACGATCCATGAATTCGTACATGCGCGTCTTGCGCAAGGTCACCTTCGCACCAATCGCAAGATTCTCGCGCAGCTTGAAGTTCGAAATGGCAGTGCGGGCGCGTGTCAGCGTCGGCTTCTGTCCAGCGATCAGCGCCAGGTCGGCGGCAGCGATACCAGCCTTCTTGCTGTCATTCACAGCTTCGCCAATACCCATGTTGATGACGATCTTGGTCACGACCGGCACTTCCATGACATTCTTATAACCGAACTGTTCGGTCATCTTGGCCCGGACAACCTCGGCATAATGCGTCTTGAGCCTGGGCTCGTATGTCTTGAGATCAAGCATCGATCAGATCTCCCGAACGCTTGGCGAAACGGACCTTGCGGCCATCCTCGAGGAACTTGAAGCCAACACGCGTCGGCTTCCCGTCTTTGGGATCAGCCACGGCGAGGTTGCTGAGTTGCAGCGCCGCTTCCTTGGTAATGATGCCGCCAGCCTGCGTCTGAGACTGCTTCTGGTGGCGCTTCACGAGGTTCACACCCCGCACGAGAGCACGGCCCTCGACAGGACGCACTTCGAGCACTTCGCCCGACTTGCCCTTGTCACGACCGGTGAGGACGACAACCTTGTCGCCTTTCTTGATCTTCGCAGCCATCAGAGCACCTCAGGAGCCAGCGAGATGATTTTCATGTGGTTCTTGGCACGCAGCTCGCGGGGCACTGGCCCGAAGATGCGGGTGCCGACCGGCTCTTTCTGATTGTTGATCAGAACTGCAGCATTGTGGTCGAAGCGGATGACCGATCCGTCGGCACGGCGAATATCCTTCGCGGTGCGCACGACGATGGCCTTCATAACGTCGCCCTTCTTCACGCGACCGCGTGGAATTGCCTCCTTGATGGAGACAACGATGACATCACCGACGCCGGCGTACTTCCTTTTGGAGCCACCAAGCACCTTAATGCACATCACGCGACGCGCGCCAGAATTGTCGGCGACGTCCAGATTCGTTTGCATCTGGATCATAGGCTTTGATCCCTTTCTTGTTTCAGATCGGTTTCCAAACCGGGGTTCCGGATTGGACTACGCCTGACGGAAGTCTCGTTTTGCCAGCAGAGCCGACAAACCGCCTCCTCGCCTTTCGTTTGGAAAGATGCGTCGCCATAAAGGAGCAACGCCGACAAAGCAACACATTCCGCATAAAAAACGGAAGTGTTAGAAAAGCCCTGCAATTCGCGCCGAGCTTCCGTCCGATAAATACGATTACTTGGTCTCTCCGACGAGAATCCAGCGCTTGAGTTTCGATACAGGCACGGTCTCTTCGATGCGCACATTCTCACCAACCTTGGCAGCGTTGGCTTCGTCGTGGGCGTGATAGTTCTTGGAACGGCGCACCGTCTTCTTGAGCAGCGGATGCGTGAAACGACGCTCCACCTTCACGACGATGGTCTTGTCCTGCTTGTCAGAGACAACGGTTCCCTGGAGGATACGCTTCGGCATTGGTGATTCCTCAGGCCTTGGTGCTCTCGCCAGCCTTCTGGCGAGACACGGTCATGATGCGGGCGATGTCCTTGCGGACTTGATTGACGCGACCCGTGTTCTCGAGCTGGCCCGTGGCACGCTGAAAGCGCAGGTTGAATTGCTCCTTCTTCAGCTTGGTCAACTCTTCGTTCATCTGGTCCGTGCTCAATGCGCGGATATCGGAGAGACGCTGTGTGGTCTTCATGGTCGCCTCCTTACTCTACGATGCGCGCGACGAAGCGCGTCTTGATAGGAAGCTTGGCTGCTGCCAGCTCAAGCGATTCGCGGGCAACCAGTTCGGGAACGCCACCAAGCTCGAACATGATCCTGCCGGCCTTCACCTTGGCTGCCCAATATTCCGGTGCGCCCTTGCCTTTGCCCATGCGGACCTCGAGCGGTTTCTTCGAGATCGGCACATCCGGGAAGATGCGGATCCACACGCGACCGGCACGCTTCATGTGGCGTGTCATGGCGCGTCGGGCTGCTTCGATCTGGCGCGCGGTCAGACGATCGGGCTCCATGGCCTTCAGGCCAAATTCGCCAAAGGCGAGTTCCGTGCCGCTGGAAGCGACACCGGAAATCCGGCCTTTGAACTGCTTGCGGAACTTCGTCCGTTTCGGTTGCATCATGGCTCAAATATCCCTGTCTTACGCCGCATCCGGCGCACGACGGCCCTGGCTGCGTCCACCGTCATCGGTTGCACGCCGCTCGGAAGCCATCGGATCATGTTCAAGGATTTCACCCTTGAATATCCACACCTTCACACCGCAGGTACCATAGGCCGTGATCGCGGTAGCGACACCGTAATCAACGTCGGCACGCAGCGTGTGCAAAGGCACGCGGCCTTCACGGTAGGTCTCGATACGTGCGATTTCCGCACCACCCAGACGACCCGAACATGTCACCTTGATGCCCTCGGCACCAAGACGCATCGCGGACTGCATGGAACGCTTCATGGCACGGCGGAAGGCCACGCGGCGCTCCAGCTGCTGGGCAATCGACTCGGCGACGAGCGTCGCATCGATTTCCGGCTTGCGGACCTCAACGATGTTGATTGCAACTTCGCTGTCGGTCATTTCCGCAATCATCTTGCGCAGCTTGTCGATATCCGCGCCCTTCTTGCCGATGACAACACCGGGGCGACCTGAATGGATCGACACACGGCACTTCTTGTGTGGGCGCTCGATCACCACTTTGGAGATGGCAGCCTGCTTAAGGGTGTCCATCAGCATCTTGCGAATGGCAATGTCTTCATGCAGCAGCTTGCCGTACTCGCCGGAGCTGGCGAACCAGCGGCTGTCCCACGTGCGGTTGATGCCGAGGCGCAGACCGATTGGATTGACTTTCTGTCCCATTATGCGGCCTCCGAAACCTGGCGAACGATGATCGTGAGATGCGAGAATGGCTTCTGGATCTGGTTGGCACGTCCACGGCCACGAGGGCTGAAACGCTTCATGACCAGGGCCTTGC
>JANNEO010000038.1:0-53947 GCA_031378805.1 Hyphomicrobiales bacterium
GCACGAGGGTCCAGCGGGAATCGTCCCGGCGCCGCCTCTCCTCCGCGGAGTAAAGCGAGTTCTTGGACGACAGGTCCGAACGACCATTGGTCACACCAGTCTCCCCCGACTGAATTTTCAGGATTGCACCTTTTCCGGTGAAGGAATTGGCACGCTCCGGTTGGACGGCAAAAGATCAAACAGACCAGCCGTCAATTGAACTTTACATATTTGATGGGGCGAGGGGATACGTGTCATTCCCAATCGGATCATCCCCAATGATGCGCACCCTTCATCAGTGCTACGCTCTTTGTCGGGCCTCTGGGGAGAAGCTCGCCGTTTCTGACTTTTCGATGCTGCTCTTGAAGTTCGCTGACCCGAAGCGATACGCAAAAGAGGTGAGACCCTGGGGCAAGGCGCAAGCCACACACCCCTTCGTGAAAACACATGTCTGGCTATCCGGATCCTGAGACGGCTTTCGATCAGATCCACCCCGGCGAAGCCGAGGTTTCGCCAGCATTGCCACGACATTTCAAACGCCTGAATCTTGTGCCGGCAAATCTTGTACCGGGAGAACTTGAGCGGGCCGGAATCACCAGCCGCAATCTGCTTGAGGACGCGATTCGCCGTGTCGCCCTGCCGCGATTGCTGGCCGCCAGAGCCGCACACAATGCTGACACGTCGAAGGCCGCATCACGCATCACCCAATCCGATATCGATCAGTTGCTGCGCAACGTGACGGCGCCCGACCATCACATCACCGAGGCCGGCATCATGATCCTGGCGCTGCGCGGCGTCAGCCGGGAGGATATCCTCCTGAACCTGTTCACACCCGTAGCCACGCGCCTGCATGAGGAATGGCTCAACGACAATGCCACTTTCGCTGATGTCACCCTCGGGGTCAGTCGCTTGCAGCGGCTGCTGGGGAGCAGCGCCATGCCGCAAGCACCGCTCTGCGCCGCATCCATTTCCGGCAATATCCTGATCGCGCAGCTTCCCGGCGACATCCACAACCTTGGACCGGCGATTGTCGAGGATTTCTTCCGCAATGCCTTGTGGGATACCGCGAGGCTGGCACCCAGAAGTGATGCCGAAATCGTTGACCGCGTCCGCCGCGAGCCATTCGATGTGCTGGCATTATCGCTTTCCCGCAATTCCGATCTCTCGTCGATTGCCCTGCTGTTGCGCCAAATACGCAGGGAATCAGCCAATCCGCGGCTTGTTGTCATGGTGGACGGGCAGCCACTCGTGAGCAATCCGGGGATATGGACGCGCACGGGTGCCGATGCGACGGCCCCTGACCCTGCGGCAGCGGTGGTGGTCGCCAACACGATGCTGCAAAGCCTGTTGCGCGAACACTGAAGTCAGGGATATGACGGCTTGCATTATCAAGACTGAATCTCGATCGATTGTTGCCGGATTCGAGAGGTGCCCGGGGCGATCACAGTGCTGAAGAACAGGGCGGATGGTGACAATTCCCTTCGCCAGATCATCGGCGCACTGAACCTGGATGCTGCCACGCTGGCGCTGACATCCTTTGCGGATGTGACGATTCTGCTCGATTTCGAAGGCATTGTGCGGTCCTGCTGCTTTGGGACCGATACAAGCCTGGCGGATGACATGCAGCCCTTGACCCAGCGGAAATGGCTGGACACCCTCGCCGCCGACAGCCTGACCAAGGGTCGTGAACTGCTTGATGCAGCACAGCCCACGGGCCTCTCAAGACACCGCGAGATCAATCACCTCGGTCCCTCGCCGGACAAGTTGGTGCCGGTGCGCTATGCGGCGCTCGCGCTGCCAAGTGCCGCTTCGCCTGGAACCGGCGATGTGTTGCTGCTAGGCCGCAGCCTGCTCTCCCAGGCGTCGCTTCAGCGACAACTCGTCGATGCCCAGCAGAACCTTGAGCGGGACTACAGCCGAATGCGCGCGGTTGAGACCCGCTACCGTGTGCTGTTTCAACTCGGCCGCACGCCCATGCTCATCGTTGATGTCGCCAGCCGCAAGGTCATGGAGGCAAATGGTGCCTGCCTTGCCGTTTTCGGGTTGCCAGCCAGCCGCATGACGGGCCGCGGCGTTGCTTCGCTGTTCGACGAGAATGATTCCGAATTGCTCCAGAGCCTGCTGACCACGGCGCTCAACACAGGCGAGGCGAAGGGCGCGGTCCTGCGTGCCGCCGTGGGCCATCAGCACTTCGATCTGAGCGCACACCTGTTTCGCCAGGAGGGCGCCTCGCTGCTTCTCCTGCAGGCGCGGCCAGTCGATCAGGCAGAGCATCCCGTGGGCAACGAGGTCATTGCTTTGCCCTCTCTGATCGAGCGCCTGCCGGAGGGTTTCGTGATCACCGATGGCGACGGACAGATTCTCGAGGCGAATCGCACATTCCTGGACATGGCCGAACTGCCGATGGCGTCAGGCGCAATCGGCAAGAGTCTGGGACAATGGCTGGGGCGGGCCGCGGTCGATTTCGGCGTTCTGATCGGCACGCTGCAGGATCGTGGCGCAGTGCGCGGCTTTGCCACCGTTCTGCGCGGCAACTACGGGGCACAGGAGCCTGTCGAGGTGTCCGCCGTGAAGATCGTGGATCATGCCGCGCCGCGCATCGGCTTCCTCATCCGAACGGAAAGACGCCATACCGACAGCGGACCAAGGGGTCTGACCACCCTGCCTCGCTCGGTGGAGCAGATGAAGGATCTGGTGGGCAGCGTGCCCCTGAAGGAACTCGTGCGGGAAACGACGGATGTCATCGAGCGGCTGTGCATCGAGGCTGCCCTTGAACTCACCGACGACAACCGGGCATCCGCCGCCGAAATGCTGGGCCTGAGCCGCCAAAGCCTCTATGCAAAGCTGCATCGCTTTGGCCTGGGCGATCTCGGTGGTGGCGAAAATACGTAAGGATATCCTGTCATTAGGGATGCCTCTAGGTGTAAAGACAAATTGACGTACGAAAAATCGCTTCGTACGTTCAGCTCATGTCCACCGAGACCAGGCCCTTTCCGGAGCGCACTCACCCAAGCCCCTCCGCGATTCTCGAACTGCTGAAGCCAGTGACCTGGTTCCCGCCGATGTGGGCCTTCGCCTGCGGCATCGTTTCGTCAGGTGTGCCCGTGCTGGAGCGCTGGCCCATGGTGGCGCTGGGCATCCTGCTCACGGGACCGCTGGTCTGCGCCACCAGCCAGGCCGCCAATGACTGGTATGACCGCCATGTCGACGCCATCAATGAACCGAATCGGCCCATTCCTTCCGGCAGGATTCCTGGTCGCTGGGGCCTTTACATTGCCATTGCCTGGACGCTGCTTTCCCTTTCGGTCGCCTGGATCCTCGGGCCGGCCGTCACGGTCGCTGCCGCCATCGGCCTGGCACTCGCCTGGGCCTACAGCGCCCCGCCCTTTCGCTTCAAGCAGAATGGCTGGTGGGGCAACACCGCCGTGGCCTTCGCCTACGAGGGCCTGCCCTGGTTCACTGGCGCCGCCGTGATGCTCGGCGGTTGGCCGGGTTGGCCGATCATCATCTTTGCCGCCCTCTACAGCAGCGGCGCGCATGGCATCATGATTCTCAACGACTTCAAGGCCGTCGAGGGTGACCGCGTGATGGGCATCCGCTCGCTGCCGGTCCAACTGGGAGAAGAGCGCGCGGCCCGCCTCGCCTGTTTCATGATGGCCTGGCCGCAAGTTGTGGTCATCGGCCTGCTCGTCGGCTTCTCGCAACCGTGGCACGCCGCGATCATTGCGCTGTTCCTGGCTATGCAGGGCCTGTGCATGGCTCGCCTGCTGACCGACCCAAAGAAGTTCGCGCCCTGGTACAACGCCACCGGGATCACGCTTTACGTCCTGGGAATGCTCGTTTCCGCTTTCGCCCTGCAACAGCTGTGAGGGGGACATCATGCGTGCAGCAATGACTGAAGTTTCCCACTTGGGATGGCTGGGCATCGTGCGGCTTGGCCTGGTGCAGACCGCATTGGGTGCCATTGTCGTGCTGACGACCTCGACGATCAACCGGGTGATGGTGGTGGAACTGGCCTTGCCAGCCGTCATTCCCGGCGCACTTGTCGCGTGGCATTATGCCTTGCAGATACTGCGCCCGCGCTGGGGTTTCGGTACCGACAATGGCCGCCGCTCAACGCCCTGGATCATCGGCGGGATGGCCATTCTTGCCATCGGCGGGGCCTTGTCCGCCGTTGCAACGGCGCTCATGGGCACCATGTTCTGGGCAGGTCTCCTGCTCGCCATTCTGGCTTTCACGCTGATCGGCATCGGTGTCGGGGCAGCGGGCACCTCGCTGCTGGTGCTGCTCGCCAAGCGCGTGCGCAAGGAACACAAGGCGTCCGCCGCCACCATTGTCTGGCTGATGATGATCGCCGGGTTCGCGGTGACCGCGATCACGGCAGGCAAGTTTCTGGACCCGTTTTCGAACACGCGGCTGATCGCCGTGACGTCGGCCGTTTCTGTCATTGCGTTTTGTCTCGCCTGTCTCGCCATTTCTGGTGTCGAGGGACCATCGACAGTGCCCGTGGTTGATCCAGCCAGGCCAAAGACGCCGTTCAAGGAAGCCGTGGCGGAGGTCTGGGCTGAACCGAAGGCACGGCTTTTCGCTATATTCGTGTTCGTTTCCATGCTGGCCTATTCCGCCCAGGATCTGATCCTGGAGCCCTTCGCGGGTGCGATCTTCTCGATGACCCCAGGGGCCTCAACCAAACTGTCAGGCATCCAGCATGGCGGCGTATTCCTGGGCATGGTTCTGGTCGCGCTGGCCTGCCCGGTGCTCGGCAAAGGGCGCTTTGGCTCTCCCGTGGCCTGGACGATTGGCGGCTGCATCGCCTCAGCTTTGTGCATGTTGGGCTTGGCGCTGGCGGGTACCGCCGGGCCAACCTGGCCACTGGTCGAGAATGTCTTTCTGCTGGGCGTGTCCAACGGCATCTATGCCGGGGCGGCCATCGGCTCGATGATGACCCTGGCCACATCCGGCAACACAGGCCGCGAGGGAACACGCATGGGTGTGTGGGGCGCGGCACAGGCCGTGGCCTTCGGCATCGGCGGCTTCACCGGCACTGTGGCGGTCGATCTTGCCCGCATCATGCTGGGGTCTCCGCTTCCCGCATATTCCCTGGTGTTCGGCGCCGAAGCGCTTCTCTTTCTGGTTTCAGCCGCCCTCGCCTGGCAGGTCGCAAGACTGGAAGGCGCAACGGCACCATCACGCACGACCGATTTGATGAACAACGATGATATCCTTTCGATGGCAGCGGGGAGATAACGCCATGATCAGTACGAACACCGGTGACGCACCTGGCTGTGAACAGCCACTCCAGACCTTCGACGTCGTTGTCGTGGGGGGCGGCCCGGCGGGGGCCACCGTCGCCGCCGATCTCGCCCGCAAGGGCCGCTCGGTGATGCTGCTCGACCGCGACGGGCGCATCAAGCCTTGCGGCGGTGCGATCCCGCCCCGGCTGATCAAGGATTTCGAGATTCCCGATCATCTGATCTGCGCGCGGATCACGTCTGCCCGCATGATCCCGCCCTCGGACAAGCATGTCGACATGCCGGTGGAGGGCAATGGCTTCGTCGGCATGGTGGATCGTGAAGTCTTCGACGAATTCCTGCGCGTTCGCGCCGCAGATTGGGGCTGCGACCGGCGCAAGGGCAATTTCGACAGCATCGGGCGGGACGCGGATGGCACGGCGATCGTGCATTACACGCCCAAAACAGACGATGCAGACGCAAAGCCCACGGCCGTGCGTGCCCGCATGGTCATCGGCGCGGACGGAGCCTTGTCACAGGTCGGCAAGCACACGATCAAGGGCGCGGATCGCATCCCCTATGTTTTTGCCTACCATGAGATCGTCCGCTCGCCTGCCGCCTCCAAAAGCTTCGATCCACGTCGCTGCGACGTGCATTACAACGGCCGCTTCTCGCCTGATTTCTATTCCTGGGTCTTCCCGCACGGCGATGTCACCAGCATTGGCACCGGCAGCGCCAACAAGGGCTTTCCCCTGCGCAAGGCCATCGCCGACATTCGCAGCGTTCTGGGGTTCGAACACTGCGAGACCATCCGCAAGGAAGGCGCACCCATCCCGCTCAAGCCACTGAAGCGCTGGGACAATGGCCGCGACATCATCCTGGTGGGTGATGCTGCGGGCTGTGTGGCACCAGCGTCAGGCGAAGGCATCTACTACGCCATGGCCAGCGCACGCTGCGGCGGCGAGGCCGTAGAGCTTGCGCTCAGCACGGGCGATGCCCGGGCGCTGAAGCTCGCTCGAAAAGCCTTCATGAAGAGCCACGGCAAGGTCTTCTGGGCGCTGGGGATGCTGCAATGGATATGGTACCGCAACGACCGCCTGCGCGAGAGCTTCGTCAGCCTGTGCAAGGACCGGGACGTGCAGCGGCTCACCTGGGAATCCTACATGAACAAGGAACTCGTGCGGCGTGATCCGCTGGCGCATATCCGGGTGCTCTTCAAGGATCTGGGCAGCTTGCTGCGCGTGGCGAGGCCTGGATGATTGTACTCGCTGAGAACTGGTTGCCCGCTCTTGCCGCCGCCGGTGGTGTCATCGCCATGGCGATGATCGGCGGCTGGCTGACGGAAATCGGGCCATGGTATGCTGCGCTGAAATTTCCCAGATGGAAGCCGCCCAACTGGGCATTCGGACCCATTTGGACCGTCATTCTCACGCTTGCGGCCATTGCCATCGTGATCGCCTGGCTGGCAACGCCGGAAGGAGGCGCGCGCCTTGCGCTCACCGCACTGCTTCTTGTCAATGGCGTGTTGAATATCCTTTGGAACTATCTCTTCTTCACCATGCGGCGGCCTGACATTGCCTTCATCGAGGTGATCGCGCTGTGGCTGTCGATCCTCGCCATCATCCTGTTCGTGGCGCAATTCTCAGGAACTGCCGCGATGCTGTTTGCGCCCTACCTGATCTGGGTCGGCATCGCTGCCGTGCTCAATCGATCCATTGTTCAGTTGAACAGACCGTTCTGACCGCCAGACTGTTCTGACCGCCAGGAGGAGTTCATCATGGCCATCACATTTCCCTTTTCCGCCATCGTTGGCCAGGACGAGATGAAACGCGCCCTGATCATTGCGGCGATCGATCCGACCATCGGCGGCGTGCTGATTTTCGGTGATCGCGGCACGGGAAAGTCGACGGCCGTGCGCGCGCTTGCCAACCTGCTGCCGCCCATCCGGACGGTCGAAGGTTGCAGCTACAACTGCGATCCTGCCAAGCCCGCCGGATTGTGCAAGGCCTGCAACGACACGCAGGCAATTGCGCCAAGGTCACTGAAGACGCGCGAGGCCCCTGCCCCCGTCGTTGACTTGCCTCTGGGCGCGACGGAAGACCGCGTCGCAGGTGCGCTCGATATCGAGCGTGCCCTGGTACACAGCGAAAAAGCGTTCGAGCCTGGCCTGCTTGCCCGTGCCAACCGGGGATTTCTCTACATCGACGAGGTCAACCTGCTGGAAGATCACCTCGTCGATCTGCTGCTCGATGTCGCTGCATCGGGCGAAAACGTCATCGAACGCGAGGGCCTCAGCATCCGGCACCCCGCCCGCTTTGTGCTGATCGGCAGCGGCAACCCCGAGGAAGGCGAACTGCGCCCGCAGCTGCTGGACCGCTTCGGCCTGTCGGTTGATGTCGTGACCACCAAGGATGTCAGCCAGCGGGTCGAGGCGGTGAAACGCCGAGAAGCGTTCGACCGCGACCCCGAAGGCTTTATCGCGTCGCATCAGGCCGCTGACGCGAAGATCCGCAAGCGGATCACCACGGCGCGCGGCAAGCTTCCGATGATCGCCATCGCGGATGATATCCGCGAAGCAGTCGCGGGCCTCTGCGTCTCGCTCGGTACGGATGGCCTCAGGGGCGAAATGACGCTTCTGCGGGCCGCGCGAGCCTTGGCCGCCTACGATGGCAAGAGAGAGGTGCAACTTGCCCAGATCAAGGCCATCGCGCCTGCCGCATTGCGGCATAGGTTGCGCCGCAACCCTCTCGATGACACCGGATCGGGAGTGCGGGTGGAACGCGCCATGGCGGAAGTGCTTGCACCATGACGGAAGCCCGCGCTGCCAGTGCCATTTGGAGTGACGCCTGCCGTGCAGCCCAGCTGCTGGCTGTCGATCCCGTGGGACTTGGCGGCGTGGCCTTGCGCTCACCGGCAGGCGAAGCCAGGACGGCCTGGCTGCTCATGACACGGCGGCTGGCTGCAGGAGCGGACGCGACAGCTTCGTTGCCCATCGTGCAGATTCCCGCCGATGTATCCGCACCCCAGCTCCTAGGCGGTCTCGACCTGGAACAGACCCTGGCCCTGGGACGCCCCGCCGCGCAGCAAGGCGCGCTTGCGCGAGCCGATGGCGGACTGCTGATCCTTGCGATGGCGGAGCGCATGGGTGCGGCAGCGGCCGGGCCAATTACGGCGGCACTCGATCAGGGTGAAGTGATCACGGAAAGGGATGGCTTTTCGCTCCGGCGTCCCGCCCGTTTCGGCGTGGTAGCCCTGGATGAAGGCATTGCGGCGGATGAGCGTCCACCGACTGCCTTGCTGGAGCGCCTTGCCATCCATCTCGATCTTTCGGATGTCACCCACCGCGACATGGAGGACGCAGCGTCCGTCGATATCGCGTCAGCGCGGCGGAGCCTGTACGATGTCATCGTGCCGGACAGCGTGATCGAATCGCTGTGTGCCGCAGCACTCGTGCTGGGCGTGACATCTGGCCGGACGCCGATCCTGGCTCTGCGGACGGCACGCGCGGCAGCGGCACTCGCAGGTCGTTGCATCATTGCCGAAGAAGATGTCGTGCTTGCTGCAAGGCTCGTTCTGGGACCACGCGCGCTGCAATTGCCTGCGAGCGACCAGCAGGCTGAGGATACGCCGCCGCCACCACCAGAGGACAATCCGGACGAGCAGCCGCCTGAACCCCAGGCATCCGACAGCGAAGTGCGCAAGCTTGAGGATACCGTGCTGGAGGCTGCAACCACCGCCATTCCGCCCGGTCTACTGCAGCTGTTGCAGGACAATGCTCTGCGCGGCGCACGTGGCACGAACAGCGGCAAGGCGGGTGACAGCCAGCAGAAGGGTCTGCGTGGTCGCCCCATCGGCAGCAGGCGCGGAGAACTGCGCAGCAAGGCTCGCCTGGATCTGCTCGACACGTTGCGCACAGCGGCACCCTGGCAGAACCTGCGTCGTGCCAGCGCACGCAGCCAGTTGATCCAGATCCGCCGCGAGGATATTCGCCTCAAGCGTTTCAAGGACCGCCAGGCCACCACCACGATTTTCGTGGTCGATGCCTCGGGTTCCACGGCCATGGATCGCCTTGGCGAAGCCAAGGGGGCCATCGAGATGCTGCTGGCGGATTGCTATGTCCGGCGCGATGAAGTGGCGCTGATCGCCTTTCGTGGTGCGGGCGCCGACCTGCTACTGCCCGCGACGCGGTCGCTGGCGCGGGCTAAAAAATCACTGGCTGCCTTGCCTGGCGGTGGCGGAACTCCGCTGGCGTCAGGCCTCATAGCAGCTGAAAAACTGGCGGATGACGTGCGCCGCAAGGGCCGCACACCGACGCTGGTCATCATCACGGATGGCCGCGCCAACGTGGCGCGTGACGGCATGGGCGGGCGGGAGCGCGCGCAGGCGGAAGCCGAACAGGCTGCCATCCTGATCCGCAGCCAGCGTTTCAGGGCCATCGTGGTGGACAATTCGCCCCGGCCCGAGCCCAAGGCCCGCGGCATCGCCCTGAGCATGGGCGCGATCTATCTGCCCTTGCCGCTGGTCAATGCCGCCATCCTTTCCGATGCCGTGCGCCAGCATACGTCGCAACGACCAGCACGAGGCAGCCAATGAGCGGTCGCCTTGATTTTGAGAGCGATGGAGCGAACTGGCCAAACCGTTGGGCGAGCCGGTTCGTCAAGGTCAATGGCTTGACGATGCATGTGCAGATCGCCGGCCAAGGCCCTGTGGTGTTGCTACTGCACGGCACGGGTGCATCCACCCATTCCTGGCGCGGCCTGCTGCCATTGCTTACCGAACAGTTCCAGGTGGTCGTTCCAGACCTTCCGGGCCATGGTTTCAGCAGCGACCCTGGAGCAAGCGGCTTGTCGATCTCCGGCATGGCCCGTGCCATTCGTAGCCTGCTGACGGAACTGAAGCTCGAGCCGCGTCTTGTGGTGGGGCATTCCGCAGGTGCCGCCCTGCTAATCCGGATGGCGCTTGATCGGCAGATCACCCCGGATGCCATCGTCAGCCTGAACGGTGCGCTGCAACCCTTCGGCGGTTTCGCCGGGCAGTTCTTCGCGCCAATCGCACGCCTTTTCGCAACCTTGCCGATCATGACCACGATGTTTGCCTGGCGTGCGAAAGACCCACGCGTCATTGATGATATCCTGAAACAGACAGGATCGAGGCTCGATGCCGAGGGGATTGCGCTCTACCGCCAGCTCGCGGGCAACGGCGACCATATCAGCGCCGCGCTCGGCATGATGGCGAACTGGGATCTGCACGGCCTCGATCGGGACATGGCGAAGCTGAAGACACCGCTTTTCCTGGTGACCGGACTGAAGGACGAGATGGTGCGGCCATCGGTCTCGCGCGAAGTGAGCGAGCGCCTGGCATCGGCCAGGCTTCTGCCGCTGCCGGCCCTCGGGCATCTTGCCCACGAGGAAGACCCGGGCCGCATCGCCGAACTGATCAACACAATCGCCGAAGGCCGTACGCCATCCGTGCCAGAACGCGCGAGCGGGCGCAGGGTTGCCAGTGAACCAAGCCTTGCCAGTGAAACAAGCCTTGCCAGTGAATCAAGCCTTGCCGGCGAACCAAGACTTGCCGGCGAACCAAGACTTGCCAGAGAACAAACCGATTTGATGAAGAGGAAAGTACCATGACGGCCCCGCTGCGCTTTCCACTGCCCATTGACTCGAAGCGTCCACACGCCGCCGTGATTGGTGCGGGGTTTGGCGGCCTGGCAATGGCGATCCGCCTCGCGGTCAAGGGATACCGGGTCTCTGTTTTCGAGAATCTGGAGCAGGCGGGCGGGCGTGCCAACGTCTATCGGCAAGACGGTTTTTCGTTCGATGCCGGGCCGACCATTGTGACCGCACCCTACTTGCTGGAGGAACTCTGGACGCTGTGCGGGCGCAAGCTTCAGGACGATGTCCCGCTGGTGCCGATGAAGCCCTTCTACCAGATCCGCTTCAATGACGGTTCGGTGATGCGTTGCTCTGGCGACGCTGCGGCGATGCGGGCGGAGATTCAGCGCCTCTCGCCAGGCGATGTGGAGGGCTACGAGCGCTTCATGAAGCTGAGCGAGCGCACCTTCAATATCGGCTTCGAAAAACTGGGCAACCAGCCCTTCAACACGCCCTGGGATATGGCGAAGGCAGTGCCCGAGATCATCATGCTGGGCGGCTTGCGCTCAATCCATGGGATGGTATCGCGCTTCGTAAAGGATGAGCGCATCCGCATCGCGCTGTCATTCCATCCGTTGTTCATTGGCGGCAATCCGTTGAAGGCGAGCGCCGTCTATGGCCTCGTGGCCCATCTCGAGAGGCACTGGGGCGTCCATTTCGCCATGGGTGGCACAGGTGCGCTGGTGCAGGGCATGGTGCGCCTGCTGGAGCAGCAAGGCGGCCAGATTTTCTATAATACCCGCATCGATCAGATCCTGACAGATGGACGCCGTGCCACCGGCGTCAAATTGGCAACGGGCGAGGATATTCCCGCCCATCTCGTGGCCTGCAATGCCGATGCCGCCTGGACCTACAACAACCTCCTGCCCAAAAGTGTGCGCAACCCGCTGATGAGCCTGAGACTCAAAAAGGCGTCGTTCTCCTGTGGCATCTTCATCTGGTATTTCGGCACGCGTCGCCGCTATGAGGACGTGCATCACCACAACATCGTGCTGGGGCCGCGCTATGTCGGCCTGCTGCAGGATATCTTCCAGAAGAAGAAGCTGGCGAAGGATTTCAGCCTCTATCTCTACCGTCCGACCGCAACCGACCCTTCACTCGCTCCACCAGGATGCGATGCCTTCTATGTGCTTTCGCCCGTGCCTCATTTGGCGGCAGATGTAGACTGGAAGACCCACGCAGAACCATACCGGCAGGCGGTCGAGGCCCGGCTTACAGAGACATTGCTTCCTGGACTGAAGGACGAAATCGTGACCTCGAAGGTGATGACACCGCTCGACTTCCAATCGCGCTTCCTTTCGCCCTGGGGTGCGGGCTTCGGCATGGAGCCACTGCTCAGCCAGAGCGCGTATTTCCGCCCACAGAACAAGTCCCACTGGCTCGAGAATCTGTTCATGGTGGGGGCAGGCACGCATCCCGGAGCGGGCATCCCTGGCGTTCTCACCTCGGCCCGCATCGCCGACGAGATGGTCCCTGATCCGGCGGTGTTCGCATGACGGCCCGCGCACCTCGTCTGCAGGTGATCGATCCGCAGGATCTGGCCGCTTGCCGGTTGTTGCTCAAGAATGGCTCGAAATCGTTTTTCGCGGCTTCGCTGCTGCTGCCACGCCATGTGCGTGAACCAGCGACCGCGCTGTATGCCTTCTGCCGCGTTGCGGATGATGCCGTTGATCTGACGGATGATCCAGCCAGGGCTGTCGGCCATCTCACGTCCAGGCTGGATGCGATCTATGCCTCCGCGCCAGCGGATGATCCGGTCGACCGTGCGCTTGCTGCCGTGGTCCATGGCTTTGCCTTGCCTCGCGCTCATCTCGACGCGCTGCTGGATGGCTTTGTCTGGGATGGCGAGGGGCGTCGCTATCAGACGATCAGCGACCTGCGGGCCTATGCCGCCCGCGTCGCCGGAACAGTTGGCGTGATGATGACACTGCTGATGGGAGAGCGTTCCGCCGAAACACTGGCAAGGGCATGCGATCTGGGCGTGGCCATGCAGCTGACCAACATCGCCCGTGACGTGGGCGAGGACGCCCGCAACGGACGGCTGTACCTGCCAATGGATTGGCTGCGGGAGGCTGGCCTTGATCCGGAACGCTGGCTCGTCTCACCCGCGCATGATGAACGACTGGCCGGTGTCGTGCAGCGCCTTCTGGCGGAGGCCACTGGTCTTTACGAGCGTTCCCGCCAGGGCATCGCGCTTCTCCCTGCTGATTGTCGCCCCGCCATTCATGCCGCCCGCCTCGTCTATTCCGACATCGGTGCGGAGGTGGCGCGCAACCGCCATGATTCCATCAACCAGCGCGCTTATGTTTCGGGGCGTCGCAAACTGAGATTGATTGCCGAAGCTCTGATGGCGGGTGCGGCCCCGGCAAGCACCAATCAGCCCATGCTCGAAGAGGTGCGCTTTCTGATCGATGCGGTGGAAACCGTTGCAGCCATTGCGGCGTTGCCACTTCCCGCAACCGATCATCCCGGACGCGTGAGCCGCGTGCTCGATATCGTGGCCAAGCTGGAACGGCGGCGCAATGAAGCCTGGACCATCGCGCCGGTTTGATCCTGACCAGCATTCCATCAGCGGCATGACCCTTGCGACATCTCCCGCAAGGAGATGCCCTCATGCCTATTTTGACCCGGATCAGGACAACGCTTCGTCACAAAGCGGGACAGTTGCTGTGCCAGGAGGATGGCAATGTCGCCATGCTCTTTGGCCTGACGCTGTTGCCCCTCATGGCGGTGACGGGAGCAGCGATCGACTACAGCCGCGCCTCTGATGCCCGCACGCAACTCCAGAATGCCATCGACTCAACCGTGCTGGCCATGGCGAAGGTGTCGCCCACACTGTCGGATGCCCAGTTGCAGACCGAAGCAGAGCAGTATTTCCGGGCTGTCCTTCGCCAAAGACACGATCTGACAACACTGCCCATCACCGTCAACCGCACGAACAAATCTGTGGCGGTAACGGCAGGCGGTATCCTGCCCACGAGCTTCATGAAGCTGTTCGGCATGAACACCGTGCCGCTTGCCTCCCGTGCCGAAGCCGCCATTGGCCAGCGCAAGGTCGAACTGGCACTCGTTCTCGACAACACCGGCTCGATGGGCAGGCTGTCGAAGATGGACGAGTTGAAGAAGGCGACACGCAACCTGATCGATGCCGCAGAAGCCTCGGCGCCACGCGGCAGTGGCATGATCAGGATCGCCCTGGTGCCGTTCGATACGGAGGTCAATGTCGATCCCGTGCTTTATCGCAACCAGAGCTGGCTGGCATTCAAGGAGGATGCGGCCGACCGCGCCTTCGATGATATCCGCCCCCGTATGGCGACGAAGGCGGCATGGACCGGCTGCCTCACGGATCGCGGCCCGGGTTTCGACGCCAACGACAAGCGCGTTGAGATGACACGCCCCGAATCGTTTCACCCCGCCGTCAGCTGCAGCTCGGCCACCCTGGCGCGGGTGCAGCCGCTGACCGACAACTGGAATGCCTTGCGCACCGCTGCCGCCACCATGCGCCCCTCGGGTTGCACCAACATCACCATCGGTGCCCGCTTCGGCATGGCCGCGCTGTCGTCCTCCGATCCCATCGGCGGCGGCGTGCCCTTCGGCACGGCTGACGTGGACAAGTACATGGTTGTGCTGACGGACGGCGACAACACCCAGAACCGCTTCGTCAACGGCTGTTCCGGTAGGGGCAATACGGCTGACATCGATCTGAAGACCAAAGCGATGTGCGATGACATCAAGGCCAAGTCTTCGCGCCGCGATGCGCGGGGCGTCGCCATCCCTGATGTGAAGGTCTTCACGGTGCGCGTGATGGAAGGCAACCGCGCACTCCTGACGAACTGCGCGACAAACGCCTCGATGTATAAGGAAGTGACCAGCGCCAGCGAGATTGACGCCGTCTTCAAGGACATCATCCGCGAGATCACGCGGTTAAGGCTGACGGTGTGATCAGTTCGGGAACGTGGCGTCCCGGACAGGACTCGAACCTGTTACCTCAAGTTTAGGAAACTTGCGCTCTATCCTGATGAGCTACCGGGACTAACCACGCAAAGCCGTGTAGCATAAGGTTTTCCGGCAGGAAACCACGGGATGCGGCGTTTCAAGGCAGGATGTGTGCAGCTTGGTTCACTCTGGGTCATGGCGTTGCTGCTTGCCGCGCCACAACCCGGTTTGGCCGATTGCGGACCCGCACGCCTAGAAGAGGCAATTCTCGAACGGGTGACGCCCGAAGGTGATCTGGTGCTGGCAGACACACGCCGACTGCGGCTCGCAGGCCTGCATCTTGACCCAACCTCGCCAGGAGGGGCAAACACCCTAGCCTGGCCCAAGGCGGGCGACAGGCTCGGCATCGGCCTGCTTGAGACCGATAAGGATCGCTGGTCAAGACTCCCGGCCATCGTCTTCGCCATGCCTGTCGGAGAGCGGCCGATATGGCTACAGCAAAGGCTTCTGGAAGGCGGCGCGGCCCTGGCGCGACCTGAGCCGGACCTTGGCGCCTGCTGGCCGCTGCTCATTCAAGCCGAAGCGAAAGCGCAGGGGAAGCTGCCGGACATGCTGGTGGAGCCCGGCCGTTTCACGCGTATCAGCGGCAAGGTCTCGCGCGTCGGTGACGGCCGCAGCGCTCATTTCATCACCGTGTTCGGTGTCACCGGCGAGCGCTCGACGGGCCTGGTCCAGAAGCGTCATTTGAAACGCTTTAGCGAGGCAGGCGTTGACGTGGCACAGCTTCGCGGTCAATTCATCCGGATGAGAGGCGTTCGCAGCACCACCAATGCATCGATCATCCCCCTCACGTCGCCAGACCAAATCGAGATTGTGCGTTGAACCCTGACGGAAACAATTCTGGACGAACTGGCCTCTCAGGCAAGGCGCTGATAGTCATCATCATGCTTGCCCTCGCGGCTTGCGTTACCGACCCCTTGAGCAATGAGAAGGCCGGTGCCGTTCCGCTGGAAAAATCTGCGATCACTCTGCCGGCCACGCCCCCGCGCACAACCGCACTGGATGCGGCTTCGGCGCGGGAGCATCAGCGACTAATCGCAGCCTTTGGTGGAGAATACCGGGCACCACAGGCGCAGACTCTTCTGAACGAGATCATCGCCCGATTGGGTCAGGCTACCGAACGCCCATCCGAGCGCTATCAGGTAACGATCCTGAATTCGCCCGTGGTGAATGCCTTTGCCCTGCCCAACGGCAACATCTACATCACCCGGGGTATCCTGGTTCTTGCCAACGATACATCGGAGATTGCCTCCGTTCTGGCGCATGAGATGGCGCATGTGATCACTAGGCATTCCGTCGACCGGCAGGAACTGGAGCGCACGGCAACGCTGGTGGATCGCGTGCGCACGGACGTTCTGCAGGATTCCTCAGGCGCTCGCGCTGTCAATGCGCAAGGGCGCGTCGCCATAGCCAGCTTCTCGCGCCAGCAGGAACTGGAGGCCGATGCGCTGTCGGTCCGGATCATTGCGCGGGCGGGCTTCGATCCCTACGGAGCGACGCGCTTTCTGGATTCGCTCGGCCGCACTACGGCCATTCGCGCGGCACTCCTGGGCGTGAACCCCAACGCACAATCCATGGACATCACGGCCACGCACCCCGCCGCGCCTGAACGCATCCAACTGGCGACCCTGGCAGCCCGCCAGCTCGGCGCACCCGGCATGGGTGAGGCGGAGCGCAACCGCTATCTGCTGGCCGTGCAGGGCGTGACCGTGGCGGATGATTCGGCACAAGGCTTCGTGCGCGGCCTCACCTTCAGTCACCCCAGACTGGGCATCACCTTCACTGCGCCGGAGGGTTTTGTCATCGAGAACAGCCGCGATGCTGTCGTCGGGTTCTCTCCCGAAGGGAGCAAGGCGATGCGCTTCGATCACGTCAGGATCGATGCTTCGGCCAATCTGGAAACCTATATCGGCAGCGGTCTGATCGAGGGTGCCGCAGCCACGGATATCGAGCGTCTTTCCATCGGTGGCCAGCCCGCAGCGACGAGCGTGTCCAAAAGCGATGGCTGGTCCTACCGCATTTTCGCCATCCGATCAGGCGGCCAGACCTTCCGGCTGACCTACGCCGCCCGCGAGATGACGCCCGCACTCGATCAGCAGTTCCGGCAATCCGCCGAAACGTTTCGCCGTTTGAATGCCCAGGAAATGGCGCGGCTGAAGCCGCTGCGCATTGCGCTTGTCACGGCCGGGGGTGCAGATACGGCGGAAACGCTGTCGGCTCGCATGGCCAGCGACGAGCCGAAGCTGGAGCGTTTCCGGGTGCTCAACGGCCTCCAGATCAGCGACCGCATCTTTGCCGGCCAACGCTACAAGATCGTGGCGGAATGAGCACCTGAGGAGTCCCATGCCTGCCATCACCACCATAGCCGAGCTGGAAACCTTGTACGCTCCGGTCAACCCTGTGGCGATCCTGAAGGAACTCGACCACGTCAACGCGCCTTACGCGCGCTTCATCGAGGCCGCGCCCTTTGTCATCCTCTCGACCGCCGGGCCGGAAGGTCTCGACTGCTCGCCGCGTGGCGATCCCGCAGGCTTCGTGCGGGTCGCTGACAGCAAGACACTGCTGATCCCGGATCGACGTGGCAACAACCGCGTGGACTCGCTGCGCAACATCGTGCGCGACCCGCGGGTGGCGCTGCTGTTCCTGATCCCTGGCGTCGGCACCACCATGCGGGTCAATGGCCGGGCGGAATTACTGACAGACCCGGAACTCTGTTCCAGCTTCGCCATGCGCGGCAACCCACCGCTCTGTGTGATCAAGATCACCGTCGAAAGCGTCTATCCCCAGTGCCAGAAAGCCCTTGTCCGCTCGCGACTCTGGGATGCCACAACCCACGTCCCGCGCGACAGCTTGCCGTCTATCGGCGACATGATGAAGGTGATCGATCCTGCTTTCGATGCCACGACGTATGAAATGGAGTATCCGGCCCGCATGGAGCGGACCATCTACTGACCGTTGGCCCTTCAGCGTCAGTTCTCACGGCACTGACTGCCCCGCACCGTTACTCGGCGGCAGTTGGCAAGGGCAAGGGAGCGTGGGGCGATACCTGCGGAGCGCGATCGGCTTCGGCCTTCTCGTCCCTGATCTCCCGGCTGATCTGCCGCCGGAACCAGACGGCATAGAGCGCAGGCAGGAACAACAGCGTCATGAATGTTGCGACGAACAATCCGCCCATGATCGTGACGGCCATCGGTCCCCAGAACGCCGAGCGCGACAACGGCACCATGGCCAGGATGGCGGCCATCGCCGTGAGCATCACCGGCCGGGCGCGCCGAACCACGGATTCGACGATGGCATCATTCATCCGCATCCCACCCTTCACGTCCTGCAACACCTGGTCCGCGAGGATGAGCGAATTGCGCATGTCCATGCCCGCCAGCGCGATCAGTCCGAGCAGCGCGACAAAGCCGAAGGGATAGCCCGAGATGTTCAACGCCAGCGACGCCCCGATGATGCCTAACGGCGCCGAAGCAAAGACCAGGAACAGCTTGGCGAAACTTTGCACCTGAAGCATGATCAGCGTCAGCATGATGATGATCATGACCGGCGCCACGGCGGCAATCGAGGCATTGCCCTTGGCGGATTCCTCGATCGCACCGCCGATCTCGATACGGTAGCCTGCGGGCAGGGCATCCCGCAGCGGCTTGAGCCTGGGCCATATCTCGTTGGTCACGGTAGGCGGCTGCACACCATCTGCCACGTCGCCACGCAAAGTGATCGACATGTCGCGGTTGCGTCGCCAGAGGATCGGTTCCTCATGGTCGAACGTGATGCGCGCGACCTGCGCCAGAGGCACCGCGACACCGCCACGCGAGAGGACAGTCAGGTCACCGATGCGGCCAAGATCAAAACGCTCGCTTTGCGCAGCGCGTGCCACGACATCGATCTTTTCTGTGCCATTGCGCACGGTGGTGACGGTGAGGCCGGAGATCAGCGTCTGCATGGTCTGCGAGATCGTCTGTGGATCGAGGCCAAGTGTTCGTGCGCGCTCCTGATCCACCACGAGCCTGACGGACGGCGTCATCTCGTTCCAGTTGAAATGCGGATCGACCAGCGCCTTGTTCTGCCCTGCAATCGTGCGGGCCTGGACGGCATACTCCCGGACCTTCATCGGATCGGGTCCGACAATCCGGAATTGCACGGGAAAGCCAACGGGCGGACCGAAGTTGAAGCGGTCCACGCGGATGCGCGCCTCCATGAGGGCGCCATCGGCCACGGCTTTCTCGAGCTTTGCCTTCACGGTCTCGCGGCCCTTCAGATCCTTTGTCATGATGACGATTTCAGCAAAGGATTCGGTCGGAAGCTGCGGGTTCAAGCCAAGCCAGAAGCGCGGGGATCCCTGACCAATATAGGTCGAGAACGCCGTGACGTCGGGATCGCCCTCGAGCATCTTTTCGGCCTTCTTGGCGGTCTGGGTCGTCACGCCCATGGCAGTGCCTTCGGGTAACCGCATTTGCAGGAAAAGTTCGAGCCGCTCCGACAGTGGAAAGAATTGCTGTTGCACGCGGCCAAAACCGACAACAGCAAGACCGAAAGTGCCAATGGTCAGGACCACAACCTTGATGCGGTTTGTCACGCACCAGCGGATGATACGGCGCAGCAGGCTGTAGCCCCGCGTTTCATAGATTGCGTGCGGATCATGCTTTGCGTGTGCTTTGGCCAGATCCGGCAGAAGCATCACGCCGAGATACGGAATGAAGGTGACAGCCACAATCCACGAGGCCACCAGCGAGATCGAAACCACCCAGAAGATCGATCCTGTGTACTCACCGACGCCGGAATTGGCAAAACCGATTGGCAAAAAGCCTGCCGCCGTCACCAGCGTGCCGGTGAGCATGGGGAAAGCCGTTGTTTCCCACGCCGCCGCCGCCGCCTTCCAGCGATCCCAGCCCTGTTCCATCTTCACCACCATTGTTTCCAGCGCGATGATTGCGTCATCAACGAGCAGACCCAGCGCGATGATGAGAGCGCCGAGTGAAATGCGGTGCAGGTCGATGCCCAGGATCAGCATCGCAAGAAACGCCATCGCCAGCACGAGCGGCACGGAAAAAGCCACCACGATACCCGTGCGCCAGCCCAGCGAGAGAAAACTGACGGCAAGCACAATGGCGAGTGCCTCGGCAAAGGAACGCAAGAACTCCGTGACGGCTTTGTCGACCACCTTGGCTTGATCCGCCATATGGATGATATCGACGCCCACCGGCTGGGCAGACTCAAAATCCTCCATCACCTTGTTCACCGCTTCGCCCAGGGTCAGGATATTGGCGCCCTTCTGCATGACGACGCCGACGGCGAGCGCGGGTTTGCCATCCTGCCGGACAAGATAGCGGGGCGGGTCTTCGTAACCGCGCGTGATGGTGGCGATGTCACCAAGGCGGAAGGTGCGACCACCGGCTTCCACCGGCGTTTCAGCCACGGCCTTCACACCGTCCAGCGCACCTGTCACACGCAAGGCCACACGCTGCGCCGAGGTCTCGATCACACCGGAAGGCACCACGCTGTTCTGGCGCGCCAGGCTGTCGAACAGAGCCTGTGTCGGCACGCCGAGTGTGGCCAGCTTGACATGGCTGAACTCGACGAAAATCCGCTCATCCTGCTGCCCGTAGAGGTTGACCTTGACCACATTGGGCACGCGCAGAAGCTCGGATTTCAACCGTTCCGAGATAGTCTTGAGCTGGGCGAAATTCGCACCATCCGCCGTCACCATGTAAAGCATACTGTCGACATCACCGTATTCATCATTGACATTCGGACCGATGACGCCGGCGGGGAGGTCAGAGCGCAAGTCATTGAGCTTCTTGCGAATTTGGTAAAAAAGCTCCGGCATGACATGCGAGCGCGTACTGTCCTTGAACACGATCTGCGCCGCCATGAATCCAGGCTTTGTGTAGGTCTCGACCTTGTCGAAGAACGGCAGTTCCTGCAGCTTTTTCTCGATACGATCAGAGACCTGGTCCTGCATCTCCTGCGTCGTGGCACCTGGCCAGACAGCCGTGATCACCGCCACCTTGATGGTAAAGGACGGATCTTCGGCACGCCCCAGACGAAAGTAAGACATGGCGCCTGCGACAAAGACGGCCAGCATCAAGAACAGCGTCAGGGACTTGTGACGCACGGCCCACGACGACAGGTTGAAACTGTTCATGACAGGGCCTCAGCGCTGGACGATGCGCACGCGCTGCGCGATGTCGAGTTTCTGGACGCCAAGGGTCACAACCATATCGCCCGCGACAACACCCTTGCGCAGGATCACGTCATTGGCCTCGTACGCCACCACTTCGACCGGCTTCAACGTCAGACTCCCGGTTTTGTCATCGACGATAAAGACCCCTGGACCCTGCCCTTGGTTGAACAGTGCAGAGAGCGGCAGACGTGCCACCTTTTCGCTGTCGGGATCGGAGAGTGTCACGGTCGCGGTCAATCCGAATTCGAGGCTCGTGGGAGAATCGATGATGGTGAAACGTGCCTGGTAGGTGCGCGTTGTTGGGTCTGCCGAAGGTGAGAGTTCGCGCAGTCTGGCCTGGAATATCCTGCCAGGTTCTGACCAGAGAGAAACCTCTGCCCTGGCGGTTTTCACGCGATCGATCAGTTGCTCCGGGATGGCAGCCACGGCCTCGCGGCTGTCCACTTTCGCCAGGCGGATTGCGGGAACCCCGGCGGCAACCACCTGCCCCGGCTCAACCAGCGTGGCCGTGATGATGCCGTCGGCATCGGCCTTGAGTGTGGCATAGTCGAAACTGTTGGAACCAAGGCTCACCGCACGCTCGGCGCGGTTGAGGCGGCCCTTGGCCTCTTCGACCAGAGCGCGCTGCTTGTCTGCATTGGAGGCCGTGCTCCAGCCCTCTCTGCGCAGTTGCAGGACTCGCCGGTCCTCAGCATCGGCTTGAACGAGTGACGCTTTCGCAGCGTCAAACTCGGCCTGCGCCTGCTCCAGCTGCAACTTGAGATCCACCGTATCGAGGCGGGCCAGGGCCTGCCCGGCCTTCACCCGGTCGCCAGGCTGCACCATGCGCTCCGCTACCTTGCCGGACACGCGAAATCCAAGATCGCTCTCGACACGCGGGCGCACCACACCGACGAAAGACCGATTGGATGTCCGGGGCTCGAACACGACGGCCTGCGCCACGACGGCGCGCGGCTCAGCTTTTTTCTCGGCACTTCCCTTGCTCTCGCTGCAGCCCGAGAGGCCAATTATGGCGATTGATGCCAGAATCCCCGATAGGACGATCCGGCGGTGCCTGGACAAGAACTTCTGCATGACGCTGGCTCCACTCACTCTGGCTTCACTCTCAGTGCGTTGACGACGAAATCCGAAAGCCGCATCGCGTGCTCTTCCATGTCCCGGCCATGCCGCATACATTCAGCGATCATCATGGGATGCAGGATGCAGGTGCAGGCATTCTTGACGGTCAGGGCCGTCTGCGGGATGTCACAGGGGCGGAACTCTCCGGCCTGCACACCGCTGCTGATGACCATGCCGATATGCTCGATCACATAGCGCAGATGCGCCTCGACGGCCCCCCAGTTCTCCTCCATCGCGGCCTCGACCATGTCATGCACCCGGCGTTCGCCGATGAAGCGGCTGCGGTTGAACCGATGCAGCTCGACCAGGAGTGTCTTGAGCCGTTCTCCCGCTGGCCTGTCCTGTGCGACGATCTGATCGATCATCGTATGCTCCTCACCCAGGATACGCAGGCAGATCGCCTCGTTGATCGCCCCCTTGGACGCGAAGAATCGATAGACATTGGCGGCTGACATGCCGAGCGCATCGGCAATGTCGGCAACCGCTGTCTTGGCATAGCCGACACGGCGGAAATGCTCCTCGGCGACATCCATGATGCGCAGGCGCGTTTCTTCGGGGTCAAGGCGAGGTCGGATATGCACGGATAAAACTTTATGACTGATGATATTCGACATTTATCAGTCAATACAAAAACCCGCAAGCGATCATGGCGCCAAAAACCGCCTCAACCCCGCCCTCACAGTTGCTGCTTGCGTTCAGTCCGCGATGTTGAAACACTCTTTTCGGCAAAGGGCGTCTCCACGATGCCCAGGGGAGAACAGTGATGATCAAAAGCACATTGCTTGCAAGCAGTCTGGGCATTGTCCTGTGTTTCAGTGGCTTCAGTGGCGCATTGGCACAGAAGACATCGCTCAATATCGGGCTGGCATCGGCTGATGCGGGCGTTCTTGACCCACATATGAATTCGGCGACGACCGGCAAGAGCTTCCTGCAACAGCTTTTCAACGGTCTCGTGCGCCTTAAGCCCGGCGAGATCAGCCCGGACCAGATCGAGCCTGATCTGGCCGAAAGCTGGACGTCGTCCCCCGATGGCAAGGTCTGGACCTTCAATTTGCGCAAGGGTGTGCAGTGCCACCACAATTTCGGAGAGTTCACGGCAGAAGATGCGGTCTTCTCGCTGAAGCGGGCCGCTACCCGCGAGACTTCGACCTTCTCGTCGGACTATGCAGCCTTCGACAGCGTCGAGGCACCGGACAAATACACCGTCAGGATCACGCTCAAGAACCCGATCCCCAGCCTTCTGGGCGTGGTCATGAACTACCACGGCGGCCAGATGGTCTGCAAAGCCGCGGTCGAACAGATGGGCAATGAGGCCTTCCGTCGCCGCCCCATCGGCACCGGCCCATTTGCCTTCGCGGAGTATGTGCCGCAGCAGTACGGAAAGCTTGTGGCCAACGACCAGTATTTCCGCGGCAAGCCCGTGTTGCGGGAAATCACCTTCCGCCTGATCCCTTCTGATGCTGCCCGTGACCTTGCCTTCCAGGCGGGCGAGCTGGACATGCTCTATGCCCGGCAGGATCAGACAAGTTTCAACCGGCTGAAGCAGACGCCCGGCGTCAATGCTTATGCCATGAACCCTGCAGAGATGTCGGTGCTGCATTTCAACATGACCATGCCGCCGCTGGACAACCTCAAGGTCCGCCAAGCTGTAGCCCATGCGCTGGACCGCGAGGGCATCCATCAGTTCCGCGGGCGCGACGTGTCACGCCAGGCGGTTTCTGTCGTGCCAAACGGCTATCTCGGCACGCTTCCCAATGCGCCGCTGTTGCCCCACAACCTGCAGAAGGCCAAGGATTTGCTGACCGAGGCAGGCTTTCCCAACGGCATCACCCTCAAGACAATCCACACAACCCTGCCCGGCATGTTGAGCTTCATGGAGGCTGTGCAGGCTCAGCTTCGTCGCGCCGGCATCACCCTGGAAATCACCCCGGTGGAGCACGCGACCTTCCATCAGCAGATCCGACAGAACCTGAGCCAGGTCGTGCATTTCCAGGCGGCGCGCTTCCCGGTGGCGGATGTCTATCTCTCGCAGTTCTTTCATTCCCGCGCGATCGTCGGCACGCCAACCGCCGTTACCAACTTCTCGCATTGCAAGGTGGCCGATGCCGAAATCGATGCGGCCCGCAGCGAGCCGGACAAGGCCAAGCAAATCGCCTTATGGCACGAGGCGCAGCGAAAGATCGTCACCGAGGTATGTGCAGTTCCGATGAACGAATCGCTCCAGCTGTGGGCGCTCAGGGACACGCTCGACCTCGGCTATGAGGTGAAGGGTGCGCTCAACCTCGGGCCGGGCGTGCTGGAAACCAGCAAGTTCACGCGCTGACTACGGCACGGGTGTGACCGCGTTTCTGGTCCGCAGGTTCGGGTTTGCCTGCATCACGCTGTTCGCGGTGCTGACGATCATCTTCCTGATCGTCCGCATCCTGCCGGGCGATCCGGCGCAGGTCATCCTGGGTGACCAGGCCGATGCGGCAGCGATTGCGGCCTTGCGGACAAGGCTTGGCCTCGACCGTCCCTTGCTGGTGCAATATGCCTCGTTCCTGGCTGGGGCCATCAGGGGTGACTGGGGCGTGTCGCTGGTCACGGGCAGACCGGTAATACAGGAGGTTCTCAGCGTCCTGCCCTGGACGATAGAGCTGACATTCTTCGCCCTCCTGGTTGGTGCAGTGATTGGCATTCCGCTTGGCGTATGGGCAGCAATCAACCGCAACCGGGTGCCGGACTACGCGATCCGCATCGCCTCGCTGCTCGGCCTTTCGTTCCCTGCCTTTGTGTCCGGCATCCTCCTGCTGATCGGATTGGCAATCCAGCTGCGCTGGTTTCCGGTCATCAGCGGCCAGCGGAGCACCTGGACGCAGTGGCTGCAATCGCTGGTGCTGCCTGCCATCAACCTGGGCCTGATCATGGCGGCCTACATCACCCGCGTCACCCGTTCAGCCATGCTGGAGGTGCTGTCTGAGGATTATGTCCGCACGGCCCGTGCCAAGGGCGTGCCATGGCGGGCTGTCGTCTGGCGTCACGCCCTGCGCAATGCGCTCATCCCGATCATTACCATCGTGGGGCTCTATCTCGGCGTCCTGATCGGCAACTCTGTGCTGACCGAGATTGTCTTCAACCGTCCGGGCCTCGGCAAGCTGATCGTCGGTGCGCTGAACCAGCGGGATTACACCATGCTGCAGGGCATGATGGTGATCTACACGTTGCTGGTGGTGGCGATCAATCTGGCGACCGATCTTGTGTATGGCATTGCCGATCCACGGGTGAAGCTCCAATGACCGAAGCGGTTTCAAAATCTCCGCCATCCGGATTGTCTCGCCTGGCGACAGCGATGTTGCGCGCCTTCAACACCAACAAGACCTCCTGGGTGGGTCTTGTGCTGTTTCTGGTGATCGTGGTTCTGGCTGTTCTGGCACCGTGGATTTCACCCCATGATCCCATCGAGCAGGACTTTTTCTCCAAGCTCCAACCACCGTCCGCGACCTATTGGCTGGGCACCGACTACTATGGCCGTGATATCCTGTCGCGGCTGCTGCATGGTGCACGTTATTCGCTGATCATCGGCATCGCGGCCACCTTTTTCGCCATGGTGCTGGGTTCCTTCATCGGCATCGTCTCGGGCTATTATGGCGGGCGGTTCGATACGCTGACCATGCAGATCATGGATATCCTGCTGGCCTTTCCCTCGCTGATCCTGGGCCTGATCATCGTGGCGATGCTCGGCCCCACGCTGACAAACATCATCGTTGCCATCGCGCTCACCTCGGTGCCCTCCTTCGCCCGCATCGCCCGCGCCCCCACCATCGCCGTGAAGGAGAGGGAATTCGTCGAGGCTGGACGCGCACTCGGCTTTTCTGACGCCCGCCTCATGTTCGTCCATATCCTGCCCAACATCGCGGCCGAAATTCTTGTGATGTTCTCGCTGTGGACGGCTAGCTCGATCCGCACGGAGGCATCGCTGGCCTTCATCGGCCTTGGCTTGAAACCGCCGACGCCGACCTGGGGCGGCATGATCCGCGAGGGGTTCGAGAACATCCTCGAATCCTACTGGCTGGCATTGATGCCGGGCCTTTCCATCCTCTTGGTGGTGTTCGCACTCAACCTGCTGGGGGACGGCCTGCGCGACGCCATCGACCCCAAGCTCAAGGGCGAACAATGAGCGGCAACCTTTCATTTGGCCTCACCCTGAGCCTGTCGAAGGGCAAGGCCAACGCATTGCGGCTCCGACATCCTCGACCCTTCGACAAGCTCAGGGTGAGGATGTTGGGTCGTCTAGCATGTGATGGGTCGTGCCAATGAATGAGCCTGTCTTGAGCGTCGAGAACCTGACCACGTCGTTTCGTGTCAATGGTGTCTGGCGATCCGTGGTGAAAGACCTGTCCTTCACCGTCGCGCCGAAAGAGACCGTCGCCATCGTCGGCGAATCCGGCTCGGGCAAGAGCGTCACGGCACTGTCGATCATGCGGCTGGTGCCAGAAGTGAATGGCCGTATCGAGGGCCGCATCATGCAGGGCGGTCGCAACCTGTTGGACATGCCGGAAAGCGCCATGCGCGGCGTGCGCGGCAACGACATCTCGATGATCTTCCAGGAACCGATGACCAGCCTGAACCCGGTGCTCACCATCGGCTTCCAGATCGCCGAAACATTGCGTTATCACCGGGGGTTGGACACGCAATCTGCCAATGCCGAGGCCCTGCGCATTCTTGACACGGTGCGCATTCCTGCCGCGAGCTCTCGGTTCAATGAATATCCCCATCGCTTTTCAGGCGGGATGCGTCAGCGCGTCATGATTGCCATGGCGCTGGCCTGCCGTCCCAAGCTCCTGATCGCGGATGAACCGACGACTGCGCTTGATGTCACCGTACAGGCGCAAATCATCGAACTGATCAAGCTGCTGCAGGACGAGTTCGGGATGGCCGTCATCTTCATCACCCACGACATGGGCGTGGTTGCCGAAGTGGCCGAGCGCACCATCGTCATGCTGCGCGGAGAGTGTGTCGAGCAAGGCGACACCGCCACGATCTTTGGCAAGCCACGGCATCCCTACACCCGCGCCCTGTTGGCCGCCGTGCCAAGACTGGGGTCCATGGTGGGGCAGCCACGCCCCAGGCGCTTTCCCGTGGTCGATCCGCTCACCGGCGAGGCCGATGAACCAGCGCTTGCCGCCGATACGGTCCTGAATTCGGACGCCCCTCTCTTGCGCGTCTCCAACCTTGTCACACGGTTCGACGTCCGCAGCGGCCTGTTTGGCAAGGTCACCGGCAGGGTCCACGCGGTGGAGGACGTTTCGTTCAGCCTCAATCAGGGAGAGACGCTGGCACTGGTCGGTGAGTCGGGGTGCGGCAAGTCGACGACGGGCCGGTCGATCCTGAGGCTGATCCCGCCGACATCTGGGCAGGTCATGTTCGAGGGGCGCGACATCGCCACGCTGCCCAAGAACGAATTGCGCCAGATGCGCCAGCGTATGCAGATGATCTTCCAGGATCCCTATGCCAGCCTCAATCCGCGCCGCACGGTTGGCACGGCCATCGCTGAACCCATGATCATCCATGGCCTGGCGAGCAAGAACAGCGCACGCGACAAGGTGGCAGACCTGATGCGCCGCGTCGGTTTGCCATCAGACATGGCGGATCGGTTGCCCCATGAGTTCTCCGGCGGCCAGCGTCAGCGGCTCTGCATCGCCCGTGCCCTGGCGCTCTCACCCCGGCTGATCGTTGCGGATGAGGCGGTATCCGCGCTCGATGTCTCGATCAAGGCGCAGGTCATCAACCTGATGCTCGACCTGCAGCAGGAGCTGGGCCTGGCCTACCTCTTCATCTCCCATGACATGGCGGTGGTGGAGTGCGTCAGCCACCGTGTCGCGGTGATGCATCTTGGCGAGATCGTCGAGATTGGCCCGCGGGGCGCGATTTTCGACAACCCTCAGCATCCTTACACGATCAAGCTCATGGCCGCCGTGCCAACACCTGATCCAGCGAGGCGCGGCATTCGCCGTGGCCTGTCCAACGACGAAATTCCCAGCCCGTTCAGAAAGCCCGACTATCGACCCCCCAAGCGGATCTACCGTGAGGTCTCACAGGGCCATCTGGTACAAATCCAGGACCGATAAGATGGTGGCATTGGCACAGAACCTGTCGCATGATCCCTACTGGTGGGACGCGGCTCCCCGCGAACAGCCCGTGGAGACAACGCTGCCCGCCATGGCGGACACCGTCATTGTCGGTGCGGGCTATACCGGTCTTTCGGCAGCCCTCACGCTCGCCAGGGCGGGCCGCAGCGTCGTCGTCTGCGAGGTGGGACCGCCGGGTCTGGGCGCATCCAGCCGCTCCGGCGGAATGATCGGACATGGCCATCGCTTGTCATACTCGCGGCTGATCGAGGTCCACGGGCCGGAGAAAGCCAAGGCGCTGATCGGCGAAGGCATTGCCTCGCTGGCCTTCGTCAAGGACATGATTGCCAACGAGGGGATCGACGCAAGGCTGCAACCCGTGGGACGAATGCGCGGGGCCTGGACCGTCGCTGACTACGACACCATGGGCCGGGAAGCAGATCGCCTCAACCAGAGCTTCGATCTCGGGATTGCCGTGCTCCAGAAGCACGAGATGCACGGCGAAATCGCCACGGATGCCTATCAAGGCGGGTTAATCTTTCCCACGCATGGCGGCGTCCACCCCGCCTTGTTCCAGCAGGGATTGCTGGCTGCGGCACGCAAGGCGGGGGCCTTGGTCGCGGCTTATACCCCGGTGACCGGCCTGCTGCGCGATGGCAGGGGATGGCGCGTCGAAACCAGCCGCGGAACGATCCGCGCCAACGAGGTTGTCGTCGCCACAAACGGTTATTCCGGCAAGCCCGTGGTCGCCTTGGCCAAGCGGCTGGTGCCAATGCCCAGCTATCTGATCACCACGCAGGAATTGGGTGAAAATCGTGTACGGTCGCTCATCCCCAATCTCCGCATGATCGTCGAGACACGCGAGAAACACCTGTATTATCGCCCCTCGCCCGACGGCAAGCGCATCATCATGGGTGGGCGGGCAGCCCTGCACCCCATTGCCCTGGACGACGCGGCCAGACGCTTGCGAAAGGAACTGGTGGTGTTGTTCCCCAGCCTAGCAGACACAGAGATCACCCATTGCTGGACCGGCAATGTCGCCATGACCCGCAGCGATCTTCCCGGCATCGGTCAGCGCGATGGCCTGTGGTATGCGCTGGGTTGCAACGGCTCCGGTGTCGCCCTGATGCCTTGGTTGGGCCACAAGCTGGCGCAAAAGCTCTTGGGAATGCCCGAAAGCCGGACAGCTTTCGACGACATCCCCTTCACGGCCCTGCCGTTTTACAATGGCCGCCCCTGGTTCCTGCCGCTGATGACGGCCTGGTTTCGCACCAAGGACCGCTGGCGGGGCAACTGAACCCATGATGCGACCTGCGCTTGAATGGCGCGAAGCTTGCTTTCAAATGTTTCGCGGGTACGACCCTCTGGATTGTCTGTGCATGGACATGACGCTTGCCTTGACGGGACAATACGATCAATCCAGCAGGACAGCACGTTCGTAGCCGCAACAGGAACAACCCAAGGGAGCCTTACCGTGATGATGAAGTATCGCCTCGACCGCCGCGCGGCATTGGGAGTGCTCGGCGGAGCCTCAGCCTCAGTGCTCATTCCCATGCCAGGGAGCCGCGTCAATGCGCAGACGCTCGACAAGGTCAGCTACCAGACGAACTGGAGGGCGCAGGCCGAGCATGGCGGTTTCTATTTCGCAGTCGCCAACGGCATCTACAAGAAATACGGCATCGATGCCGATATCCGCATGGGCGGCCCGCAGCAGAACCCCTCGCAGTTGCTGCTGGGTGGCCGTGTGGACATGATCATGTCCAACTCGTTCGAGGCGATCAACTACGTGAAGGAGAACATTCCCTTCCTGTGCATCGGCTCGATCTTCCAGAAAGACCCGCAGGTGCTCATTTCGCATCCCGGCGTTGGCCATGAGACTCTGGCTGCCCTCAAGGGCAAGCCGATCCTCGTGGGTGCGGCTGGTCGCACCAGCTTCTGGCCGTTCCTGAAGGCGAAGTTCGGCTATTCCGAGGATCAAGCGCGCCCCTACACCTTCAACATGGCGCCCTTCCTGGCGGACAAGCAGATGTCACAGCAAGGCTTTCTCTCTTCCGAACCTTATGCGATCGAGCAAGCCGGTGTGAAGCCTGTGATCCACCTGCTGGCCGATGCCGGTTTTGAGAACTACAACACGACCTTCAACATTTCCCGCAAGATGGCGGAGGAGAAGAAGGATCTCGTGCAGCGCTTCGTGACTGCGTCGCTTGAAGGCTGGGCCGAGTACATGAAGGCTGGCCCTGCCAACGAGGCAGCGAACGCCTTGATCAAGAAGGACAACCCTGACATGGGCGACGACAAGATTGCCCATGCCATCAAGGTGATGAACCAGTATGGCATCGTGCGCTCCGGCGATGCGCTCAAGCTCGGCGTGGGGGCCATGACCGATGAACGATGGCTGCGCTTCTACAACCAGATGACGGAAGCAGGCGTTTTCCCGGCTGGCCTCGACATCAAAAAAGCTTACAGCCTCGACTTCGTTAACAAGGGCATCGGCGCTTGAGTCCAGCCACGGCATCAACGACAATCAGTGCCCGGGCCTCTGCCCCGGCGCTGCCCGTCGGCGGCGAAGCCGCGCGACCTCTGATCTCGATCCAGCAGATAACCAAGCAGTTCGCCAACGGCACCTTGGCCGTGCGCAATGTGAATCTCGACCTGCGGCAGGGAGAATTCGTCAGCCTTCTGGGTCCATCGGGCTGTGGAAAATCGACTTTGTTGCGCCTGGTCTCCGGCCTCAGTCAGCCCAGCGCGGGCGTGATCGACTGGCCCTTGAACCCGCATGACACTGCGGGACATGCCGAGCGCGATCGTGACCTGGGCTTTGTCTTTCAGGATCCGACACTGATGCCCTGGTCCCGTGCCATCGGCAATGTGGCGATGCCGTTGATTCTGAAGGGGATGAAGAAGGGCGAGGCGCATGAGCGTTCAGCCGAAATGCTGGCACTTGTCGGCCTGAAGGGCTTCGAGAAATCCTTTCCGCGCGAACTCTCCGGCGGCATGAAGATGCGCGTCTCCATCGCCCGCGCCCTGGTGACGCGGCCGCGCATCCTGCTGATGGACGAGCCCTTTGCAGCCCTTGATGAAATCACCCGACACAGGCTTAACGATGATCTTCTCGCGCTGTGGTGGAAAAACCGCTTCACGGCAGTGTTCGTCACCCATTCGGTGTTCGAGTCGGTGTATCTTTCGCAGCGCATCGTGGTGATGGCGGCGCGGCCGGGACGCATCATGGCTGACCTCGACGTCAGCGCACCTTATCCCCGCTCCGAAACCTTTCGCACATCTCCGACCTATGCGGAACTGTGCCGCCTTGCATCCGACAAGCTGAAAGAGGCCATCCAAGCATGAGTACCCTTGCATGAGTAACCTTGCATGAGTGACGCGGCCATCGATTCACGCAGCATCACCGCGGCGCATGACGGCACAGATGCCGAGGCCATGCCGGTGTTCACCATCGAGCGGCGCATTCTGGGTGTGCCTGTGTCGGTCTGGCCCAACATCCTGGCACCGCTGGCAATGGGCGTGCTGTTCCTGACTGCCTGGGAGTTTATGGTCCGCTATAAGGACATTCCACACTATGTCCTGCCCGGCCCAATCCTTGTGGCGAAAACCCTGGTCGCCGATTGGGACACCTTGTCCACCTCGCTGTGGATCACGCTGCGCATCACGTTTGCAGCACTCATCGCGGCAGTGTCGATCGGCGTGGCCTTGGCGATCATCTTTACCCAGTCGAAATGGCTGGAAAAGTCACTGCTGCCCTATGCCATCATTCTTCAGGTCACACCCGTGGTCTCGATCGCGCCACTGATCATCATTTGGGTCGGTGACATCAATCTCTCGTTGCTGATCTGCGCCTGGATCGTGGCCTTCTTCCCCATCCTCTCCAGCACGATCATTGGCTTGAACTCGGTGGACCACAACCTTCTGAACCTGTTCCAGATCTATGGTGCCTCTCGCTGGCAGGGATTGCGCTACCTCCGGCTTCCCGCCGCGATGCCGTTCTTCCTGTCGGGCCTGCGCATTGCAGGTGGCCTCGCCTTGATCGGAGCTGTCGTGGCGGAATATGTGGCGGGATCCGGTGGAAGTGCCTCGGGCCTCGCCTACCGCATCCTGGAAGCAAGCTATCAGCTCAAGATTCCGCGCATGTTCGCAGCCCTGGTGATGATCTCGCTCACCGGTATCGCCATTTTCCTGATGACGAGTTTCGTATCGCATCTCGCGCTCCGGCGCTGGCATGAAAGCGCCTTGAAGCGCGAGAATTGAGGCTTCGGTCATGACCAAACTGCCACGCCCGTTCTTGCCCCGCCCCTTCTGGAAGGACATGACGACGGTCGACTTCTCGGCTTCGGATACATCCGGCTGGATCGCGCTGCTTCCCGTCTGCGCCATCGAGCAGCATGGCCCGCATTTGCCCGTGGCAACGGATACCACGATTGGTGAGGGCAAGGTGGTGGCAATGCTGCAGAAATTGCCTGCCGGGCTGCCGGTCACGGTGCTTCCGACACAGGCCGTGGGCAAGTCCAACGAGCATATCCATTCGCCAGGCACGCTCACATTGTCCTATGAAACGTTGGCCCGGGTGATCATCGAAATCGGTGAAAGCGTGCGCCGCGCCGGAGTACGCAAGCTGGTGCTCGCCAATTCCCATGGCGGCAACATCGCCGTGCTGGATATCGTGGCGCGGGAACTGCGCGTGCGCCACGACATGCTGGTGGTTGTCGCCAGCTGGTCGCGCCTCGGTCAGCCGCCCGGACTCTATAGCGAATGGGAGCAGGCTTACGGCATCCACGGGGGAGACATGGAAACCTCCGTCATGCTGGCGCTGACACCTGATCTTGTGAAGATGGACCAGGCGCAGAAGTTCCATTCGCTTCAGGAACGGCTGGTGCAAAGCCACAAGCAACTCAGGGCGCATGGTACGGCGGCCTTCGGCTGGATCGCGCAGGATCTGGGTGCCCATGGCACGGTGGGCGACGCGTCCATCGCCACGCCAGACAAGGGTCGCCAGACCATCGACACGGTGACGGACCGGATGATCGAACTGCTGCAGGATGTTCATGCCTTTGATCTCGCCCAGCTGCATTCGCCTGCAAAGGGATGATGCCATGAACACGGCAGCCCTTCAGGAATTCATCGCTGCCCTCGGCGATATTCCCGTCGCCACGGACCCAGGAACGATCAAGCTGAAGTCGCGGGATTTCTTCTGGTTCTCACCCATCCTCAAGCCATTGCTGGAAGACAAGCGTGCCTTCGCCATCGTGCGCCCTCGCAACCGCGAGGAACTCATCCGCATCGTGGCGCTTGCAGCCCGGCGTCGCATCGCACTCACCACGCGGGGCGGTGGCACCGGCAACTACGGCCAATGCATCCCGCTCGATGGCGGCATCGTGCTCGACATGACGGGTCTCGACCACATCATCGAAAGCCGCCCCGGCCTGCTGAAGGTGGAAGCGGGCAAGCTGATGTTGGAGATCGACCGGGAGCTGAGGCCCACGGGTTGGGAGCTGCGCATCTTTCCCTCGACCCGCGCGACAGCCACCATCGGCGGCTTCATCTGTGGCGGGGCGGCAGGAGCAGGCTCGATCACCTGGGGGCAGATCGGCGATGCCGGTGCCGTGCAGGCCATGACGCTGCTGACCATGGAGGAAACCCCGCGCCTCATCACGCTGGAGGGACCGGACTGCATGAAGGCCGTCCATGCTTATGGCGTGAACGGCATCGTGCTGGACGTGACCATGCCGACAGCGCCTCGACAGGACTGGGCGGAAGCCATCGTGGTCTTCGACACGCTGGTGGATGCTGCCCGCTTCGGGCAAGCGCTGGCCGAAGACCAGATCGTGGCGAAGAAGCTGATCTCCGTCCACGCGCCTGGTATCGCCCGCTACTGCAAGCGCATCCAGCCCTACATCGCGGATGAGAAGGCCTTCGTCATTGTCATGGTGTCGGAACCGCAGGTCTGGGCCGTGGGCCTGCACGCACAGGCTTACGGAGGCTCGATCACCTACACGCGCACAGCTAAGGAGGCGGAAGAAGCGGCGTTCGGTCATGGTGCCGCGATCCCGCCGCTCTACGAGTTCTGCTGGAACCACACGACGCTGCGTGCGCTCAAGGTCGATCCTGCGATCACCTATCTGCAGGTGCTCTTTCCCATGGGCCGCAATATCGAGGCGCTCGCCTGGGCGGAACAGGAATTCCAGGGCGAAATCTGGTGGCATCTCGAATTCCAGAAGCGCTATGCCGGATTTACCAACTCGTCTCTGCCCCTGGTGAAATTCACCACGCCCGAGCGTCTTGATGCCATCATGGCAAAGCTGGAAGCCAACGGCCTCAAGGTCTCCAACCCCCATGTCTACACGCTGGAGGGAACGGGCTGGAAACGCATCAAGGCCGATCAGGAGGGCCTGAAACGCGAGGCCGATCCACATTTCCTGCTCAATCCGGGGCGATTGCCGAGCCTGGAAGGCGGCAAGGCCATGGCGGCGGAGTAGCGGTCAGACATGCGCATCCTCTATCTCTATTGCCATCCGCTCGACGACAGCTTCCACGCAGCGATCATGAGGGACGCCGTCGCCTGCCTGAGAGCCAAGGGCCACGAGGTCGATCTTTGCGATCTGTATGCCGAGGGCTTTGACCCGGTCCTCACGGCAGAGCGGCGTCGGAACTATCACGACGTGACCAGAAACCAGGCCGGCCTGGAGGATCACGTGCGCCGCCTGCAAAGTGCCGAGGCGCTGGTGGTGCAATTCCCGACATGGTGTTTCGGCCTGCCTGCAATGCTCAAGGGCTGGTTCGACCGTATGCTGATGCCTGGCGTATCGTTCGACCTTTCGGACCCGAAGGATGTCAAGCCGATGCTGACCAACATTCGCCACGTCATCGGTATCTCGACCTATGGCCGGCCCCGCTGGGTGGCCTTCTACGTCGGCGACCCACCGCGCAAGATCATCACGCGCTACCTGCCCCGCCTGATGAAGGCGAAAGCGAAGATCGAGTATCACGCGCTCTATCACATGAACATCGCCACCCTGGAACAGCGCCAGGGCTTCATCACCCGCATCAAGGGCGTGATGGCGCGGGTCTGAACACGCCATCAGCCGCGGGCCATTTCATGGTCACTGTGTATCCAGACTGAAGCCGTCCAACACGACCCAAAGCTGTTGCTGTCCAAATGACATTGGCTCTAAGCATTTTCCCGTAACTTGACTCCAATCATCATATGATAATACCTATCATGCATGAGACCAAAGAGTTTTCACGCTGCCGTCGTTGATCGGCTTGCAGCGATGATCATAGGGGGAGACACCGGGATGGGGTCGCAATTGCCGACCGAGGGAGAGCTGTGCGCCGTCATGGGCGTCAGCCGCACCATCCTCCGCGAAGCGGTGAAGACGCTTGTCGCCAAGGGTATGCTGGTGACAGGCCCGCGCACCGGCACCCGGACCCGCCCACCCGCTGACTGGAACCTGCTCGACCCGGATGTGATCCGCTGGCGACTTGAGGCAGGCGTCGACAAGGCTTTCGTCCGTGACATTCTGGAACTGCGCCTCGCCTTCGAACCCGAAGCAGCCAAGCTTGCGGCACAGCGCGCCGAAGCCTCCGATATCGCGGCCATCCAGCTTGGCTATCAAGGCATGGTCGAGGCCGTCCACAACGGCAAGGGCGGCTATCTGGAAGCGGACCTTACCTTCCATGAGGCGATCCTCGCTGCCACGCACAACCAATTCTTCGTGGCGCTGACGCCAGCGGTCGATGCGCTGCTGCGCGTCTCGTTCCAGTTCTCGGTGAAGAGCCGTGCCAGTGCCCGCTCTTCCCTGCCGCTGCATGAGGCCGTCATGCAGGCCATTGCCGCGGGCAACCCTGATCGGGCGGAAGCCGCGATCCGCAGGCTGATTGCCTCCGCCCAACATGATGTGGAGACCGATATGACCCAGGACGATTTCATCTTTGTCGATGGAGGTCGCCATGCAGCGGCTTGAAGACGGTTTTTTCAAAGCCATGGAGTTTCTGCTCGTGGCCCTTCTGGTTGCCATGGTGGTCATGGTGTTCGGCAATGTCATGATGCGCTGGTTCCTGGATGATGGCATCCAGATATCCGAGGAGATGAGCCGCTTCTGCTTTGTCTGGCTCACCTTCATCGGAGCCGTCGTCGTGGCGCGCGAGAACGCGCATCTGGGCGTAGATGCCTTTATCGGTACCCTAGGTTCGAGAGGCCAGTTTGTCTGCATGGTCTTGTCGGACCTGCTGGTGCTCTTGTGCTGCGCCGTCTTCTTCTGGGGGACATGGCGGCAGGCCCCGCTGCACGCCACCAATGTCGCCCCTGTCTCGGGCATGAACATGCTGCTCGTCTTTGGCATTGGATTCTTCACGGCCGGTGGCATCGGCTGGATGACGATCCTGCGTCTGGTCCGCGCTCTCACAGGCCGTCTTCGCGCGGGTGAACTCGATGCCTTCGTGGGCAAGTTCTCCAACGAGGACATCGCCCACAGCCTCAAGGGCAAACTCGAATGACCGTCCTCGTTTTTCTGTTCTCGCTCTGTGGTGCCATGGCGCTGGGAATGCCCTGTGCCTTCGCCCTGATGGTCTGTGGCATGGCGCTGATGGGCTGGATGGTTTTCATGGGCATCTATCCCGCCTTCGAGGCGCAGGTCATCGCGCAGAAGATGCTGGACGGCGCCGACAGCTTCATCCTGCTGGCCATCCCCTTCTTCATCCTTGCGGGTGAGTTGATGAATGCGGGCGGCCTGTCCAAGCGCATCGTCAACTTCGCGCTCGCGCTCATCGGCCACCGCCATGGCGGATTGGGCTATGTAGCCATCATCGCCGCCATCATCATGGCCTCGCTCTCTGGCTCGGCAGCCGCCGATACGGCCGCGCTGGCAGCCATTCTGATCCCCATGATGAAAGATGCGGGCTACAATGTGCCACGTTCCGCCGGTCTGATCGCGGCAGGTGGTATCATCGCTCCAGTCATTCCCCCTTCCATTGGTTTCGTGATCTTCGGCGTGGCCGCCAATGTCTCGATCCCGCAGCTCTTTGTCGCCGGCGTATTCCCCGGCATCCTGATGGGCGTCAGCCTCGTCTTTGCCTGGTGGTGGGTGGCCCGCAAGGAAGAATTGCGCCCCTATCCCAAGCGCAGCTGGACCGAGCGCTGGCAGGCCACAAAGGACGGCGCGTTTGCGCTGGCGATGCCGATCTTCATCCTGGGATCCATCCGCTTCGGCTGGGCGACACCCACGGAGGCCGCTGTTGTGGCAACGGTCTATGCCCTGTTCGTTGGCCTGTTCATCTACAAGGAACTGAAGTTCAGCCAGCTTTACGGCCTGCTGGTTTCGGCAGCCAAGATGACCGCCATGATCATGTTCCTGGTGGCTGCGGCGCTGATTTCATCCTGGCTGATCACGGCTGCGGATATTCCAGGCGAGATCGGCGGCTTCCTGCAACAGTTCGTCTCGAACAAGATGGTCTTGATGATTATTCTGATGGCCCTTGTGCTCGTTGTCGGCACGGCGCTGGATTTTGCACCGACCGTGCTGATCCTGACGCCCGTGCTGATGCCCATCGTCAAGCAGGCAGGCATCGATCCGATCTACTTCGGCGTGCTCTTCATCATGAACAACGCCATCGGCCTGATCACGCCACCCGTCGGTATCGTGCTCAATGTGGTCTCGGGCGTGGCAAAGGTATCGATGACCGACGTCATCAAGGGCGTGAACCCGTTCCTGATCGCGCAAAGCATCGTGCTGTTTATCCTGGTGCTCTGGCCGCCCCTGGTGATGGCTCCGTTCCGCCTGTTCCAGGGCCGGATCGGATTTGGAGAATTTGTCCAGCAACTGCTGGGCTACTGACGGGTCGCTGAACCCACAACAAACGGAGGAAACACAATGCTGAAATCCACTCTTCTGGCCGCAGTTGGCGCATTGGCGCTGATGACGGGAACCGCCAATGCGCAGTTCACCGAGCGCACCATCCGCGTCTCGAATGGCGTCACCGCGGATCACCCGATCGGCAACGGTCTGACCGTGATGACGTCCTGCCTCGCCACCAAGTCCGGCGGCAAGATGAAGCTGCAATCGTTCTGGGGTTCGGCGCTCGGCGGTGATCTGCAGGCCACACAGGCGCTCCGCTCCGGCACGCAGGAAATGGTGGTCACATCGACCTCGCCCCTTGTTGGCATCGTGCCGGAACTCGGCGCTTTCGACCTCCCCTTCCTGTTCGCCAACGAGAAGGAAGCCGATGCGATCCTTGATGGTGCTTTCGGCAAGGTGATTACGGACAAGATGCCCGCTTCTGGCCTCATCAACCTCTCCTATTGGGAGAACGGCTTCCGCCAGCTCACCAACTCCAAGAAACCCGTGACCAAGGTCGAGGATTTTCCCGGCCTCAAGGTGCGCGTGATGCAGAACAACATCTTCCTCGACACCTTCAAGACGCTTGGTGCCAACGCCGTGCCGATGGCGTTTCAGGAAGTCTTCGCCGCGCTTGAAACCCGCGCCATCGACGGCCAGGAGAACCCCTTCGTCACCATCGCCAACATCAAGCTGAACGAGGTGCAGAAGTTCCTGTCGATCACCCGCCACGCCTATACACCTTTCATGATCCTCTATTCCAAGGCCCTCTTCGACAAGCTCTCGGCGGAGGAGCAAAAGGCCCTCTTCGATTGCGCCGCAGACGGCCAGAAGGAACAGCGCAAGGTGACGCGCGCACAGTCCGACACGGCGCTCGAAACCCTCAAGAAGGTCGGAATGCAGGTGAACGAGATCGCACCGGAAGAGCAAAAGCGGATGCGCGACGCGGTGAAGCCGGTCTATGAGCGGGCGGCAACCACCGTCGGCAAGGATACTGTCGATCGTCTCCAGGCCGAACTCGCCAAGCTGCGCGGCACGAACTGAACGTCCAGAGTTGTATCCTTCTCCCTCGGGAGAAGGTGTCATGCGGAGCATGACGGATGAGGGGGATACACTGATCGCAGTGTCTCTCCCTCACCTGACTGCCTCCGGCAGCCACCCTCTCCCTTGTGAGAGGGGAGAGAAACCCCATGAAGATCACGGCACTCGAAACCATCCGCATCGAGGAATTCGACAACATCATCTTCGTGCGCCTGCACACGGATGAAGGCATCGTCGGCCTTGGCGAAACCTTCATGGGTCCACGCGCCGTGGAAGCCTACCTGCATGAAACCGTTGCCCCGAAACTGATCGGCGAAGACCCGTTGCGCATCGAGGCAATCAACCTCAAGATCAGGAACTACCTTGGCTGGAGCTCTGCTGGCGTCGAAACGCGCGGCAATTCTGCCATAGACATCGCGCTGTGGGATATCTTCGGCAAGGCCCATGGCAAACCGGTCTGCGACATGCTCGGCGGTCGCACGCGGGATGACATTCGTGTCTACAACACCTGCGCCGGATACCGCTACATCCGGGATGGGCGCGCCCAGACCGTCGCCAACTGGCATGTGGGCGAGCAAGGTGGACCCTACGAAGACCTTGAGGGCTTTCTGCACCGCGCCGACGAGGTCGCCCAATCCCTGCTTGAACAGGGCATCACCGGCATGAAGATCTGGCCCTTCGACATCGCGGCGGAACGCACAAACGGCTTCGACATCACGTCGCAGGAACTGACCACCGCGCTGGAGCCCTTCCGAAAGATCCGCAAGGCGGTTGGTGACAAGATGGACATCATGGTGGAGTTTCACTCGCTGTGGTCGTTGCCCATGGCGAAGAAATTGGCGGAGCGTCTGGCAGAATTCGATACCTACTGGCACGAAGACCCCTTTCGCCTCGACAACATCAGCGACATCAAGGAATACGCCCGTCATTCCAAGGCCTGGGTCTGCGCTTCGGAGACCATGTCCTACACCCACGCCTTCCGCGAGTACCTCCAGACGGGTGCGGCCGGCGTGGTAATGCTGGACCTGTCATGGTGCGGCGGCATCAGCGAGGCGCGCAAGATCGCGGGCATGGCCGAGGCATGGCACACGCCCGTCGCGCCCCATGATTGCACAGGCCCCGTGGTCTACATGGCGTCGTGCCATTTCTCACTCCATGCGCCCAATGCGCTGATCCAGGAAAGCGTCAGGGCGTTCTACACGGGCTGGTACAAGGAGCTTGTCACGGATTTGCCCTTGGTGGAGAACGGCAGGGTCAGCGTCAGCGACAAGCCGGGCCTCGGGCTGGAACTGCTGCCAGACCTGACCCGGCGTCCCGATGCACGGGTGCGCCGCTCTGACAAGTCCACGCTCTGATCAAACCTCGACCTGACCATGCGGGAGTACGCCGTTGCCTGAGATCCTCGCCATCGGCGAACCGCTGGGAGAGTTCAACCAGACCAGGGCGGGTGATTCGCACTATCTCTTCGGACATGGTGGCGACACGTCCAACGCCATTATCGCTGCCGCGCGGTCAGGAGCCAGCACGGGCTATATCGGCGCAGTCGGGGATGATTCCTTCGGGCGCTCCTTCATGGACCTCTGGCAACGCGAAGGCGTGGACACCTCCGGAGTGAAACGCGACAGGGCAGCACATACCGGCATCTATTTCATTTCACACGGTCCCGAGGGACATGAGTTTTCGTATCTCAGGGCAGGCTCGGCAGCCTCCAGAATGACGACCCATGACCTCCCGGAGGATTTGATCCGGACCGCAAAGGTGCTGCATGTCTCCGGCATTAGTCAGGCCATTTCCGCAACCGCAGCGGACATGGTGTTCGAGGCGATGCGCCTGGCCCGGGCCAGCGGCGTCGCCGTCTCCTACGACACCAATCTGCGCCTGCGGCTGTGGCCACTCCCCCGCGCACAGGCCATCACCAATGCAGCGATGGCGATGGCCGATATTGCCTTGCCTGGCCTGGATGATGCCCGCCAGCTCACCGGCCTTGATGACCGCGATGCCATCGCGGACTTCTACCTCGGGCGCGGCTCGCGCATCGTCGCCATGACACTTGGCAAGGAAGGCGCCCTGGTCGCAACCCATCAAGAGCGCCGCATCGTGCCGTCGATCACGGTCGATGCCGTCGATGCCACAGGTGCTGGCGACTGCTTCGACGGCGCATTCCTGGCGGAATGGGTACGCACGGGGGATCCCTTTGCTGCAGCCGCCTACGCGACGGTGGCAGCGGCACTCTCCACGACGGGCTATGGTGCCGTGGCCCCTCTGCCGACGCGGGAAGCCGTCCTGGCTGCACTCAAGCGCTCTCGACCGGACGCCTGATCAGCAGAAGCGCGAAGAAGGCGGACAAGCCCAGGAGGCCGGTCAGCCAGACCGCGTTGGCACCATAATGCTCCAGCGCAAGGCCGAAGGCGATGGGCGCGAAAGCCTGTGCCACGCGTGCCGGGGCGCTCAGCAACCCCTGCCGCAAGCCATAGCCCGCAGGCCCGAACAGCGCGAGGGGCAAGGTGCCCTTGGCGATGGTCATGACACCGTTTCCCGCGCCGTGAAGAATCGCAAAAGCGTAGGCCGCGGGAGAACCGACGAGCACCAGCGCCAACACGGCAAGAGGGTGCCCCAGCGTGGCGAAACGAGCGGATATCAAGGGATGAACCGTGCGCAGAAGGCCAAACTCCGCGACGCGCGCCGCGACCTGCGCCGGGCCGATCAGTGCTCCCGCCAGAATCGCCACAGCCGTGGTCGCGCCCGCCGCCTCCAACATGCGTGGCAGATGGCTCGAATAGGATGTGCTGCAGAACAGGCCGACCGCAAAGACATAGGACAGGAGCCACATCACCTGACGCGGCATAGGCGCCCCTGGCGCGCCAGGCCCCTGCTCCGCCGAACGCGGTTGCACGCCGGTCGGCAGGGCGGCGTTCAACGGCAGAGCCAGCAACAGATGCAAGACTGCCCACCCCAGGCAGGCACCGCGCCAGCCGATCCCGGCATCCATGAGGGCGGACAATGGCCAGCCGATGGTGCTGGCAAAACCCGCGACAAGCGTCACGCCTGTGATGGGGGAGCGTGCGGCGCTGCCATAGATGCCGACAAGCGTGGCGAAGGCTGCCTCATAGAGCCCGATCCCCATGCCGATGCCGATCAGTCCCCACCCCGCGACGAGCAGGACCGGGCCTTGCATCACGGCCAGCACGGCAAGGCCGGACGCGAAGAGCAGATTGGAGAGCATCAGCAGGCTACGCCCGCCCACCTGGTCAATCCGGCGTCCCGCCCAGGGACCGAGCAGCGCCGAGACGATCAACGCACCCGAAAAGGCTGCAAATATCCACACCGGGGAGATGCCCAGATCACGCGCCATCGGCGTCGCCAACACTGCGGGAAGGTAATAGGTCGAGGCCCAGGACAGCGTCTGCGCCGTACCCAGCGCCATGACAACGGACGTCGTCTTTGCGGGCAGTAGCCTCATCGCAAGCGGAAGCTCTGCTCCAGATCAACAATCTGCGGGGCCGTGAGAACGCGCACCGGCAAGCTCCTCGAGAGCACCACCAGCTTGGCCGTCTCCTCCAGTTCTTCCATGGCATAGACCGCCGCTTCGAGCGTCAGACCGGCGACCACTGGGCCGTGATTGCCCAGCAGCACAGCTGGATGGTGCGGGGCTTTGGAGAGGATCAGCGGCTTAACGGAAGCATCCCCTGGCCGTGTATAAGGCACCACAGGCACGCGCCCAACGCGCATCACCACATAGGGCGTGATCGGCGGGATGGCATCGTCCGTGTCAGTGTCGGCAAGGCACGACAGCAGCGTCGCATAGGTCGAATGCAGATGCACCACGGCCCGCGCCGAAGGCCGTGCTTCATAAAAGGCGAAATGCAGCGGCAGTTCTTTCGTCGGCGCATCACCAGAGACATGCTGTCCCCCGGCATCGAGCTTCGACAAGCTGTCGGCGTGCAGGAACCCAAGGCAGGCATTGGTCGGCGTGAACAGCCAGCCATCTTCCAGCCGCACCGATAGGTTGCCGGAGGAGCCAGGCGTCAAGCCGCGGTCGAAGAGGGACTTGCCATACCGCACCAGATCGGAGCGAAGTCTCACTTCATCGCTCATGGAACCCTGCCCGCCAGCACGCCAGCCGCCTTCTCATAAAAATCGAGTCCGCCGAAATTGCCGGACTTGAGCGCAAGCCGCAGCGCCCGCCCCGTCACAGCCAGCGCAGGCACGCCCGGATCGATCTCCGGTCCGATGGCAAAGGCCTCGATACCCAGCGCCGTGACCACGGCTCCCGATGTCTCGCCACCGCCCACCACAAGGCGTGTCACTCCCGCTGCAGCGAGCCTTGCAGCGAGTTGCCCGAGAAAATGCTCGATGCCAGCCGCAACCCGCTCGCGCCCGTGCCTGTCCTGGGCGCTGCGCACCGCCTCAGGCGCAGCCGAGGAATAGGCCATGGGCATCACTTCAATCCGCTCCATCATCCACTGGAACGCCGCATCCACCGTCATGCCGCCATCCATGATGGCATCGGGCATCAGGGCCAACGTCGGATGTGTTTTTGCGAAGGCTTCGACCTGCGCCAGCGACTGTATCGAGCACGAGCCGGACAACGCTGCGGCCTGACCAGACGCGCCGGTGAAGGTCGAACCACTGCCGGACAGGGCGCCCGCCTTCCGGAAATTGGCGGGCAAGCCAAGCGCGATACCCGAGCCGCCCGTGACCAGTTTATGGTCGGCAATGGCCTCACCCAGAGCCATGAGATCGTCATCCACCACGGCGTCGGTCACCACCAGGCGGCGCCCAGCTTGAGCTTCTTTCGCAAGCGCGGCACTGATCGCGGCGGCTCCCTGGCGCACCACCGGATAAGCCACCAGCCCGATCTCGCCTTGCGTCTGCAACCGCAGCCAGCGGCGAATATCCGGATCGCTCATTGGCGTCAGCGGATGGTGGCGCATCCCCGTCTCGGACAGCAATTGACCGTTGACGAACAGATGACCGTGAAACAGTGTTCTGCCCGTCGCTGGAAACACCGGGCACACGACGGCAATACCACCAAGACGGGCAAGCAGCGCCTCCGCCACAGGACCAATATTGCCCTCCGGCGTCGAATCGAAGGTCGAGCAATATTTGAACAGGATCTGCTGACAGCCCTGGGCCATCAGCCAGTCCAGTGCGGCCATCGATTGCGCCACGGCTTGTGCTGCAGGAACGGTCCGGCTTTTCAGCGAAACGACGCCCGCCTCGCAGGCCCCATCAGCCATGCCCACCGGGATGCCGACGAATTGCGTCGTCGCCATGCCGCCTTTGGCCAGCGTATTGGCGAGATCGCTCGCGCCGGTGAAATCATCGGCAATGCAGCCGAGCAGCATGGTTCATTTGCCCCGTTCTCACGTGGCTATAAAGCGCCCGGGGAATGGAGACCATCAATAAATTGGAAACCGCCGCGTCAGCGTATGGACCTTGGCCTTGACCGCCTCTTCCACGGCCGCGTTGCCCGCTTCGCCATTCTTCGCCAGGCCATCCAGCACCTCGGTGATCAACGCGCCCACACGCTTGAATTCGGCCACGCCGAAACCGCGCGATGTCGCCGCGGGCGATCCCAGCCGGATACCTGACGTGATCGTCGGCTTTTCGGTATCGAACGGCACGCCATTCTTGTTGCAGGTGATGTGGGCGCGGCCCAGTGCCTGCTCCGCCGCCTTGCCGTTAAGGCCCTTGGGGCGCAGATCGACCAGCATCAGGTGGTTGTCCGTGCCGCCCGCAACGATGGCAAAACCCGCCGTTTTGAGCGTCTCGGCCAGGGCCCTGGCATTCTCCACTACGGCCTTGGCATAGAGCTTGAATTCAGGCGTCAGCGCTTCGCCAAAAGCGACTGCCTTGGCCGCGATGACGTGCATCAGCGGGCCGCCCTGCAGACCGGGGAAGATCGCCGAGTTGATCTTCTTGGCCAGAGCCTCGTCATTGGTGAGGATCATGCCACCCCGCGGCCCGCGCAAGGTCTTGTGGGTCGTCGTGGTCACAACGTGGGCGTGAGGAAACGGCGATGGGTGCGCACCGCCAGCCACGAGGCCGGCGAAATGCGCCATGTCCACCATGAAATACGCCCCCACTTCATCAGCGATGGTGCGGAATGTCGCAAAATCCCACAGGCGGGAATAGCCAGAGCCGCCCGCGATGATGATCTTCGGCTTCGTCTCGTGCGCAATGCGGCGCACCTCCTCCATGTCGATCAGCTGGTTGTCCTGCCGCACGGTATAATGCACCGGCTTGAACCACTTGCCGCTCATGTTGGGCGCTGCACCATGGGTGAGATGCCCGCCAGCCGCGAGATCGAGGCCCATGAAGGTGTCGCCAGGTTGCATCAGGGCCAGGAACACGCCCTGGTTCGCCTGGCTGCCCGAGTTCGGCTGAACGTTGGCGAATCCGCAGTCGAACAGCTTGCAGGCCCGCTTGATCGCCAGGTCTTCGGCAAGATCGACAAACTGGCAACCGCCATAATACCGCCGTCCGGGATAACCTTCGGCGTATTTATTGGTCATCACCGAGCCTTGCGCCTCAAGCACGGCACGCGACACGATGTTCTCGGAAGCGATCAGCTCGATCTCATCGCGCTGACGGCCCAGCTCCAGGCCAACTGCATTGGCCAGCTCCGGATCACGATCCGCCAGGGAGGCCCCGAAGAAGCTGTTGGAAAGATTGGCTTGCGCGGCAGCGGACATGGGCTTGCTCCGTGGATACACGTCAATTCAGATGCTGGCGGACTTACAGGCAAATTCCCGGATCACCAACGCCGAACCGCGAATATCAGACCTGCGTCCTCTTCGATAGCACCACATAACGATATCTTTATATCGTTATCAAGCAGAAAATCAGGCGGCGTTCGGCTCACCCACACAGCGGATCATCTGGACGCGCTTGGGCATCTTGCCAACCGCAGGCCGGAACTGGCCGGAGGCGGCATCCAGCACCATCAGCGCGCCTGTCGCCACGTCGAAATAGGCACCATGCAGCGCCAGGCGGCCCTTCGCTTCCAGTATCTGAACACATGGGAAGGTGCGCAGATTGGCCAGCGATATCTCGATGCCTGCCAATGCCAGACGCTCCACATAGACCGGAAGGGCTTCGTTGAACCCTTGTCCGCCCGTGCGTTCGGCGGCGGGACTGAGGAGCGTGATCCACTTGCCGATGAAATCGCCCGGAGAGAGAGGGCCTTGCGCATCATCTGCATAGGCCCGGATGCCCCCGCAGCGGGCATGGCCCAACACCATGATATGCTTCACCTTCAACGCCTGCACCGCATACTCCAGCGCTGCCGACGTTCCGTGCAACTCGCCATCCGGCGTGAAGGGTGGCACCAGATTGGCCACGTTGCGCACCACGAATACCTCGCCCGGACGGGTGTTGAAGATCACTTCGGGGGACACGCGGCTGTCGCAGCAACCGATGATCATCACATCGGGATTCTGGCCGGTTTTTGCCAACTCCGTGAAGCGGGACTGTTCCTTGGGGAGGCGCTCGGAGAGAAACGCCTTATAACCGATGACGAGTTGATCCGGTAACATGCTGTATGCTCTCATCAGCCCCCGCCGGGCAATATAACGCTTCCTTTATGGGTTTTGATCGGCAATTGCACCCTGCAAAAGTGCAGAATTCAGGAATGCGGACATCAGAAATGATCCGGGCGGATCACTTCGCAATCCGAAATGGTGATGATGCCGACCTGCCGTGACACGATCTTGTAGATCGGTTCGATGATCGCCTCGACCTTGGCAGGATCGCAAACGCACACCACACTGACCATCCGGCCCGCATCCGACACCATGCCATCAGCCCGCCACGACCCCTCGCGCCCCCGCCCCGCGATCACGGGATAGACCGTGTATCCGGTCACCGCGAGTTGATCGAGCTTGTCAAGCACGCGGTTGAGCGCGGGTTGCTCGATGACAATGGCGATCCGTTTCTTCAGGAACGTTTGCATCGCACTCAGCCTTTCACCACGCCCGCCAGCCATACATAGAGCGGAATGCCCAGCGCCAGGTTGAACGGGAAGGTCACGCCAAGCGACAGCGTGAGATAGATCGACGGTTTGGCCTCCGGCAAGGCCAAGCGCATGGCTGCAGGCACCGCGATGTAGGAGGCGGACGCCGCAAGCGTGATCATCAAGGCTGTTCCGCCCAGCGACAGGCCCAGCCCCAGACAGACAAGGGCTGCGAGACCGGCGGAAATCAGCGGCATGTAGAGACCGAAGGCGATGGCCGACCAGGACAGCATCTTCATGCCCTCGCGCATTCCGCGCCCCGCGATCAGCCCCATATCAAGGAGGAACAGGCAGATCATGCCGAAGAAGAGATCATTGACGAAGGGCGCCACGGCTTTCATGCCCCGCTCGCCCGTGATCCAGCCGATCAGGAACGAACCGATCAACATCACCACGGAGCCATTGAGGCCGATCTCGCGCAGCAAGGTTCCCATGCCCTCTTCCTCGGCTCGCCGCGCGGGATCACGGGCCTTGCGGGCCAGAAACAGCGCCGTCAGGATGGCCGGCGTCTCCATGACGGCCGCCACCGCGATCAGATAGCCCTCATAAGCCAGCCCAAGGGTCGTCATGGTCTGCGTCGCCGCGACGAAAGTCACGATAGAGATCGAGCCGTAATGCGCGGCCACCGCCGCCGCATCGATCGCGGACAGCCTGGTCGACAGCCGCAACAGTGCGAAGCCGATGAGCGGGATCACGGCGGAGAGGATAATTCCTGCCAGCATGACTCCGACAAGCGTCATGTCGAGGCCGCTCCTGGCCACGGCCACACCGCCCTTGAAGCCGATCGCCATCATCAGATAGAGGGCCAGAAACTTGGCGATGGCTTCAGGAACGGTGAGGTCGGATCGGGCGAGGGATGCCATCAGGCCAAGCGCGAAGAACAGCACCATGGGCGACAGCAGGTTGGCCAGCGCCAGGTCAATGGCAGACATCGGCAATCACTTCATTTCCCGTCTTGAAAGTGAAACAGGCACGTCGCTCTCTTGCCGAGGACAGCCCAACCCCTCCGGCAGACGGCCGGAGGGGCAACGACATAGGGGGCGCAGAAAGCAAGCGTCTATTTTTTCGATTTGGCTGCTGAAGGCTTGGTTGCGGTAGGTTTGGCTGCTGCAGATTGAGCGGATGCAGCTTTCACCGTCTCTTCCATGGCTTTGCCCATGGTCTTCATCTGGTCCTGCATTGCCGCCATCTGGGTGCGCATGAACTCGCTTTGCAGCTTCATCACCTCGTCGAAACCCTTGGCCTTGACCAGTGATTGGGCGTGGTCGAGTGCGGCCTTCACGTTCTGCTCCGCGAAGCCGACCACTTCCCGCGTCGCCTTTACGGAATTTTCCTGGGCCTGCTGCGCCGAACCCCGGAGATTTCCAGCGGCCTGCTGGGTTGCCCCCATGAAACTATCGAAAGCCCGCTTTGCCTGTTCCACACTCTTGTTCGCCAGGTCACGCATCTCTGCGGGCACTTCGAGCTGCGGCATCTTGAACGGATCAACCATGACATTCTCCAGGAGTTGGCCTTGAACTCAGGCCCTGCCAGTTAACACTAACCGCAAGGAATGAGGCTTGTGAAGCGCCTGCCGCTTTCATTGGGCATTCGAAAGGATATATTCATGCTTCATTAGTCATACGCTGCGGTCAAGCTCCCGCAGGCGAAATCGAAAGACAAACCGCCCGTGACCAACGCCATCCGCGTTCTGGTGTTATCGCTGGGAGACTTCCCGCTGGAACCCGATTCCGGCAAGGCCTGGCTGTGGTCAGGGGATGGCCAGGCTCTGCTGTGGCTCTCAGACCAGGCCGCCAGCGAAGTTGGGCTGACATCTGCCGACAACGCCAGCAGTCTCGCCGATCCCTCGGCCTTCCGCGGATTTCTGCCTTTGCTGGCCCAAGCCGCACCCGACCGCGAACCGATCCGCGTCCAGCAAGTTTCACTCAGCCATGCTGGCAGAGGAAGCGTCTACACCTGCCTGTGTCGGCATGTTCCGCTCGCGTCAGGGGGCTTTGGCCTGCTGGCCGTCGCCATTGGCGCACCAGCACGCAGCATGGCGGCCATCCGGGAGCAGGAAAGCAGCAGGGCTACAGTGCCCGCAGAACAGCCCACACCTCTTGCCGTGGCCGCGCCCCCGCTCATGCCGCTTGCTCCGGTCATTCCTGCCAGCGATCCGGCCCCAAGGCTTGTAAACGTGCCTGTGGCGACACCCACTCCTGCAGCACCCACTCCTGCAGCACCTGCTCGTATAGCACCTGTGCAACCAACATTGATCGAACCGGAAAAGCACGCGGCCCCGGAATGGACGCGCCATGGCAGCATACCCGAGCGGCCCCTGCGCTTTGTCTGGCAGACCGACGAAGCCGGACGCTTCGTGCATCTCTCGCGTGAGCTTTCGGAAGCCGTCGGCCCGGCCAACGCCATGGTGATCGGCCAGACCTGGGACCAGATGGTCCTTCGCCATGGCATCCTTGAAGCAGACGGTGTCAGCATCGGCTTCCGGTCCAAGGACACCTGGACGGCAGTTCCCGCGCTCTGGCCGGTTGCGCATTCCAATCTGGGCGTTCCTGTCGAGATGGCGGGAATGCGGGTGCTGGACGGCAAGCGCTTCATGGGTTTCCGCGGCTATGGCATCGCCCGTATCGAGCGGGCCATCATTCGCCCCGGCAGCGCCGTCGAATCCTTGTCCCAGGATGTCGAGCCAGTGACAGAAAGACCAGAAGAGCGCTTCGGACCTGCTGTCTTGAGAAAATTGCCGGAAATCGACCAGCCGGAAGGCGGCTCCATCAGGGATTTGCGCAGGCCGGATCCAGCACCTTTGGCGGTGCCTGCTTCCGGGCCAACTGCGGCACACAGCGAGCTATCGCATCAAGCACCTGCTCCTGTGGCCCAATCTCCCGAATTCCAGGCTCCAGTCGAATTGCCCTTTGTAGAATTGCCTCTTGCAGGCTTGTCTCCTGCAGGTTTGCCACCGGTCGGGTTACCTGAGGTGCAGGAAAAATCCATCCCAGCCTCATCGCTCAGTCCATCCGAGCGTGATGCATTCCGGGAGATTGCCAAGTCACTCGCCACCCTTGCACCACCAGTACCGCAGCCAAATTCCGAAGGGCAACGCGCGGCTTTGCCCGAACCTCGGATCGAAGTTCCGGCACGCGATGCACCGCCACTGGAGCTGCCGCGCAAGCCCCGTCCGCTGGACCTCATCGTGGACAAAGCCCTGGAACATGAGGGCGCAACCGGGGAACCTGGCAAGAACGGCGACCCGTCGATTGTTCCTCATGATGTGTTTGAGCACAAGCGTATCGCCCGGCTGCCGACTGACCCCTTGCGAGAGGCTGCGGGCGAGATCATGGAGCGTTTGCCAGTCGGCCTGCTGGTCATGCAGCAGGGCAAGGCGGTTTTTGCCAATCGCGCCCTGCTTGAACTCGGTGGCTATCCCGATCTCGACACATTCCTGAAATCAGGTGGTGCCGAGCGCCTGTTCAGCGGACGCTCGGGAGTCGGGCAGGAGTCCGGACGCCTCTTCACGGTGGTCAATCGCTCTGGCGATGTCGTATCGGTGGAAGCCAGCATCCACGCTATTTCTTGGAATGAACAGCCCGCCACCCTGACCTCCCTGCGCAAGGCGCAGGAGAATCCCAATTTCCAGCAACAGAAGGCCACCGATCTGGACCTGTTGGCAGCCAAAGCCGAGTTGCGGGAACTGCACTCGGTGCTGGAGACCGCGACCGACGGCGTCATCCTGCTCGACGCGAAAGGCCGTATTTTCAATCTTAACCGCTCAGCCGAGGCACTGTTCGGATTTGACCAGAACGAAATCATCGGCGAAAATCTGACCATACTGCTCGAGCCTGAAAGCCATGTCACGGTCCTCGACTATCTTGAGAGTCTGAAGAGCCATGGCGTTGGCAGCCTCCTCAATGACGGAAGGGATGTACGTGGCCGCGAGCGCAATGGCGGGGTGATCCCGCTGTTCATGACGATTGGCCGCATCGGTGACAGCCAGGGCACAACGAAATTCTGCGCCGTCCTGAGGGACATCACGCATTGGAAGAAGGTCGAGTCGGACCTGCTGGACGCCAAGCGCGCAGCGGAAGACTCCAGTGCCCACAAGACTGACTTTCTGGCCCGCATCAGCCACGAGATCCGCACACCGCTCAACGCCATCATCGGCTTCTCGCAGGTCATGATGTCAGAGAGCTTCGGCCCGGTGAACAACGACCGTTACCGCCAATACATCAAGGATATCAACACCTCGGGCGAACACGTGGTGTCGCTGGTCAATGACCTTCTCGACCTGTCCAAGGTTGCCTCCGGCAAGCTTGAACTCAATTTCGGCAGTGTAGACCTCAATGCCGCCGTGGCAGCCTGCGTCAGCATGATCCAGCCGCAGGCCAATGCCGGGAAGGTCATTGTCCGCTCGCAACTCGCGTCCAGCCTGCCCCCTGTCGTGGCGGATGAACGCTCGGTGCGGCAGATTCTGCTCAACTTGCTGTCGAACGCGGCCAAGTTCACTGAAGCGGGCGGTCAGGTCGTGGCGTCGACCTCGCTGACAGAGCGCGGCGAGGTGAAGATCAGGGTGCGCGATACCGGGATCGGCATGTCACAGGAGGATGTGAAGAGAGCGCTTGAACCTTTTCGCCAGATTCCAGGCCCCCTTTCATCAGGCGGCACCGGCCTTGGTCTGCCGCTGACGAAGGCGCTGGTGGAGGCCAACCGCGCCGGCTTCGTGATCACCAGCGATGCCGGCAAGGGCACGCTGGTCGAGGTGACATTTCCCTCGACGCGCGTGCTGGCGGAGTAACCCCGCCGCCGCGTCAATACTTGATCGCAGCGCCGACCTTGGCTTGATTCAGCTGCAGTGAATTACCGGCCACATTCGCAAAACGGAGATGCTGCAATTCGGCTCGCAGCACGATGTTCGAGGTCAGCGCAACATCGAGACCAGCACCGAGTGCATAGCCGAAATGGAATTTGGAGCGGTTCTGGTCGGCCAGGAACGATGGCGTGTAGAGCGTGTTGCCCTGGGATGTGATGACGCCACCTGCGTCGTATGTCCGCTGGTAGCTGGCAATCGTGGCATAGCTCGCGGAACTTGCGCGCGCATAGGCAACGCCTGCTGTCAGATAGGGCATCCAGTTGTCCCAGGCGTAGCCCATGCGTGCGCGCACCGACCCATAATCCGTGATCTTGTAGGACTTCTCGGTATGGGCTGTCCAATCATACTGCGTATCGCTGATGGCGCCGCCGATGCGCCCACTGCGGTCTCCGGTGAACCCACCCTCGAGCTTGCCACGCGTGTAATCTGCTTCGATGCCAAGCACATAGTCTTCCATCATCCAGTTATAACCGGCGTAGAGTCCAAAACCGATGCGCTGGTTCTGTGGACGCCCTTGTTCGATCAGGGGCATCGCGGCAATGCCGCCTTCAACCACCGACCCTCGAACAAGTTGCCGGAGTGTCGGGTCCATGGAGCTGACCGTTCGGGTCGAAGCGGTATTGATGCCTGCATAGCTCCCTGACCCACCGATATAGAAGCCACTCCAGTCGACCGCCTTGTCGCTGGCGGGCAACGGACCACGCAACACCGGAGGCGGGCCCATGTCGGCAGCGGTGGCGGGTACAGCAAGGGCTGCGGCGGCAACAAGACAGGCAACTGCAAGGGGTAGACGCATGGAGGACACTCCGAAACACCTGCAGCCGGGCTCGACTGCCGTTCCAGAATCATGATTGATTAACCCTAATAATCAGTTATTTGGCGAAAAAAAATGATGTGCCAAATAAAGAAAACCCGGCACGAGGCCGGGCTTTCGAAAGGATCACTGATGCGAGGAGATCAGAATTTCTTGATCAAGCGTGGCTCGACAGGATAGGCCATCGGAGCTGCGGCATAGTTCGGTCCGCCAAGCATCCAGCGCAGGCCGAGCTTGAACTCGTGGGCGTCAAGATCACGACCCTGCAAGGTATAGTTGCAGCCACCACAGCCGAACACGCCTGTCTGGTACTTGCCCATGTTGAGGTAGCGATAGCCTGCCTCAAGCTTTAGATTCTGTGACACATCCGCTGAAACACCAGCCATCAGCGCGTAAGCTATGCCCGTTTTGGAGCCGCTTGCCATCGTTGACGTTGACGTGCCGTATCCTGCGTAGGGTGCGCCGTTGGTGCTGTTGAAGGAGAAGTTCATGCCCTTGTCAGTCCCACCGGAGGTGCGGTTCTGGGTCATGCCGATACCAGCGCCGATGAAGGGTGTCAGACCGGCCCAGGTGCCCAGATCAAGATAGATATTGGCAAGGGCCACCATCGAGGAAATCTTGCTGCGCACATCGTTCTGGCCGACGTTCACACAGTTTGGCTGCAGGATCGTGGAACAGTTGAGCGAATACTGATCACGGACACCGAAGCGGGATGCGCCACGATATTCGCCCGTCACGTCAAAGCGCAGCCAGCTGTTGAACTGATAGCCAGCGCCGATGCCGCCGAACATCTGTGCCCCGTGGTGCTTGTCTGCGAAAATCACGCCTGCGGGATAGTCCGAATAATTATACTTGCCGCTGTCCAACGCACCGATGCCGATGTCGCCGCGCAAATACCATCCCGAAACTTCCGCCATAGGAGCCGCGATGGGCGGAGGTGGAAGGCCGATTGGAGGATGTCCGAGATCCGCAGCGGAAGCGACAGCCGTCGCTCCGGCAAACACGGCGCCCGCGAGAGCGAGAGTCTTGAGGCTGCCCATAAGTCTAGTCCCTTGAGTTAGGCCAGACCCGAGATACGCAACGGCCTGACACTGATGCCAAC
>JANNEO010000068.1:0-6245 GCA_031378805.1 Hyphomicrobiales bacterium
GGGTCAGGTGATCCGCCTGCGTGTGCCGGAGATGAACCAGCAGCGCCGCCAGGAAATGGTCAAGGTCGCGCACAAATACGCCGAACAGGGCAGGGTGGCGGCCCGCCATGTCCGCCGTGATGGCATGGACCTGCTCAAGAAGCTCGAGAAGGACGGCCATGTCAGCGAGGATGACGTGGCCCGTCAGTCTGACCAAGTGCAGAAGGCCACGGATCAGACGATCACGGAAATGGACCAGGTGCTTGCCGCCAAGGAAAAAGAGATCATGCAGGTCTGATGACACCGGGCAGCGCGATTCTTCAGGCAGAGGCCGATCCGGAGCATGGCGGAGGCGCTGCCGCGCCTCAGCATGTGGCCGTCATCATGGATGGCAACGGCCGCTGGGCCTCTCGCCGCGGCTTGCCGCGTTTCGAGGGGCACCGTCGGGGAGTGGAAGCCGTGCGCCGCAGTGTCAGGGCCAGTATTGAACTGGGCATCCGCTACCTCACGATCTACAGCTTCTCGACCGAGAACTGGTCCCGCCCTGCCGCAGAAATCGCGGAACTCATGGGACTGTTAAGGCGGTTCATCCGCAACGATCTGGCTGATCTGCATGCCCGGAACGTCCGGGTGCGCATCATTGGGGAGAAGGCCGGTGTTTCCGAGGATATTCAGCGTCTTCTGGCGGAAGCTGAAACCGTCACGCGAGACAATTCTGGCCTCACCCTCGTCATCGCCTTCAATTACGGCGCGCGCCAGGAAATCACAGCTGCTTTCCGCAAGGTGGCGGAACAGGCTGCTGCCGGCCAGCTCGATCCTGCATCCCTTGACGTAGCATCTGTCGGCGCGCTCATGATGACTGACGGCATCCCCGAGCCTGACCTGCTGATCCGCACATCGGGTGAGCAGCGGCTGTCGAATTTCCTGCTGTGGCAGCTCGCATATGCCGAGTTTGTGTTCCTGCCTGTGCTCTGGCCGGATTTCGAAAAGGCGCATTTGCTGGAGGCCATCCTGCAGTATCAGGGCCGCCACCGCCGCTTTGGCGGCATCGGGGCCGCGCCGTGAGCGCCGGGCCGGAACAGGCGGGCGGTCTTTCCGAGCTGAACAAGCGCATTCTTTCCGGCATCGTCATGGCTCTGGTTGCCATTGGCACCACCATTGCGGGCGGACCAGTGTTCGCTCTGGTGTGGTTTGGCGCAGCGCTTGCCGTGTCGTTCGAGTGGCAACGGCTGGTGCAAGGTGCCGCGTCGATGCCATCGACACTGGCGAGTGCTGCTGTCGTGACAGCGGCTGCTGCAGGTGCGTTTTGGCTTTCGCCGCTGTTTCTGGGTCTTGCTGTGGTGCTTCTCGGCGGTGTCTGGCTCGCCACCCCCTCAGGGCATCGTCCAGATGCCGCGACAGGCGCGGTCTATGCGGCGGCGCTTGGCGCGGCCATGCTTCTATGCCGCGGGACTGGATACAACGGCCTGGTCATTATTGTCTGGCTCTTTGCCGTGGTCTGGGGCACCGACATCCTGGCCTATTTCACCGGGCGTTCGCTCGGTGGTCCCAAACTCTGGCCGCGTATCAGTCCGAAGAAGACCTGGTCAGGTGCCATAGGAGGACTTGTCGGCGGTGTTATGCTGGGTTGCGTTATGCTTGCCAGCCTTGGCGTTGCGCTGAAGGGACAGCATGTCGCGCTGTCCATTGCCTTTTCCGTGCTGACGCAATGCGGCGATCTTTATGAATCCGCGATCAAGCGACGCTATGATGCCAAGGATTCAGGCACGCTCATTCCTGGCCATGGCGGTTTCATGGACCGGCTCGACGGTTTTATCTTCGCCGTGGTCTTTGCTGCGCTGTTCGGTGTTGCAAGGGGTGGATTGGGTGAGGTTCCCAAAGCGCTGCTTGTTTGGGGATAGTTTTCGCAAGCCGGACGCGTTGACCATATTTGGTCAAAATTCTGATCTGTTAAAGAGAACATTGGCTGTCAGTGCGGCGGCTTGATACATTACCGGCTGGCGAAGTGCGAACGCCAGATTGGTCTAGCGAGGGGTCGATGGAGTTTTTTTCCGCGATGGGCGGCAATTTGTGGGCCGTTCTGTCCTACGCCGGGCCGTTCCTGTTCCTGCTGTGTGTTGTCGTCTTCATTCATGAGCTGGGCCATTTCCTGGCCGGTCGCTGGTGTGGTGTGAAGGTCAACGCGTTTTCCGTCGGTTTTGGTCCCGAGCTGTTCGGCTTCGTGGACCGCTACGGCACGCGCTGGAAGTTTTCGGCCTTTCCGCTGGGTGGCTACGTGAAATTCGCGGGCGATCTCAATGTCGCAAGCTCACCTGATTTCGATGCCGCCAACGCAATGAGCGACGAGGAAAAGCGCACGAGCTTCCCGCACAAGTCGGTCGGGCAGCGGGCCTTCATCGTTTTCGCTGGGCCTTTGGCGAATTTCATCCTGTCCATCGTGCTGTTCGCCGGCCTTTCCATGACCTACGGGCGTTTCACTGCAGACCCCGTGATTGGCAACGTTCTGCCTGGTTCCGTGGCGGAAAGAGCCGGTTTCAAGCCGGGTGACCGTGTTGTGCGCATCGATGGCCGCGAGATCGCGTCGTTCGAGGCGCTTCAACGCCTCGTCAACGCAAGCCCTGATATTCGCTTGTCCATCACCGTCTTGCGCGATGGCAAGGAAATGCCAATCTCTGCCACGCCAGAGCTGATGGAGATCAAGAGCAGCCTGGGCATTTCCCGCATTGGTCGTCTTGGCCTGACAGGCAGCAGCGATCCCGCGCATTTGCGCACCGAACGCTACGGCCCGATTGACGGTCTGGCCCATGGGGTGAAGGAAACCTGGTATGTCGTGGAGCGCACCGGGGCTTACCTCGGCAAACTGGTAACCGGGCGGGAATCGCCTGATCAGCTCAGCGGGTTGCCCCGAATCGTGCAGGCCTCGGGCGAAGTGACGAAGGCAGGCGGCTTCCAGTCCCTGCTTGGCCTCACGGCCCTGATGTCCGTCTCCATCGGCCTGTTGAACCTGTTCCCAATCCCTATGCTCGATGGTGGCCACCTGCTGTTCTATGCATATGAATGGATTCGCCGCAGACCCCTGTCTGAACGCAAGCAGGAGCTGGGATATCGGGTCGGATTTGCCATGGTGATCGGCTTGATGGTCTTCGCAACATGGAACGACATCAGGCACTTCTTCTCGTTTTGAGTCACTTCGGGCGTTGCGGAAGGGCCACGGCTAACGAATTTAAAACGTATTCGGTCAAACACGGTTGCAACTGACGGCAACTTGGCTAGAAGCGTGAAAGGGGCAGCAGGCGCGTGAGTGGGCCTGGGATCGATTCCAGTTTGGGATCTTGGACAGACAGACGAGTTAATTGATGAAGATGACCATTGCTTCTCGCCTTTCCAGTCTCGCCCTCGGGGCGGGCATGGCCGTGATTGCGGCGCTTCCGGCTTTCGCGCAGACAATCTCCGTGCAGGGCAACCAGCGGGTCGATGCAGACACCGTGCGGTCTTATTTCACGGGCGAGCGGCTCGATCAGGCCGGGATCGACCGTGCCGTGCGCGGCATGTACAATTCAGGCATGTTCTCCGATGTGCGCGTATCGCGCACCGGCGGCGGCATAGTGGTCCGCGTTGTCGAGAATTCCGTTGTGAACCGCGTAACGCTGTCGGGCAACAGCAAGGTCAAGTCTGACCAGTTGTTCCCGGAGTTGCAGACCAAATCGCGTGGCGCTTACAGCAAGGCCATGATCGATGGTGACGTGCAGCGCATCATGGAAATCTATCGCCGCATCGGGCGCAGCGACGCGCAGGTGTCGGTGTCGACAGACACAGCCGAGAATGGCCGCATCAACGTGACTTTCAACATCGTTGAAGGGTCCAAGACTGGCATTTACAGCATTGCATTCGAAGGCAACCGTGCCTTCGGCTCATGGCGTCTGCGCAACCTCATGCAGATGACCGAATCAAACCTTCTGAGCTTCCTGAAGACCTCGGACGTGTATGACCCGGATCGCCTGTCGACTGACGTTGACGCCATCCGTCGCCATTACCTGAAGAATGGTTATGTCGATGTGCGCATCGTGTCGTCGGAAGCTGTCTACAGCGCCGAGCGCCGGGGCTACATCATCACCATCGTTGTCGACGAGGGTGAGCAGTATCGCGTTGGTGGTGTCACAGTCGATTCTCGCCTTCCCAACGTTGACGAGCGCCAGTTGCGCGGTCGGTTGCTGACTACGCCAGGCTCTGTTTACAATGCCGAAGCTGTCGAAAAGACGGTGGAGGGCATGACCATGGATGCCTCGCGCCGCGGACAGCCGTTCGTGCAGGTGCGCCCACGCGGCGACCGCGACAATGCCAACCGCATCATCAATCTTGGCTACACTGCGGATGAAGGCCCGCGGGTGTATGTCGAGCGCATCAATGTGCGCGGCAACACCCGCACGCGAGACTACGTCATCCGCCGCGAGTTCGACATGGGCGAGGGCGATGCCTACAACAAGGCTCTTGTTGATCGCGCTGAGCGCCGTCTGAAGTCGCTGTCCTACTTCAAGAATGTGAAGATCACGCAGGAGCCAGGTTCCGCTCCTGACCGTATTGTCCTGAACGTAGATGTCGAGGATCAACCCACCGGGCAGTTCTCGATCGGTGCGGGTTATTCCACCAGCGACGGTGTGCTGGGTGAAGCGTCCATTGCTGAGCAGAACTTCCTCGGTCGAGGCCAGTTTGTGAAGCTGGCCGTATCAACCGGCCAGAAGTCCAAGGGTGTCGAATTCTCGTTCACCGAGCCGTACTTCATGGGCTATCGCATGTCTGCCGGCTTCGATCTGTTCACGAAGTACACGGACAACACCAAGACCAGCCGCTACGAGAGCCGCACGACGGGTGGAGCAATCCGGTTTGGCCTGCCGATCACCGAAGAGTTCGGCGTTGGCGTTCGTTATTCGATCTACCAGACCTCGATCAAGATCCCGAATTCCTACAAACAGCCTTTCAATGATTGCTCTTTTGCAATTCCTGGCCTGACCCCGACGGTTCCATCTTTCTACAACAGCTGCTTGAGCAATGGCGAAGCGTCGCTAGCGGTTAAGGAAGCTGCGGGCACCACATTGACCTCGCTTGCTGGTATCAATTTCGTCTATAACTCACTGGACGACAAGAAGAATCCAACCAGTGGCATCGTGGCTGAGTTGAAGCCGGAAGTTGCCGGTCTTGGTGGAGATTCGCGGTTCTTCCGTGTGACTGGCGAAGTCCGGTATTACTATCCCGTCTGGGATGATGTGGTCGGCCTGTTGAAGGCGCAGGGTGGTCACATCCAGTCCTTTGGGGGCAATCGCCTGCGCTTGACCGACCATTTCAACCCAGGTCCGTCGCTTGTGCGTGGCTTCGCTCCTGGCGGTATTGGCGCCCGCGATATCGCCTATGATGCGAAATCCGGCTCTTTGGGCGGCACCACTTATTTCGGTGCCACGGCCGAATTGCAGTTCCCGATCTTTGGATTGCCGAAGGAAATCGGTTTGAGGGGTGCGGTATTCGCGGATGCGGGCACGGTGTTCAACTACGCTGGATTCAAGGCCTTCAACAACTTCAACGGCAAGACCTATGGCACGACGGGCCTGCCCACAGGGGGCTGTACGCCGACAAACCAGACGCCATCCTTCACACAAGGCAACTGCATGACCGTGGTTGACGAGAAGGCGATACGCTCGTCCGTCGGTGTTGGCCTGCTCTGGCAGTCACCCATTGGACCCGTGCGCTTCGACTACTCCTTCCCGATTGCGAAGGGCAGATATGACCGCACGCAGGCCTTCCGGTTCTCGGGTGGTGGCAGCTTCTGATCCATATGACATTTGCGAAAGCCCGGCCTGAGGCCGGGCTTTCTTCATAGGCGGACCCCAGCTGTGAGCGTTTTCTTTTCTCCGCCTCAGGCGTTACCCCTGTCTCGCATTGCCGAAATCGCAGGAGTTTCTCTCCCCGAGGGCGCGGATGGAAGCGTGCTGGTTCATGGCATCGGGCCGCTGGATCTGGCGGGTCCGGAGAGCATCACCTTCCTAGATAATGTCCAGTATATCAGCCAGGCTGCGGCAACGAAGGCCGGTGTATGCATCGCCGCTCAGCGCCACGCGGACAAGATCGCTGCCGGCACCATCGTGCTGGTGTCGAAAGAGCCGTACAGGGCTTTTGCCCGCGTTGCTGCGGCGTTTTTCCCACAATCCATGCGCCCGCAATCGCTGTTTGGTGCCAAGGGTATCTCCGCTGGCTCGTTCGTCCACCCCGAAGCGCGG
>JANNEO010000075.1:0-87893 GCA_031378805.1 Hyphomicrobiales bacterium
GGTGGCGCTTGCCAGCCGCAACGGAACGGGCATCCAGCTCAAGACAATCGAGACGTTCCAGTTGGGCAAGCCCGCCGTGGCGACACGGTCTTCGGTGCGCGGATTGGGACAGTTGCCCACGAACTGCCTGGTGGCCGATGATGCCAAGGATTTTGCCGCGGCGCTGACCAAGCTTGTCTGGGATGTTCGTTCTGAGCGAACGCAGACCGCTGACGGCAGCCAGTTCATCGAGACGCAAAAGAAGGGCCTCGCCCTGGCGATTGCCAAAGGATTGCAGGCCCTGCGGGGTTAAGGGATCGGTTGCTCAGCCCCTAACCGCGCGTGCCTTCCCAGCCAATACCTGGAATCGAGTCGATCAGCGTGCGTGTGTAGGCGTGCTGAGGGCTGCTGAAGATCATGGCGGGCGAACCGATCTCGACGATTTCTCCATGGCGCATCACGGCGATGCGGTCGGCGATTTCCGATGCAACGCGCAGATCGTGCGTGATGAAAAGCATGGTCAGGTTCATGCGCTTCTTCATGTCGGCGATCAGCTTGAGCACCTGGGCCTGAACCGAAACATCGAGCGCGGAAACCGGCTCATCCGCGATCAGCAGTTCAGGCTCCAGCGCAAGAGCGCGAGCCAGGCCGATGCGCTGGCGTTGGCCACCGGAAAACTCATGTGGAAAGCGCGAGAGGGATGCGGGGTCGAGTCCAACCAGAGCCAGCAGTTCCACCGCCTTCTGCTGCGCTTGCGCTCGCGGCATACCATGCGTGACTGGTCCCTCGGCGATGATCTCGCCCACGCGCTTACGGGGATTGAGCGATGCGAAGGGATCCTGGAACACCATCTGGATCTGCCGACGCATCGGCTTGAATTCGGCCTGTGTGAGGCCTGTGATCTCGCGTCCATTGACATGGATCGCACCGCCCGTGCTCTCGATCAGGCGGACCACGCAGCGTGCAAGCGTCGATTTGCCCGAGCCGGATTCACCAACCAACGCCAGTGTTTCGCCCCTGGCCAGCGTGAGGCTCGCGTTCTTGACGGCATGAACAGGCGTCTTGCGCACGAAAAGACCGCCCCGCCAGTAGGTCTTCGAAACATTTTCGATGCGCAGCAGGGGTGGTGCTTCCACCGCGGCCTTGGTGCGCATCTGCAAGCGTGGGACTGCCGCAATCAGATTGCGGGTATAGGTGTGCTGCGGATTGTCCATCACGGCATCGCGCGTGCCGATCTCGACAATCCGGCCGTGTTGCATCACGGCGATCCGGTCGGCGATCTCGGCAACCACACCGAAATCATGGGTGACGAACAGGATACCAGTGCCCTTGCTGAATTGCAGGTCGCGGATCAACGCCAGGATCTGCGCTTGCGTCGTGACATCGAGCGCAGTCGTCGGTTCATCGCAAATCAGGATCGCGGGTTTCAACACCAATGCCATGGCGATCATCACCCGTTGGCGCTGGCCACCAGACAAGCGAAAGGGATAGGCATCCACCGTTTGCTCCGGTGATGGCAGGCCGACCTCGGCCAGCAAGGCGATGGCGCGGGCGCGACGGTCGGCAACCCTTCCCACGCCGTGCGCCTCCATGACCTCGGCAATCTGTTCCCCCACGGGCATGATCGGGTTGAGCGCTGTCATCGGCTCTTGGAAGATCATGGCGATGTGCTTGCCGCGCACACCCCGCATCGCGTCCTTCGGGAGTGTCAGCAGATCACGCCCCTCGAAGGTGATCGATCCCTTCACGACCGGAAGTCGCTTGGGCAACAGCCCCATGATGGCCGCCGCTGAAATCGACTTACCGGAGCCAGATTCCCCCACGATACACAGGATTTCGCCCTTGGACAGGGTGAAGATGATGTCCTCGACCGCATGGAGCCGGTCAGCGCCGGCTGGAAGAGCGACGGAGAGGCCAGTCACCTGGAGCAGCGGCTCGCTCATGCCTCGCCTCGATCATGCAGGCGCGGATTCAGTGCATCCGAAATGCCCTCGCCGATCAGGTTGAGGGCCAGCACGGTGAGGAACAGCGCGATTCCAGGAAAGACGCTGGTCCACCACGCAATACGGATGGTGGAGCGCCCAGAGCCGATCATGAATCCCCAGCTCATCACATTGGGATCGCCCAGTCCAAGGAACGACAACGCGGCCTCAAGCAGGATCGCAGTTGCGACCATGAAGGAGGAGAGCACCACGATGGGCGACAGTGCATTGGGCAGGATCTGCCCGAAGATAATCTGCGCCCTGCCCTGCCCCAGCACGATCGCCGCCTGCACGAACTCCCGCGAGCGCAAGCTCATGAATTCCGCCCGCACGACACGCGCCACCGGTGGCCAGGACACGATCGCCACAGCCATGACGATGGAGGCGACCGAGGGCTGGAAGATCGCCACGATCAGCAGCGCAAGAATGAAGCTCGGGATCGACTGGAAAAATTCCGTGAAACGCATCAGCACGTCATCCACCCAGCCACCGGAATAGCCAGCCACCGCGCCAAGCGTGACGCCAATGAGCAGCGCGGCCAGCGTTGCGCCGCCGCCGACAATCAACGAGACGCGCGCGCCATGCACGATGGTGAACCAGACATCGCGCCCCAGCATGTCCGTGCCCAGCCAATGCGCAGGATCAAACGCATCAGTGCGCGGTGGGCCCGCCATCCGCCAGGGATCGCCCGGCGCGATCAGCGGCGCAAACAGTGCCATCAGCAGCACGATGGTGAAGATCACGCAGCCGATGACCGCTCCCCTATTGCGCGCAAACCGCCGCCAGAAGCCGCTCATCCCTCCACCTCGATGCGGGGATCGATGAGCGCGATGACCACGTCGGTGATCAGATTGATGATGACGGCCATGGCCGAGGTCACGATGAAGACGCCCAGCAGCAAGTTGTAGTCTCGCGCCAGCAGCGCCTCGAAGGCCAGCCGCCCCACGCCGGGCCAGGAGAATACGGTCTCGACTAGGATGGAGCCACCGACGAGTTGTCCTGCCTGCACGCCCGCGAAGCCTATGACCGGGAGGATCGCGTTGCGTAGCACGTGACGCCGCAGGATCGGCCCTTCGGAAAGGCCCTTGGCCCGCGCCGTCCGCACGAAATCCTGGCTGGCGATCTCCAGCATCGACGAGCGCGTCAGCCGTGCGTAAAGCGCCATGTAGAACAACCCGAGAGTCAACGCGGGGAGCACAAGATGGTGGGCGACATCCAGCACCGCCGTCAGGCCCGTGTAGTCCTGTCCAACGCTGAACATGCCAAGCGCTGGCAACCAGTTGAGCCGCACCGAGAACACCAGGATGAAGATCAGCCCGACCCAGAAAATAGGCGTGGCGTAGAAGGTCAGCGCCAGAACAGTCACCGCGCTGTCCGCGAAGGTGCCGACACGTCGTGCAGCCATTGCACCCAGGCTGATGCCCGCGGCGAGCGAAAAGGCGAAGGCGGTGCCGGTGAGCAGGATTGTCGCGGGCAGGCGCTCGCCTATCAGGCCCAGCACGCTGCGCTGCACCCGGTGGGAAAAACCGAAATCGAAACTGGCGATGCCCTTGAGGTAAATCCAGAGCTGGACGAACAGCGGTTCATCCAGTCTGAACTGTTGGCGCAGCTGCGCCATGAATTGCGCGTCCGCCGCACCAGATTGACCCGCAATCACGCTGGCGGGATCGCCCGGTGCGAGCCGGACGATGAAGAAAGCGACGATGATCACGCCCAACACGACCCCGAAGGCCTTGAAAAGCCTGCGGCCAAGAAAGGCTAGAAAGGCAGAGAGCGTCATGGCTGGATTTCTTCCTTCTCCCCCGAGAGAAGGTGGTCGGCGGAGCCGACCGGATGAGGGAGAACCGCCGACATCAGGGCTTCTCCCTCATCCGCCCTGCTCCGCAGGGCACCCTCCCCCAGGGGGGAAGGAAACACTATGCGTTTCACCCGAAGCTCACGTCGGCGAAATTCGCGTGGATGCCTGTCGCTCCTGTCACCACGTTCTTCAGCCGCTTGTCATGGATGGTGGGGAAGGACAATTCCATCAGCCAGATCAACGGCATGTCTTCGACCAGTGCCTTCTGGATTTCGGAAAAGGCCGCCGCACGGGCCGCCTGGCTGCCGCTTTCGCGGGCCGTCTTGAACAGTTCGTCCACTTTCGGGCTGGAGTAACCAGCCGTATTCGTGAAGGCGATTTTCTGGATGTTGGTGGAGACATAAGTCCGTTCCACGCCCAAGGTCGGATCACCCCACTGATAGACGAAGTTGACGGTGACATCATATTCCCACTGGCCCAGCTTGCGCGCCCAAGTTGCGGCATCAACCGCTTCGGCCACAAGTTTCACGCCAATCTTCGAGAACTGCTGGCGGATATACTCACCCAGCCGGTTCCATATCTCGCCGTAGGGCAACGGCATGAACTTCAGCTCGAAGCGGATGCCGTCGGCACCAGCCTTCAGGCCCGCCTCATCCAGAAGCGCAGCCGCCGCCTTCTCGTCGAAGGCCGGTAGCTTGACAGAAGCGTCGTGGAATTTTGTGGCCGAACTGATGGGGCTGGTGGCCGCCTTGCCCACGCCGAACCAGAGGCGCTGCACGATGAAGTTCCGGTCGATCGCCATCGAAAGGGCGCGGCGCACTTTCGGGTTGTCGAGAGGCTTCACACGATGGTTGAGCTCGATCCACGACAGCGGACCGAAATACTCCCATCCGCCCAGATTGACCTCGAGATTCGGCTCCGCCTTGAAGCGCGGCACGTCGAAAGCCTCGATGTCGTTGAAGGCGGTGAGTTGGACCTGGCCGGTCTGAAGGGTCACGCCACGGAGGTTCGAGTCCGGAATAACCCGGTAGATCAGTTCTTCGAGCTTGGGCTGGCCCGCGACCCAGTATTTGTCGTTCTTGACCAGCTTGATGAAGTTGCCACGCTGCCATTCGCCCAGCTTGAACGGCCCGGTGCCGATCGGGGCCTGGTTGGCCGGGTTGTTGCGCATCGCAGCCGCATCACCACCATCATAGATGTGCTTGGCCATGATCGCGCAGGTCGTGGCATCGAACATCAGCAGGAATGGCTCGAAGGGCGCCTTCAGCTTGATTTCGACGGTGTTGGCGTCCTTGGCCAGGCAGGTCTCGATGCGCTGGAAGATGGCGCGGGAACGCGGCGACAACTCCATGTGGAACTTCATGATGGAGAAAACGACATCGTCAGCCGAGAACGGCTTGCCGTCATGCCAGGTGACACCGGTCTGCAAGTTGAAGGTGTAGGTCACGTTATCGGCTGCCAGAGCCCAGCTTTTCGCCAGTCCCGGCTGCGGCTCGACCTTCTGGTTGTATGTCAGCAAGCCTTCGAAGACCTTGCAGCCCACGATGAGCGTCGGCCCTTGATTGTTGACGCCCGGCACGATGATTGGCGGCTCCGGCGTGATCAAGGTCGTCAACGTGCCGGTGCGGCGTGCCTGCGCCCATGCGTGCCGCGTCATCATGCCGAACGGTGTCGCTATCAAAGCGGCCGCAAGGCCCTTGGTGACCGAACGGCGGCTGGTGGTCATGGATGTCATCGGTGCTCTCCCCTGCAAATTCCTGGATTGCAGTAGAACGGCACTTTGCGGCGGACGCAAGCACTGCAATGGTTCTGCTTATGACGATTCCCGAAAAGCCCTTTGACATCATCATCGTTGGCGGCGGGTCCGCAGGCTGCGTGCTGGCGGCACGCCTGTCTGAGGATGCGCATCGTGAAGTCCTGCTGATCGAGGCGGGCCGGGATCTCACGGCGAACTCTGCCCCAGCCGAAGTTCTGTCGCCCTATCCAGGGCTTGCCTATTTCGATCCGGCCCTAAGTCACGCGGGTCTGATGGTGGGGTTTTCCGCCGGGCGTGGCAACGCAGCGTCGAGTCGTTCGCGCAGCCCCTACAGCCAAGGCAAGGTGCTGGGCGGCGGCTCGGCGATCAATGGCATCGGTGCAAACCGCGGATCGCCGGCGGACTATGACGAATGGGAAGCCATGGGAGCCGAGGGCTGGCGCTGGGATACTGTGCTGCCCTTCTTCTGCAAACTGGAGCGCGACCTTGACATCTCCGATGATTTCCATGGGCGCGATGGTCCGCTGCCGATCCGGCGGGTGCCGGTGGACTGGCGCTCCGGCTTCGTGCGGGCTGGCGTTCAGGCGCTCGAAAAGCGCGGGATAGCCGAGCACCCCGATCAGAACGGTGAATGGCGTGACGGCATCTACGCCCAGAAGGTCAATCTCGACGAGCAGATGCGCCGTGTTCCCACATCGTTGGGCTGGCTCACGCCAGACGTGCGGCAAAGATCCAACCTGACGATCATCACGGGTGTCTCCGTGGCGCGGCTGATCACGGAAGGCCGCCGCGTGACAGGCGTATCGCTCGATCTCGGGCTCCAGTTGATGCCGGTGAAAGGGCGAGAGGTCATCGTTGCGGCTGGGGCGCTCCATACGCCGACCCTGCTGATGCGCAGCGGTCTTGGACCCGCACCCCACCTTCAAGATAGGGGCATCACGCCGGTTGTCCATATTCCCGGGGTCGGGCGCAATTTGATGGAGCATCCCTATGCGGGCATCGCTTTTCACCTGCCGCGCCGGTCGCGGATGCTCTCGGACGATCATCACCATATCCCCGCGGTCTGGCGTTTCTCGTCCAGGTTCGAGGGCTGCCCAGAAGGCGACATGCATCTCGGCCTGATGGGGCGCAGCGCCTGGCACGGCATCGGTCGACGCATGGCAGCGCTCGCGTTCTGGGTGAACAAGAGCTACAGCCGCGGCTTCGTTGAGCTGGACCGCGATGTCGATGCGCCGCCGATCGTGGAAATGCAACTGCTCTCGGACGAGCGAGATCGGCGTCGGCTGAAGGACGCGTTCCACCTGGCAGCGGGACTGGCTGTCGAGATCACGGCAACCGGTGCCGCTGGCCCTGGGCAGCCCGCCCGCATGTCGGACCGAGCGCGTCAGTATGGCGCCAGAACGCTGCGCAACCGCATCCTCACGGGATTGGCTGCCGCAGCCATCGACCTCAGTGGCCCGTATGCGGCGCGGTTCTTGAACCGCCTGACTGCCGAAGGGCCGACAGTGGCAGACCTTTTGGCGGACGAGCGGGCGCTCGATGAGTATCTTGACCAATCCGTCATCGGCGTCTGGCACGCCTCCGGAACGTGTCGGATGGGCGCGGTCGGCGATGCCATGGCCGTGACGGATCAGCAGGGGCGGGTGCGCGGGGTGGATGGGTTGCGAATCTGCGATGCATCGCTCTTCCCGAGTATTCCCTGCGCCAACCTCAACGTACCAGTCATCATGGTGGCGGAGCGTATCGCCTCGCTGATGCGTGGCGAACAGGCCAACGTGTAAACCGCCGCAGTGATCCGGGGTTAAGGTAAAAGCAGTTTTGTGGATGCCAATGCACCCAATCGTAGGCATTATGGTGCCATAAGACAGCGTATATTCACGAGCGGGACGAATTCGGTGAACCAGAATACGGCAAGCCAATTGTTGAGCGATTCTCTTGCCATGGCGCGGCATGAGGAAACGCGCGGCCTTGTGCTGGAACGTGATCTGGTTCTCTCCGGTTCACGGATCGAGTTTCTGGCGCTGGCATTGCGACAATCGCCGATGGCCGCAGTGCATTTCCTGCTGGGCAACGTGGGTGAAACGAGCGCCTTGCCGTTCAATCCCGATGCGCTGCGCTATGATCATGCCCGGATCAACACCCTGCGTGAGCGCCTTGCCCTTGGGCAACCGATCGAGATTGGCAGTGCGCTCCCCTCGGGCTGGAAGGACGATATCCTGCGCCATCTCGGGCTGTTGCCAGGCTCAACTGCACCCGTGACCTTGCAGCAACAGCCTGCTTCAGTATCACCCCAAGGCGGCGTGGTGGCCTACATCAAGGCCATGCGCTTGCAGCAATGGTCGAAGAACGTGCTCGTCTTCGTTCCCGTCGTGATGTCGCACCAATTCCTCGAAGCCCAGCCCATGCTCAATGCCCTGCTGGCGTTCCTGTGCTTCGGTCTGGTTGCGTCCTCGATTTATCTGATGAACGACATCATGGACCTGCATCAGGATCGCAGGCATCCCACCAAGCATCGCAGACCTTTCGCCAGCGGGGCCATCCCGCTCGCGCATGGCTTGATGATGTTTCCGTTTCTCGTCGGGCTGGCGCTTTATCTCGCCAGCCTTCTGCCACCCATGTTCGCGGTGACGATGGCTGTCTATTTTACCCTGAATCTGGCTTATACGTTTTACCTCAAGCGCAAGCTTCTGGTCGATGTGCTGGCATTGTCGGGCTGCTACACGCTGCGGATTCTTGCGGGCAATGCCGCTGGGCCCATTGAAATCTCGAACTGGCTGCTGGCCTTCTCGATGTTCCTTTTCCTGAGCCTGGCTCTGGTGAAGCGCTATGTCGAACTCGATACGGTCGAGACCGAGCAGCCTGACGAGAAGCGCGTGATGGGCCGTGGCTACCGCCGCGGCGATCTTGACATGCTGTCACAGCTTGGCGTCGCCAGTGGCTTTGCCGCTGTGATCGTTCTGGCCCTTTTCGTGGAAGGCGCGGGAAAGTCCGGCCTCTACAAACACCGCGAACTGATATGGCTTGTCTGTCCGATCGTGCTTTACGTGATCGGCCGGATCTGGGTGCTTGCGAAACGCCGTGAACTGCCGGACGATCCGATCTATTTCATCATCAAGGACTGGCGCAGCCATCTGATGGGCGCGATCGTCGCTCTTGTCTTTTTCCTGGCGACCTGACCGGCGATGGCAAAGGCGACACCTTTTCAATCCTGGGGTGGATTGAACGCGGGCGCTGCGCCGGTCGTGCGTCCCACCACGCGCGATACACTGGCGTTGCCGCAAGGGCCTTGGCTCGCTTTCGGCAACGGGCGCAGCTATGGCGACAGCTGTCTGCCTGCTCGTGATGGAACATTGATCGACATGCGGGGGCTCAGCAGCCTGCTGGGGTTTGATCCGGCAACAGGCGTGGTCAAGGCCGAAGCGGGACTGCTGCTTTCGGACTTGCTGTCACACATCATCCCTCATGGCTGGTTTCCAGCGGTCGTGCCTGGCACGCGGTTCATCACGCTGGGTGGCGCCATCGCCAACGATATCCATGGCAAGAACCACCACGTGATGGGAACTTTCGGTGAGCATGTGCTGTCGATCGAACTGCTCCGTTCCGATGGCACCCATCTGACCTGTTCGCGCGAGCACAACGCCGCGCTGTTCCACGCGACGATCGGAGGGATGGGTCTCACAGGGCTGATCCTTTCGGCCACAATACAGCTCATGCGCACGCCATCACCAAACGTGATGCAGGAAACACTGGCGCTTGATGGCCTTGCAGATTTTTTCAGGCTCGCGCCACAATCAGACGTCAGCCATGCGTATTCCGTGGCGTGGATCGATAGCCTGGCCACAGGATCGCGGCTTGGACGGGGTGTGCTGCTACGCGCCAACCATCTGGAATCTGGCAAGTTCCCTCCACATCGCGGGAGACCGCTGCTGTCGGTGCCGTTCACGCCTCCCCTGCCGCTGATCAACCGCTGGAGTCTTGGAGCATTCAACCGGCTTTATCGCCATCGCGCCTTGTCCCGCGCGGGCAGCACGGCGGTGGATTTCACATCTTTTTTCTTCCCGCTCGATGCTGTCGGTCGCTGGAACAGGCTTTACGGCCCCGGTGGTCTGCGCCAGCACCAAAGTGTAATTCCGCTTGCGGCTGCGGAGCGGACCTTCGCCGCGATGCTGGAGGAAACACACAGGGCACGGCAGGGATCGTTCCTGACAGTGCTCAAGATTTTCGCTGACAGACCCGCGGCAGGCCTGATGTCCTTCCCCAGGGCGGGTGCCACCTTGACGCTGGACTTTCCCTCTCTTGGTGCGCGAACCGATGCCCTGCTCGACAGGCTTGATGCCCTGACAATCGATGCCGGTGGTCGGGTGAACCCCTACAAGGACGCACACATGAGCGCGGAAACCTTCGCCGCATCTTTCCCCGCGATGCAGGGGTTCCGCCACCACATGGATCCGATGGCACGCTCTCGCTTCGCGGATCGTGTTGGTCTTGTGGCCGAACAACAGGTCGCAGGTGACCGCCAGCGAAGGAAATCCGCGGCATGAGCGTCCTGCGCCATCCGTTCTCGCCACTGGTCTTGCTCTTGGGTGCGGTCCTCGTGCTGCTTGTGCTTCCGCTGCGCCTGCCGATCGGACCCAACTACTGGGATCTCTATACTTATGTGGATACAGCCTACCGGGTCAGCCGGGGACAGCTTCCGCATATCGATTTCTTCGTGCCGGTGGGATCGCTCGGTTACGCGTTGTACATTCTGGTCACCAAGGTTTTTCCCGCCGCGCACACGTTGCTGGCTGTTCACTACGCCATCTTGATCATCGCGTTGCCGCTGATGGCAGTGATCGTTCTGGACGCACAGAAGCGATCCCGCGCCGAGGCGCTGGCGCTGTCAATTCCCTTCGCCATCTTCGCGCTTGTTCCGATCAACGGGCTGGAACTCTATCCTTCGCCCGGCTTCGATGGTTACGGCAATTACAACCGCCATGTAGCGCTTCTGCTCTACGTGCTGGCCGCCAATCTCCTGTTCGTCGAGAACAGGACGAAGGCGTCAGTGATCGCGGGGGCGCTTCTATCCGCGCTGTTCATGGTGAAGATCACAGGATTCGTGGTGGGGGTCTTGCTGGTGATCCACGCGCTGCTGGCAGGGCGGTTGGCGTTGCGGGCTTGCCTGGCTGCGGCGGCGGGCTTTGGGCTGATCTTCGCCGGAATCGAATGGCGCAATGGACTGATCTCGGCCTACATCGTCGACATCATCGAACTGATCAGAATGAACACCAGCGCACTTGTTCCGCGCATCCTCACGGTGCTGTCCGTCAAGTTTGACGTGGTCGCTGCCGCTGGAGCCTTGCTGCTGCTGCTGTTCTGGCGCGGACGCGACGCCTTTGGTGCAAATCTGAACCAGGCATGGCGCGAAAAGAGCTTTCAGGCGCTGCGGAACATTCTCGATACACATTGGTTCTGGCTTCTTTCCCTGCTGCTCGCGGGCATCGTCTTCGAGACGCAAAACACAGGCAGCCATGAGTTCATCCTGATCTGGCCCGCGATCCTGCTGACGTTCCGAACCATGCCGACGCCATGGCAACATCGGGATGCGCTGGCGCTCCTGCTGATTGCCGCAACCGTTCTGCCCACCCCGATATCGGTGCTGCACCGGGCGATCCGCACGATTGCCTCTGCTCCGGGATACGAGCCCTTGCAGGCTCCGCTGCTTGGTCCGGTTGGCCGGGTGTCGGTGAAGCCGGACATCATGCGCCAGTCACGCGCGATGCTCTCGCATTATCCCGCCGCGCGTGCATCTTACGAGCGGTTCGCCAAGAGCGGCGTGCTGCCATCCTATATTCTGTTCTCCGAGATCGATTTCCAGGCAAGCTGGCTGGTCAGCGTGCAGCAGGCAGCAGAAGCCGTCCGCGCCTACGAGCAAGCCAACGATAAATTCTTCAAGCGCATCGTGACGCTCGATTTCGTGGACCCGCTGCCCGTTATCCTGCAGCGCTTGCCGCTGGCTGACATGTCGATTGGCAATGATCCGACGCGTACGCTGGCAAAGCTGGGGGCACACGTCATTTCAGAGATTGCCTCGGCCGATGCGATCCTGCTGCCTCTGTGCCCCGTGACGGAAGCGCGCAACGCCATCGCCCAGGCCTATGCACCCTCTCTCGCGGGACGCAGACTGGTGGCGCTGACGCCCTGCTTCAACATGCTGGTCAAGGATTGAGCGGGAACTGACCCTTACCCTGCCATCTTGAGGGCGAGATAATCTTTGACGATGCCTGTGACGCCACGCGCCAGTATGTCATCGAAGGCGCTGACGAAAGCGTCCACGTGTTCCCGCGTGATGGTCAACGGCGGCTCAAGGCGTATGACGTTGCGGTTGTACTCGGTGAACGCCACCAGCATCCCCTTCTGCGCCAGCATCAAGGCACCGAAAAAGCCGCAGAGTGACCCCTTCAGCTTGTCATCAAGCAAAGCCACCATCTGCTTCAGGCCAAATGGCAGGGCCTGGCTGATATCATTGAACTCGACACCGATCATCAGGCCCTGCCCGCGTGCTTCCTTCAGGAGCGCAGGGTATTTCGAGACCAGCCCCTTGAGGCGTGTGAGCAGGTATGTTCCCTGCGCGGCGGCGTTCTCGATCAGATTCTCGTCGTAGAGGATATTCAGGGCTTCAATCGAGGTGGCACAGCCCTCGCCGATGCCGCCAAAGGTGGCGGGCGCATGGACGAGAGCGGTCTTGGGAACGCCATAAGCCTTCATGAAGACGCTACGGCGCGCAATCATGGCGGCCATCGCCGTCTTGGAGCCGCCAAGTGCCTTGGCGAGCGCCGTCACATCCGGCACGACGCCGTGATGCTCGAAGGCGAAGAACCGCCCTGAGCGTCCCATGCCGCACTGCACCTCGTCGGCGATCCACAGCACATTGTGCTTGTCGCACAGTGCCCGAAGACCTTGCCAGAAGGCAGTCGGTGCCTGATTGATGCCGCCCCCACCCTGGATCGTCTCCAGCACGATGGTACCGATGGTCGGATCGCTTTCGAAGGCAAGGCGGACCGCTTCGAGGTCACCGAAGGGAACACGCCGGGTGTTCGTGGTGACCTTGAATTGCTGGCGGTAAAGCGGACCATCGGTGATGGCGAGCGTGCCCTTGGTCTTTCCGTGGAAGGAATTCTCGGCATAGACGATGGTCGCGCGGTCTGGTCCTTGAGCCTGCTCGCAGATCTTGAGTGCGGCCTCCATGGCCTCTGATCCTGATGAGCCGAGAAACACCATGTCGAGATCGCCCGGTGCGATCTGTGCCAGATTGTGCGCAAGCACCGAGGCATACTGTGACATGAAGGCCATGCAGATATCCTGACGGCTTTCTTCCTCGAATTTCTTACGGGCCGCCACGATGCGGGGGTGGTTGTGGCCGAAGGCGACGGAACCGAAGCCACCGAAAAAGTCGAGTATCTTCCGCCCGTTCTGGTCGATGTAGTAAGGCCCTTCAGCCCGGTCGATCAGGACGCGGTCAAAGCCGAGCAGGCCCAGAAAGTGCAACTGACCCGGATTGAGATGATCCGCCCACAGCTTGCGCACCTCCTTGAGCGGAAGCGCCTTCGCCTCCTCCAGGGTCAGCAGCTTTGGGCGGTTGGGCAGGTGGTTGTGGTTGATTGCAGCTGACATCGCTTCATCCTCTGAGACCTCACCCTGTGCTTGTCGAAGGGTCGAGGTCGGTGGTCCTGGAGTCTGGCTTGATCATCCTTCGACAGGCTCAGGATGAGGCCGGAGTGTCTTTACATCGCGGTCACGGTTGCGGTGTTTGTCGTGCCTTTGCTGGCGCGGTATTCGCGGTAGGCGGCCTTCAGCATGTCTTCGTCACGGTGTTTGGACTCCCAGCCCAGATCACGCCGCAGCGCCGAGGTGTCGAGAATGCAGGTCTCGTCAGCGATGAGATACTGCTCGGGGTCCATGATCGGCAGGTTGATCGCATCAAGCGCGGTCAGCGTCAGCTTCACCAGCGGCGCGGGCGTCGGTACCAACACGGACCAGCTGCCTGCTTCCTTGATCAGATCGCCCAGCAATGTGCGGATCGATGGCGGGGTGTCAGACCCCAGATTGTACTCGCGGTTGGGAAAACCACCGCGCCAGGCCGCCTGCGCCGCCGAAGCACAATCGAAGACGGAGATGAACTGGTAAGGGTTCCGGCCGCCGCCGATCATCGGCACGGGCAAGCTGAGGTCGATGAGCTTGAACAGCTTGACCAAGATGCCCAGACGCCCGGGCCCGATGATCAGACGCGGACGAAAGATCGAGATGTTGAAGCCCTTGGCCCGCCAGGCAGCGCACAGTTCCTCGGTTGCCAGCTTCGACTTGCCGTATTCGCCAAGCGGCTCCTTGCGGGCGCTTTCGGGCTTGGGAATATCATGGGTGTGGCCGTAGATCATGTCGGTCGTGAACTGTACGAGATGGCGCGCACCCGTCACGTCCATGCGGTCCAGCAGGTTGGCCACACCGTGATGGTTGACGGGCCAGAAGAACGCGTGGCGCTCGGCCCGGGTCACGATGGGTGACAGCATCTTCGCCGCCATGTTGTAGACCGCATCCCCGGGCTGAAAGTCCAGCGCGTCCAGCGTTGCACGCTTGCGGATGTCGATGGAAACGAAGCTCAGGTTGGGATGCGGCTTCAGATGCAGCTTCTGGATATCGGCCGCCACGACGCGCTCGCCTATGGCCAGCAGGTCAGCTGCGAGCTGCCGCCCCACGAAACCATCACCACCTATGATGAAATGACGCATGTCGAACCCTCAGCTCAAGGAAATGAAAACGGTGCCCGCCATGATCAGCGCGATGCCAGCGATGCGGGCAGCACCCACATCCTCGCCAAAAACGAAGAAGGCGTAGGCTGCAACAACGACATAGGCCAGGCTGAGAAACGGATAGGCAAAGGACAGCTGCACGCGGCTGAGCACGATCAGGTGCGATGCCATGCTGACCACGAAAAGACACAGCCCGGCGAAGACCCAGGGGCTGAACACCACAGACAACGCCGTGCCGACAACGCTTGAAGCACCCCCTGCAGCGACTCCTGCCGCTCCCCCTGCCCCCGCTGAAAGCGTGCCGAAGGACAGCATTCCCTTCTTCAGCATGATCTGCGCCGCCGCGTTGGTGAGCACGGTGAACAGGATCAGCGCGATGGAAAGCGTCTTGGGTGTCATGATGCCGCCGTTGGTTTTCGAAGAGACATGCGCTTTGGCCTCGCACATGCCTGACTTCCAGATGAGAGATACAGGGTTGCGGGAGGCTCGACAAACGGCTCTTGCCGGTAGGCTTACCGGACAAGGTGAACGCCTCTCGCTTTGGCGCCTCGCCTTGCCATCCGCCACGCGCATCACGCCATGCGGTGGGCTTATCGTGTTTTGCTTGTAGGCCTGGCGCCTTTGGCAGATGCTGCACTGAACAGGAGTGTGCTGCCATGATGAATCGCCGATTTTTTCTGATGGCTGCGGGCGCAGCCACGAGCCTGCGCCCCGCGCTTGCGCAGCAAGCCCCGATACTCGAATTCCTGACAGCCGGTCCCGGCAGTGGGTTCCTGCCCTACGGCGAAGGCATCGCCAATGTGGTGAACTCCACCGGCCTGCTGCGGCTTGATGTGGTCCAGACCAAGGGGTCGATCGAGAATATTGGCGGAGTGGAAGCTGCCGCCAACCGTATCGGTACGGCGTTCATCGGATCGGCATACGAGGCGATCAACGGCATCGGTCCTTTCGCTGGGCGCAAGCATGGCGCGATCCGTGCGATTGCGCCGATGTACGAGACATCGTTCCAGGTTGCCGCGAAGGCCAGCAAGGGCATCGCCAAGGTGGCCGATCTTGAGGGCAAGAAGGTGGGCGTCGGGCCAGCAGGCGGACCTGCGGAAGCCTTCTTCAAGGGCCTTGCGGAGGTAACGGGCCTCAAAGTGACCATTGTGAACGGCACCTCGGCGGAGCTTGAGGCGGCCTATCTGTCGGATGCCATCGACGCCTTCTGGCAAGGCGCCAGCATTCCGATCCCCGCGCTCGTCAGGGTGGTGAACGCGGCTGAGTCAGTCGTGTTTGGCCTCACCGGGGCTGAAATCGAGGCAATGCTGCGGCGCTTCCCCTATCTTGCCATGGGCGACGTCGAGGCGAATGCCTACAAGGGGCAGACGCAGCCTCTGCGCTCCGTCGCGGCGTGGAATGTCATCATCGCCCATGCCGATCTGCCTGAGCAGACAGCGTATGTGCTGGCACGCGAGATTCTTGGTTCGGACAGTGTCGTTTCCGCCACCAAGGGCGTGGGCGTGGGTACAACGCTGTCGAATGCGCCGAAGAACCGCGTCGTTCCCTGGCATCCCGGTGCCGCGCGCTTCCTGCGTGAGAAGGGCATTGCCGTCTGATCTGTGACCCGGCACAACATCGCCTGGGGGAGGATGGTCCTTGGCGCAGTATCTGGGCATTGACGCGGGCGGCAGTGCCACGCGGTGGAGCCTCGTCCGCAGCGATGGCAGCCGGGAGGCTTCAGGAGCCGTCAACGGCTTTTCCGGTCATCTCTTCCGCCCGCAGATGCAGGCTCAGGCCAAAGCCGCCATCGAGGCCATCTTCACGCTGTCCGGCCCTGTCGATGCCATCGTGGCGGGTGTCACCGGGCTTTCGCGCCACGCGTCCGAAGCACGCCTCGTGCAGGATTGGCTCGCGTCGGCCTTCGGCGCATCACGCATCGCCGTGACGAGCGACATCGAGCTGGCTTGCAGAGCGCTCTTCCCGCCTGGCGAGGGCATCGTCGTGTATGCCGGCACAGGCTCCATTGCCGCCCATCTGACAGAGGATGGCACACTGCTGACGGCAGGAGGAAAAGGCGTGCTGATCGACGACGCGGGTGGCGGCTACTGGATCGCAGTCACGGCATTGCGGCGGATTCTGCGCGCAGAGGACAGCAAGGCTGGCAGCGGCTGGTCTTCGCGGCTTGGGCAGGAGATGGCGCAGGCGCTGGGCGGACTGGATTGGCCTACCGTGCGGCAAGCCTTCTATGGCCTTGACCGTGGTGACATCGGGATGTTGGCCCTTCCCGTCGCCGCTGCCGCGGCTGTCAATGACCCCGTGGCACTGGCCGTGCTGGCGGAAGCTGGGCGCGAGCTTGCCTTGCTGGCCACGATGCTGGAGGGGCGCGTCGGGAAGAAGCGAATCGGCCTTGCAGGACGCGCCTCGACGCTGCACCCCGTGGTGCTTGCATCCATGCGCGAAGCCCTTCCGCACAGCGCATTGGCACTTGCCAATTCCGATTTTGCCACCGCTGCCGCTGTACTTGCAGCCAGGGGTTCAATTTTCGCGGGGCTGTCCAGCGCTTGAGTGATTGATTTCACCCGCATATTGGCTTATGTGGCAGCGTCGTTGATTGATAAACATCGACAATTTTTTTCAATGCACAATCGCCACTACAGGGATCTGACTTGCCGAAGTTCAGCTACAACAATTATTCCGACCGCGTGACCACTGCGGCCGAAGCCCGCAAAGCCCTCCTCGAAAAATTCAAGAATCGCCCGACAGTGGACGACCCTGACGTGGTTGCCCGCAAGGCTGAACGCTCCGCGGTTCTTCGGGCACGAGAAGAGCGAGAATCTGCCAAAGCTGCTGCCAAAGCCGCCGAGGATGCCATCAAGGCCAAACTCAAGGCGGAGCGCGATGCCCAGGAAGCTGCGGAACGCGCGGCGCGCGAGGCCCAGATCGAGGCAGAACGCGCGGCACGCGAAGCAGCCCGCGCCAATCTCGTGACCCGCGCCATCATGGATCAGATGGACTGGAAAGCGCAGCGTCTGGCTGCTCGCAAGAAGCGCTGATACTTTTCCGGTTTCAGCAGTCAAAGCCGCCTTTGGGCGGCTTTTTTATGGGCTATTGACCAGGAGTTCCATTCAAAACAACAAAAAAGCCGGGCAATTGCCCGGCTTTTCATTCTCAATCGACCCCTTGCGAGATCAGAACTTCTTGACGATTGGCGCTGCCGACGGTGATGGGTCATCCCAACGGTACTTGAGCGAGAAGGACACGATATCGATCGAACCCTTCGAGCGACCGTTGAACTGGAGAACGGTGTTGGCAGCGGGGTTGCCGATCGGATTGAACGGGCTGCCTGCACCAACGATATCGACCTTGCCGCTCTTTATAAAGATATGGCTGTAGCTGAAGTCCATATCGAGCTTCTCGCTGAACTTGTAGCCAGCACCGACAGACAACCAGATACGGTTCGAGTCCAGAACGCGCACACCACGATTTTCATCATCGATCGGCGATATTTCATAGGCTACACCAGCGCGGAACTTCCATGACGGGCTATACTTGTACTCGGCGCCAGCAGCAAAGAACCACTCATCCTTGTATCGGAAACCCAACCCGCTGATTGGCAAGCCGGTCGTACGGCTTACTACCGGGGCTGTCGAGATTCGGCTCCAGTTTGTCCACTGTGCCGTACCAGTCAGGGTCCAATTTGCGTTGAGGTCGTGCTTGATGCCCAGCGTCGCAATTTCTGGCAAATTGACATTCGCACTAATCAGGCGTGATGCTCTTGTTGGGTCCAATGCCGCCAGCGGTCCCGAGACGTCGGCCTCACCTTCGACCTTGTGACGGATGTGCGAACGATAACCGAGGCTGATTTCTGTTCCCTGAACAGGCTTCAAGGTTAAACCAGCTGTCCAACCAAAGCCAAAGGCATCACCTTTCAAGCGTGTAAGGCTGCCCAAGGCGGCACCTGCGGCCCCCAATGCGGGAGCGGCAAAGCGAGGGTCGCCACTATTAAGTGTCAAATTCAGCTGTTGGGCGGTAACACCAAGGCCAACTGCTATCCAGTCATTGATCTTGTAACCCATGGTCGGCGTGATCGCGATTGCACGAACGACTGTCGACGTTCCATACGCTGAGCCCGAGAAGCCTGGATCCACTTTCGTCCTGCTGCCGAAAGGCGTGCCGGTTTGAAGGCCAAGCCAGATTTTGTCATTGACCTGGTAGGAATTGTAGCTCGCTGTGGTCAACGTACCCTGATTGATGTTGCCCGACCCAATTTGACCGATGACCGGCACACCTGGTGGTGGCCCAAAGAAATTGAGACCTGTGAGAGGACCGGCGCCTGCGAGGCGATCAGCTGACACCGAAAAATTCGGCAGCACCAGCGTGAAGTTGTATTCGCTGCGGCGGCCTTCGAAGTTGGTGATGTTGGCTGGATTCCAGAACATCGAGCCAATGCCAAATGCACTTGTACCGGCACCGGCAAAAGAAAAGCCTTGGCCCGTTACACTCTGCTGGCGGCTGGAAAAGCCTGCTGCCATGGCGCTCGACGCAGCGAGTGCGATCACGGTCGCCGATGAACCGGCTAGGAGGAGTTTGTTAAGGAGTGAACGGCTCATAAGCTTCCTCGATTTTTTTCACGTACTCGCAACTCACGAGTCGGACGATTTGGTTTCTATGTAAACACTGCACGCCCGGGACGACCTGATCAATGGCCTTCGCCAGCTTCCGGCATGGTTTAAGGAGTGTAAAGACACGAAACCCAGGAGACGTTGCCGCTTTGCAACACAATGCCGCCGCAATCCCTCAAACGTCTCTTGCGAAGCCTGGATCAGCGATTCCACTGTTGCTCCCTGTGTATAAATTGTCGCATGATTTTTCATTCGACATCCAAAAAAGGATACTGCCCATGAAACTCGTGCGCTGGGGCAAGCCGGGCAAGGAAAAACCCGGAATTGTTGATGCTGACGGCAAAATCAGGGATTTGTCCGAGATTGTGCCCGATATCGCTGGATCCATTCTTTCGCCCGCCGGCCTGGCAAAGATTGCCAAGGCGAAATTGGCCAAGCTCCCCGTTGTGCGTGGAAAGCCGCGGCTTGGCCCCTGCGTCGGAAGCGTCCCGAATTTCTATGCGGTTGGACTGAATTACGCCGATCACGCGGCGGAAACCGGCGCGGCCATCCCCAAGGAGCCAATCCTGTTCAACAAGTCGACGTCCTGCATCATGGGGCCGAACGACGAGGTGATGATCCCCAAGGGATCGAAGAAGACCGATTGGGAGGTCGAGATCGCCATCATCATCGGCAGCCGCGCGTCCTACGTGTCGCAGAAGGACGCCATGGACGTGATCGCCGGATTCTGCATCTGCAACGATGTCTCCGAGCGTGAGTACCAGATCGAGCGCGGCGGGCAGTGGATGAAGGGCAAAGGTTGCCCCACCTTCGGACCCATCGGCCCATGGCTCGTCACCAAGGACGAGATCAAGGACGTGCAGAAGCTGGCGATGTGGCTCGATCTCAACGGCGAGCGGGTGCAGAACGGCTCGACCAAGACGATGATCTTCAGCATCAAGCACATCGTGTCCTACATGTCGCAGTTCATGGAACTGCTGCCGGGCGACGTCATCACCACCGGCACGCCACCGGGCGTCGGGCTGGGCATGAAGCCACCGAAGTTCCTGAAGCCAGGAGACGTGATGCGCGTTGGCATCGAGGGACTGGGCGAGCAGAAGCAGCTCGTCACGGCCTGGCACGCGTGAGAACGGAATGAATGCGGGCTGAGCGGTCACGCTCGCCCCAAAATCTGCACTCAACCGCTGTCACGGTTTGGGATTGCTTGGTCGGAGCGAGAGGGTCAACCTGAAGGGCTACGCCAGCGTGCCCTACGCCCGCATTCCCGTCTGAAAGTATCTGGACTTCCACAACGACTGGAGGCCACTCCAGCGCCTGGGATGAGAGACAGGGATCAGGCCCACATCAATGCGCGGCATTCAACCCGCTTGCGTCATAACCAAGGGCAGAAACCACCTATAAATTGCGCCGGGTTGTTCAAGCAAACCGAGCCAAGTCTTTTTGCTTCGCCTGAACTGCTGACCACGCGAGCCCCCAGATTCATCCACCGGCCTTCTTCAGCCATGCGCGTATCGTGGATATCTCCTCATTCTGAGTGCGCACCACATCATCCGCCAGCTTGCGCAGTTCTGCATCCTTGCCGAATTGCAACAGCACCTTGGCCATGGCGACTGCGCCTTCGTGGTGAGGAATCATGCCCGTCATAAAATCGATATCGGCATTGCCAGTGAAGCTCATGGTCATGTCGGTATGCATTCTGGCATTCACGTCGCTGAAGGCTTTGGAAGCGGCAACAGCTTCACCGTAAGGTGCCTGGGATCCGTTCTTTGCCAGCCAGGCCGCCATCTGGGCAATCTCGCTCTTCTGGGCGGTTATGATGTCATTCGCCAACTTGCGCACGGCGGCATCCTTGCCGTGCTTGAGCACTGTGTTCGACATGTCGATGGCACCCTGGTGGTGTGGTATCATGCCTTTGGCGAAATCGACGTCGGCATTGCCCGAGAACACGATTGTCATGTCCTTGTGCATCTTCGCATTGGCAGCAGCGAAGGCCTTTGAGGCCTCGTTCATTGGCGTGGTTGATTGCATGGGCATGGCTGATTTCATGGGCATATCTGATTTCATGCCCGGCATGGTGTGACCGGCATGGGGGTTGGCAGCCGGCATCTGGTGGCCCTGATGCTGAGCCAGCGTGGGCCATGCCACCGCCAGTGTTGCGATGATGACGCATGTCCTGAAGTATCTCATGGTTTTGATCCTTTGGCTGTCTTTTGGTTGAAACGCCTGACGTGGGCAGCGGTTCCCATGATCAGTTGACCCTGCCGGTCGTGGTCTTGCCATCCTTGTCGGTGAGCTGGACAGCGCCCTTGATGGTCTTGATGGCTGCAGGAGCTACACCCGTAAGCACCTTGCCGTCGGCTGTAGGCTCCAGCGCGACACGCTGCGTTTTGCCGTCGATGACAATGATAGCGAGAGCCTTGAAGCCGGTCGCGGGCAACGGGCGGTCCAGACTATCGCTGACGTAGACATCAACGGCGGTTCCTTTGCCAACAACCTCGATGTGGTAAGCCCCGGCATCAACCAGATCACCACCATTTGGCCCTCTGCGAGGCTCGTGCGCGAATGCGGTTGAGGCCAGCAGGGAGACTGCGAGTGCGAGAGAGGTGGTGCGCATGGGAGCGTTTCCTTTGTCTGTCAGGGATCAGAATGCTTCGATGGGTTTAGGCGTGGATTGTGGCGAATGGGGTCGATCGGCAGATTCCGCCCTCACGCTGTCCAGCAACCGCTTCAGCGGCTTCTCGCCGTAGCGCAGGAACAGCACCGGCGTCAGGAACGTGTCGAGCACTGTCGCGCTGACGAGACCGCCAAAGATGGTGATTGCGACCGGATGCAGGATTTCCTTGCCCGGCGCATGGGCGTCGATCATCAGCGGCACCAGCGCCACTCCCGCTGACAGAGCCGTCATCAGAACCGGTGTCAGCCGCTCCAGACTGCCGCGCATGACAAGCGCGCGCCCGAAGGGAAGCCCCTCGTGAATCGCCAGATTGATGTAGTGGCTGAACTTGAGGATGCCGTTACGGGCCGCAATGCCTGTGAGAGTGATGAAGCCGATCATGGAGGCCACGGAAAGTGGCTGGCCGGACCACCAGAGTGCCGTCACCGACCCGATCAGTGCCAACGGCACGCTACCCATGATGATGAGCGCCAGCACTGTTGAACGATAGCGGCTGTAGAGGATCGCAAAAATCATGGCGAGTGAGATCAGCGACAGTAGCCCGATGGTCCGCGTTGCCTCTTCCTGAGCCTGGAATGTGCCTTCTAGGCTAGCAAATGTGCCGCGCGGCAAGGTGTTGGCGGCCAGCAAACGTCGGATATCAGCAATAATCTGCGCCATGTCCGTTTTGCCGTCGCTGTTGGCGAGCACAACGATGCGGCGCTTGCCGTTCTCGCGCAGGATCTGGTTGGGACCGTCCGTCTCGCGGACATCGGCAAGCTGGCGGATCGGCACCCAGCCGATGGGTGTCTCGATCAGCATGTCGGCCAGCGCCTGCGTCGTGCGCAGGGCATCAGGCAGGCGCATGACGACATCGAAGCGGCGGTTGCCGTCCACGAGCTTCGAGACAACCCTGCCGTTGGACAAGCGCTCCAGCTGCTCCGTAACATGCGCGGGCTGCACGCCGTAGAGGGCGGCTTTCTCATAGTCGACCGTGATTTCAAGCTGCGGGATGCGCACCTGCTTCTCGATCTGCAAATCGACTACGCCCGGGATGGCAGCAAGCTTGTCACGCATCTGGGCCGCGACCTGTCGCAGCACATCGAGATCCTCGCCGTAAATCTTCAACGCGATCTGCGCCCGCACACCTGACAGCATGTGGTCCAGCCGGTGCGAGATGGGCTGGCCGATGTTTGTGGAAACCGGAAGGACTGCGAGCTTGTTGCGGATGTCTGCAACAATCTCTTCCTTCGGTCGTGCAGAGCTTTTCAGATCGACGTCGAGCTCGGAGGCGTGAACGCCCTCGGCATGTTCGTCAAGCTCGGCCCGTCCTGTGCGGCGCCCGACCTGGCGGACTTCAGGGATATCCAGAATGAGTTTTTCCGCGATCAAACCGACACGGTGGCTTTCCGCCAGCGATATCCCGGGATTGAACAGCAGATTGATTGTGAAGGAACCTTCGTTGAACGGCGGCAGAAAAGCGCGTGGAAGCAGCGTCACGGCAATCCCGGCGGCGAATACTGCAGAGCCTGCAAGCGTCATCAGCCAGCGGGGATTGCGAAAACTGAGATTGAGAAGGATGCGGTTCCCAGCTTTGAGCTTTCGGATGAGCCAGCTTTCATGTTGGTCCAGCCTCTTGAGACCTGGCAACAGATAATAAGCCATCACAGGTGTCAGCGTGATCGAGACGATGAGGCTCATCAGGATCGAGATGATGTAGGCCTTGCCCAGGGGGGCGAACAGCCGCCCTTCGATGCCGGTGAGCGCGAACAGTGGCACGAAAACAAGGATGATGATCATCGTGGCGTAGACGATGCCGGAGCGAACCTCCTGGCTGGCTCCCACAACCACATCGAAGACCGAGCGCGGATTGCCCTTCTCTCGGTTCTCGCGCAGCCTCCGGAAGATATTCTCCACATCCACGACGGCATCATCCACCAGCTCGCCGATGGCAATGGCGAGGCCACCAAGGGTCATGGTGTTGATGGACAGGCCCATGAGATGGAAGACGACGGCGGTGCCAAGGATCGAGACGGGGATTGCGGTCAGCGAGATCACGGTAGTGCGAACATTCAGCAGGAAGGCGAAAAGCACGATGGCGACCACGACCACGGCTTCCATCAGCACGGTCCGGACATTGCTGATGGATGTCTCGATGAAGCTGGCCTGCCGGAAGAGGATATTGTCCGCCTTGATGCCGTTGCCCAGTGTCGCGGTAATATCTCTGAGCGCGGCTTCGACCTGCCGGGTCAATGTCACGGTGTCTATGTCAGGCTGCTTTTCGACAGACAGGATGACAGCAGGCTTGCCCATGTAGCCCGCTTCGCCACGCTTGAGGCGTGCGCCGAATCCAATCTCTGCCACCTGATTGAGATAAACCGGACGGCCCTTGACCGTTGCCACGGCAATAGAGCCGAGATCTTCGAGCTTCAGCGTGCGACCGATATTGCGGATCAGGAATTCGCGCGCGTACTGGTCGGTGAATCCGCCACCGGTGTTGGTGCCAAACTGGGCGAGCGCGCGCTCGACTTGCTCCATGGTGACGCCCAGCGCGCGCAGGGCTGCTGGATTGGGTGCCACGCGGAACTGGCGGACTTCGCCGCCGATGGGAATGACCTGCGCCACGCCCGGAATGGTGAGGAGACGCGGGCGGATGGTGAAATCCGCGATCTCGCGCATCTCCATGGGTGAGACAGTGTCCGGTCCTGTCATGGCGACCAGCAGGATCTGGCCCATGATGGAATTGATCGGCCCCATCTGTGGCGTGACATTGGCGGGCAACTGGTCACGCACCAAAGCCAGCCGTTCTGCAATCTGCTGGCGGTTCCGGTATATATCCGTGCCCCAGTCAAATTCCACGTAGACGATGGAGAGACCGACCCCCGACACTGAGCGCACCCGTGTGACGCCAGGCAACCCGTTCATCTGTGTCTCGATGGGGAAGGTCACCAGCTGCTCGACTTCCGGCGGCGCCAGCCCTTCCGCCTCGATCATGATCGTCACGGTCGGCTTGTTGAGATCGGGAAAGACATCCACCGGCAGTTTGGTGGCCGTGAACGCGCCGTAGATCACCAGCACGGCGGCGAGCGCCAGCACCATGAGACGGTTGCGAAGGGACTGCGTGACGAGAGAATTGAACATCTTGCGTCAACGGATCTGGTTGAGGAGTTCGACGCCCTGCGTCACGATGCGCTTGCCAGCAGCGATGCCGCTGACGATGATGACCCGCTCCCCATCCAACGGCTCCACACGGACTTCGCGTGGAATGAACCGCTCGGCATTCGCGTGCTCAAAGACCAGCGCTTGCCCGTTGGAAGCGCGCACGACGCTTGCGCGTGGGACTGCAATGCCGGTGCGGGTCTCTTCGGTTTCGGTAATGACCGTCAAAAGCTGGCCCATACGCAGGCCACGCGTGTCTTCGTTCACGGCGAAGTGGATCGGGATCGCCTGATTACGTTCGGCAAAGCCCGTTCCCTGATACTCAAGCTTGAGAGCGCGGCCGTCGCCAAGCCGTGCAGCAGCATTGCGGGTTCCGGCCATCGCATCAAACGTCAGGGCCTCGATCCAAAGCTTCGCGGGGTCGATGATTTGGAAGATCACGGCATTGGTTTCGACGACCTGTCCCGGTGACGCTGTGGCGGAGGCGATGACCCCGTCGACGGGCGCGTGCAGCTTCTCCGGTTCGCGCTTCTGTGCCAATTCCAGGTTGGCACGGCGGTTCTGCAAACCTTTCAACTCAAGTTCAGCGTCCTCGATTTGCGAGCGCGCCACAACATTGGCAATGGGGCGCAACCGCTCCAGCCGACGCTGTACGAGCGCCAGCTGCTGGTCCAGCTCGCGGGCCTGCTGCTGCTGTGTCGTGATGTCTGCTGAACCGATGGCTGGTTGCACCAGTGCCAGCACGTCGCCCGCCTTGACTCGCGTGCCAAGACGCGGAAATCCGCCTTGCGGCGGTGATAACCGTCCAGTGACTGAGGCCTGCACATTGCCGCTGGCGGCGGGATCGGAGATAACCCGCCCCGGCAGCGATACCGCCCTGCGGTGTTCTTCGCTCACGACCATGATGGTGCGGATCGCCAGAATGCGCTGCGTCGCTTTGGGAACGAATACCGAGCCATCGGGAAAGCGCTGTGCGAGATCAACGGGCGCAATATTGGTGGCTGAAGCGGCGATCTCTGCGGCTTGCGCCGATGGCGCTGCACTGAGAGTCGAAAGGACAAAGCCTACGGCAAAGGCAACAGTGGCTGTTCTCCGTCCAAACCGCGCAACCAGCAATCCGAGAATGAATGCGATGACGGCCACCGCTGGCAATGACAGATCTGAGGCAGCGACGCGGTCCCGCAAACCTTGCGCAATGGCTGATCCGACCCAGGACGATGTCCCGTTTGCTGTTGGCGCACCGCCATTGTCGGCAGGTATTGTCAACCCGCCGGTCAGCACATCCACCTCACCTGCCGCTGTAACTGTGAAGATCAGATCGTATTGCACGCCCTTCGTCGCAAAAGCCGCATCGACGAAGAATGTCCCGTCGGGGTTGGGTGTCGCCTTCACAGCGCCATTGGGCGTCTCGACCTCGATCTCGGCATCCTTGACCGGTTCGTTTGTGACGAAACGGTCGAGATAGAGCGTGAGCTTCGCGTCCCGCAAAACGCCGATCAATTCAAACAAGGTGGAAGAGGCATCGACGCGTGGCGCGATCGTGGTGGAAACAGGTGTAGGCGGAGCACCATGATCATGCCCGTCATGGGCAAATCCCCGTTCGATACCGGAGAGCGTCAGACCGATCAGCGCGACGATCAGCAACAGACTGCGGAGCTTGGTCAGGATCATGCATCAACCCGGTCAGGTCCGCAGAACCGGACCATCATGGATCGTTAGATATCCGCCAGAAGCTTTCAGGTTAATTGCGCGAGTGTAACAAAGTGTTGCTGGAATTCAGGGCCTTGACGCATCCGGCCCCGTCAACGGCAAGCGCACCGTCACGCTCAAGCCACCTTCGGAACGATTGGCAAGGCTGATGCTGCCGCCATGCCCATCCACGATCGTGCGTGCGATGGTCAGTCCAAGGCCGAAGCCGCCGGTCTCCTTGCTGCGTGAGGTTTCGAGGCGTGTGAAAGGGGCGAACGCCGCCTCGACCTGATCGGCGGGAATGCCCGGCCCATCGTCATCGATCACGATTTCGGCGTTCTTCCCTGTCTGCACGAGCGTCAGACGCGCAACTCCACCATATGTTACGGCATTCTGTATCAGGTTGGAGAAGGCCCGCTTCAGCGCCAATGGACGTGCCTTGATGGCCAGCTTCGGCGGGCCTGCAAGCGTGCTGCTGCTGCCTGCATCGCTGGCATCATCCACCAGCGTCTCAAGCAGCGCCGTCAGGTCAATCTGCCTGAACTCTTCATCGCAGCGGTCGCCCCGCAGATAGGCCAGCGTCTGGTCGATCATAGCTTCCATTTCGCTCAGGTCCGCCCGCATGGCATTGCCCAGAGGTCCATCGCCGACATCCTCTGTCTTGAGGCGCAACCGCGTCAGCGGCGTCCGTAAATCATGCGAGACAGCCGCCAGTGCATGTGTCCGGCCATCGATCAGCGTTTTGATGCGCGCTTGCATGTCATTGAAGGCGCTGGCGAGTTCACGTACCTCTCGTGGGCCTTCTTCGGGCACAGAAACCGTCTCCGTGCCACGGTACAGACGTTGTGCCGCATCGGCGAACGTGCTCAGGGGCTGCGTCATCCAGCGCACCAGGAGGATGGAAATACCGATCACGCCCAGTGCCATCAGTGTTGTCGAAAGGATCGTGCCATGATTGCCAGTCTGCGGCGTCATCCGGGCGAAAAGACTGACATTGACCCAGCTTTCATCGGGCAATTGCAGGGAAATGAGTGCAAGATGTGGATCGCTCTCAAGCTTGCGGTTTGCTCCGATGATGACCTGTGATCCGCCAAGCTCGGGGGCCAGTTCACGCAGGCGGCGCTTCAGGCCATCCCATTCCGTTGATCCGGGGCCACCGGGAATAGCGTGCTCGGTGCGGCTCCAGTGCGCCTCGACTGCTCCTCCCGAGAATTCGTGTGCCACTGGTTCTCGCTCGTTGGGTGCCACGCGCATCACGGCCTGCCTGATGGTCAGCAGGCGGTCGGCGAGCCGCGCTTCACCTGCGCTGGACATCTCCTGATCGAGCGCAACCTGGTAGGCATAGAGGCTCACGAAATGGACGAGGCCAATGCCGATCAGCAACAGCAGAATCGTGCGGTTGGTGAGTGTGTCGAGCCAATGCCTCATTTCGGCTCGACTTTCGGCAGGAACAGATAGCCAGCCCCGCGCACGGTCTTGATCGCTTCAGGAGCGTTGGCGTGTCCCTTTTCCAACTTGCTGCGCAGACGGCTCACCAGAACATCAATGGACCGATCAAAGCTGCCCGACACCCGATTGCGCGCGGCATCGAGCAGATGGTCGCGCGACAGGATGCGGTTTGGCGCTTCAAGAAATGCGAGCAGCAGATCGAATTCGCCACCAGAGAGATCGACCAGAACGCCATCCGGGTTTGTCAGTTCCCGGCGCAGCAGATCAACTATCCAGCCATCAAAACGGAAGCCGCGTTGCGCGGCCCCGGTGCCGACAACACCTGGTGCCCTGCTTCGGCGCAATACAGCCTTGATGCGCGCCAGCAATTCACGTGGATTGAACGGCTTGGCGATATAGTCGTCGGCTCCCACCTCAAGCCCGACAATTCTGTCCGTATCATCCCCTTTTGCCGTGAGCATGATCACGGGAATGGCGCTGGTGGCCCGCAAATCGCGGCATAGATCGAGTCCGTTGCGGCCCGGCAGCATGATGTCCAGCACGACCAGATCGATTGCGGCGGAACGCAGCATCTCGCGCATCTCGACACCATCACGCGCCTGCGACACACGCATTCCGTTCGTCCTCAGGAACTTCGCTGCCAGGTGCCGGATCTGGCCGTCGTCATCGACGATCAGGACGTGCGCTGCGCCGGAATGCGCGACCATCTGTGGGGTACTGTCGTCTTCGGATTGCATGATCCGCTGATTGTCCTTTGGGCTCGGCTGACATTGCAACTCATAGTCGATGTCGTGATGATTTCGCGTTTGTTTCGAATTGTAACTGCGACCACACAACCAGCATCAATACTCCGTATTGTCGATGGGCATCCAAAGAACAAAAATCTATGCGGTTTTGAATAGCGCATACGATTCAGCGCGACTTCCCACATGGCCGTAGCGGTGTTGATCTGGTGGCTCCGCCACCTTGGGCGGCCCTCACAAAAGGAAACCCCCATGCGTATCCCAGCTTTCGCCCTTGTCGCCGTGATCGCAGCTACTTCTGCCCTCGCCCATGATTTCACAGCCGAAAACGCCAAGTTCTCCAGTGTCGCTGCCACCAAGGACATGAGCAGCCCGCAAGGTGTGGCCGCCCGTGTTGCCCTTGAACGCGCCAATGCCGAAATTGAACAAGGTGATGTGCGTATGCTTTTGAAGATCCGCTCCATGACAAATGACGCATTCAAGGCGATCGGCGGTCAACCCGCATTCCTTGGCAGTGAGATCAAGCGTCTGGAAGAGTCCATCGCAGCGCCAAAGGATGCCGCCGGTGTTGCAAAGGCCAAGGAGTTGCTAGAGCGCATCAAGGCCGAGAAAGCCGCCTACGATGTCATCGACAAGAGTGCAGGCGAGAACATGAAGCAGGCGCTTCAATTGATCGAGGCAGTTCCTGCAAAAAAGTAACGCTCTCACCCTGCGCCCAGCTGGTTGCGGACACTGAAGAGGCAATTGACGAAGCGGTCGGTGAGAGCCGACCGCAGGCGTGTGGGCGGGAACAGCGTCAGCGCCCGGAAGCTGATTTCCGGATCAAAGCGCCGGACACTGAGGCCGCGCTTCTCGAAGTCGCTTGATCTGACCGAGATTGCATTGGCAATACCAATACCGACGCCCTCCAGCGCCAGATTGCAGACTGTTTCCGAATATTGTGTCTCGACCACGATGCGCGGTTCAATGCCAGCGTCGCTGAAGATGCGGGCCAAACGGCGCTGCACCGTATCCTCAGGCGAAAGCGCGATGAACGGATAGGGAGCGATATCAGCAGGAGTAATTACCTGTTTGGTTTCAAGTGCATGTCCACGTTTCATGACGCAGACCGCGCGAGGCGTCATGAATATCTGCGTGGTCACATGGGTGGTGTCAATTTCATCTGCGGTCAAACCGACGTCATAACGGCCCTCTGCAACCTGATCGCGCACGGCGGTTGATCCCATGATGTTCAGAGTGACGCTGGCATTGGGCTCCAGTTCACGAAAGAGGTGAATTGCCTTGGGCAGGAATGACAAGCCAAGTGCGGGATAACAGGCAACACGCAATGTGCCGGTTCCGAACTCGCGGATGGCAGCTGCTTTGCTTTTCAAGCGGTCAAGGCCTGCAAACGCCGTTTTCACCTCGGCATGAAACAGTTCCGCCTCTGGTGTGGGTAACAAGCGGCCGCGCACGTTCTTGAATAGCGTCAGGCGGGTGGTACTGGCGAGCCGCGAGAGTGCGCGGCTGATGGCAGGCTGCGATATGCCCAGCAGATCAGCGGCCCGGATGGTCGAACCCGTGCGCATCACCGCATCGAAGGCTTCAATCTCGTTCAGTTTCATCGCGGCAGCCTATTACCAATATGCATGTGCTGCTATCCAATCAGCATTGGAAATCATAGATTGGCCGACGTTAAATTGCCAGCATGAACTCACGACAAGCCGCTCTCTCGCCCGCTTCCCTTTGCGTTCAGCCGACAATGTCAGAGCGCCGCTCGTTTGCAGGGCTGGCAACGCCGGTTGTCCGCGCCTCGACTGTGATCTTTCCCGATGCTGCAAGTTTTGATGGGCGCTACGCCGACTTCTACGATGGGTACACCTATGGCCTGTTTGGTACGCCGACATCGCGCGCACTTGAGGACCAGCTTTGCGCCATCAGCAGCGCGTCCCATTGCCTGCTCGTGCCGTCGGGACAGGCAGCGCTCAGCCTGGTGCTGATGACGCTTCTGAAACCAGGCGACCACGTTCTGATCACCGACAGTTGCTACGGCCCGATCCGTGCTTTTGCCACGGCCTGGCTCGCGGCCTGGGGCGTCAAGGTGACGTTCTACGATCCACTGATCGGAGCCGGGATTGGTGATCTCATGATCTTTGATACCAAACTGGTGCTTGTGGAATCCCCAGGCTCGAACACCATGGAAGTTCAGGATATCCCGGCCATTGCGCGGGTCGCGCACACCCACGGCGCGCTTGTGCTGGGTGATATGACCTGGGCCACGCCATTGCATTGTGATGCATTGAGTCTCGGCGTTGATCTCGTTGTCGATGCCTTGTCAAAATATGCAGGCGGGCATGGCGACGTCCTGATGGGTGCCATCAGCACCAAAAGCGAAGACCTTTACCGTCGGCTAAAAGACATGACGCGGCTGGTGGGCTTTGGTGTTTCGCCCGATGATTGCAGCCTCGTCCTGCGTGGTCTCCAGACGATGCCGCTGCGGCTGGAACGATCTTCGGCGAGTGCGCTTATGATTGCCCATCATCTGGCAAAGAGGCCCGAAATTGGCAGCGTGCTCCACCCTGCTTTGCCAGACAATCCGGGCCATGCGCTCTGGAAGCGGGACTTCAGCGGGGCCAGCGGCATCTTCTCCATGACCCTGTGTCCGACGATGAAGGGCTGCGAGAACCAATTTATTGACGCACTCGACCTTTTCGTCATCGGCGCAAGCTGGGGATCAACCCGCAGTGTTGTGTCCCCGCAGGATCCAACCGGTGGCCGCACAGCCATGCGCTGGGCTGAGGGCAAACTCATCCGCTTCAGCATCGGCATCGAGGCACCGCAAGATCTCATCAATGATATTGATCGTGCGCTGCTTTTGCTCGGCAGGGCATCAACCCATGTTCAATCCTTCCCGCAATCCACAGTCTGAGGAACCACGCCCATGCCTTCCAAGATTCTCGTTGCGCTTGCTGTCGCTTCCGGACTCCTCTTCGCATCACCTGCCAGTTCCCAGACCGCCAGCACGCTCGAAAAGACGAAGCAGCGCGGGTATCTCAGCTGCGGCACCAGCGAAGGTGTACCGGGATTTTCGCTGCCCGATGACAAGGGAAACTGGACAGGCTTCGACATCGACTGGTGCCGCGCCGTCGCTGCGGCGATCTTCAACGATCCCAATGCGGCCCGCTACAAGTCGCTCTCGGCCCGCGACCGGCTGATTGCCCTGCAAGGCGGCGAGATCGATATTCTGGCGCGCACAACGACTTGGACATCGTCACGCGATACCGCCTTCGGACTCAACTTCACGGCGATCAACTATCACGACGGACAAGGCTTCATGGTGCGCAAATCTTTGAACCTGAAGACTGCAAAGGAACTCAATGGCGCCTCGGTCTGCGTGCAGCAAGGCACGACGGGAGAGTTGAACCTCGCGGATTATTTCACAAAAAACGGCATCAAGAACCAGGTCGTCGCCTTTGCCTCTACTGTTGAAGCCTCCAAAGCCTTCGAGTCAGGCCGCTGCGATGCCTGGACGACGGACATCTCCGCGCTGTCTGCCAACCGGCTCAAGTTCGGCAAGCCCGATGATTTCACGGTGCTTCCGGATATCATCTCGAAGGAACCACTGGGCGCATGGGTTCGCCAGGGGGACGACCAGTGGTTTGATATCGTGCGCTGGACGCTCTTTGCCATGATCAATGCGGAGGAACTCGGAATCACGCAGGTCAATGTGGAAGAGCTGGCAAAGACGAGCACCAACCCCGAGATCAAGCGGCTGCTGGGCGGCGATGGCAAATTCGGCGAACAATTCGGCCTGAGCAACGACTGGGTCGTCCGCATCGTCAAGGCTGTCGGCAATTACGGCGAAAGCTTTGATAGGCACCTCGGTCCCAAGACCCGCCTTGGCCTTGATCGCGGCCTCAACAAGCTGTGGAGTGACGGAGGCGCCATGTACGCGCCCCCCATCAGGTAGGAAAACGGAACGACTGACATAAAATTCGTCCACAAGCTGGAGAAAGGGGCTGGCAACCTGGCTGATGCGTGAACAAGGCAGGCGGATGAACCGCGCCGAGTTTGCCGGAGACCGTTTTGTTTGAGTCACGCTGCCAGCTTCTGCTCGTCGAGCATGGCGCAGTAGCGTTCCTCGGCTTCGGCTGGTGGGATGTTGCCAATTGGCTCCAGCGGCCCCTGACCATACCGTATTTTTAATTGCATACCCATGTGGTCCTCCTCAAAAGTGAGGCTAGGAAACTCCATGGGAAGGCGGCAGCTTATTTTGCCGACCTCATGGCCATAATCTCGAGGATCGGCACGGGGTTACGCCGCATATCGGCATATTCCACAGGTCGGCATAACCTTTATTCCCTTACTAAAGGCCAGCAGGCAATCCGGGAACTCGCGGGAGCCATGGTCGACCGCACCGGGAATCTCGCCACCATGCCGGGCATCTTTCCGGACCATGCCGCGCCCATCGTACGCAATGGTCCTGCCGCCCGGGAACTGGTCCTTGCCCGCTGGGGTATGCCGACGCCCGCCTTTGCTCTGAGAGGCCGCAACTCCGATTCCGGCATCACCAATGTCAGGAATGTCGCCTCGCCCCACTGGCGGCGCTGCCTCGTGCCGCTCACCAACTTCTCCGAAAATGAAACCCTGCCCGACGGAAGCCACACTCCGGTCTGGTTAGCACTTGGTATTGATCGTCAGGTCGCCTTCTTCGCCGGGATTTGGACCAATCCATCCCAAGGCGATACCGGTTGTCCTCACTACGCCGGACGAACTGGACCCCTGGATGACAGCTCCTACAGCAGATGCGCTAGCCCTGCAGCGTCCCCTTCCGGACGACGCGGTGCAGATTGTTTCCTGAGGCGGGAAGATCGATGACAGGACCCCATCAATCTGATGGACAGCGTTCACAGAACGACATCGTCTCGTCCGTATTTGGACAGCCACCCGACCCATCAACTATATCCTACGACAGCCGTGAGCGGGTCGCTGACACTGCCGTCCAGGAGCAGATGGCAATCGATCCGGTCAAAGCCAGCATGGCGCAGATAAAGGCTGACGAAGTCAGCGTGACCTTTTGCATCCAGTGCCCGCCAGACGGCGATGGCCTTTGTCGGAAAGCAGCGGTTCGAGAAGCTGATGACAAAGGGCGCTCCGGGCCGCAACACCCGCTTCACTTCCGCGAACACATCGTCTGGACGTGCGAGGTACTGCACACCGACGCAGCACAAGGCGGCATCGAATGAAGCGTTTTCGAGCGGAAGTTGCAGTCGAACGTTCAAATTCTGGACGAAAAAATCATCGAGGCGTGGATTGGCTGCCAATTCCTCGGCATTCATGCCATGACCGATCACATCACCGGTGAAGGATGATGGCAGATGGCTCACCCAGGCCGACATCAGGTCAAGGACCATCCCCTCCGGCGGCAGGAGCTTCTCGTAAAGAAACGTCAATGCCGCGACAGCCAGATCGTCGATATGCGTCACAAGGCGCGGTTCGAAGTAGAACAGGTCGTCGTTTGACGGATCGATCTTGTCGAAGGCTTGCGGCGGCAATCGAGGCAACGTGTTTCGCATCAGTCAGAAATCGCAGCACTTCAACATCATGGCCAGACCGATTTTTGTCGCAGGTTGAGATCCGGATCCTGGTGGCATACGCCCGGTGATGAGCCAATGAAAAATGCCCGGAGCGAACTCCGGGCATTGATCGGGTCAAATGACGCGGGTTTAGGCCTTGGGCATCAGCACGGTGTCGATGACGTGGATGACGCCGTTCGTGCAGGCGATGTCCGCCGTCACAACCTTGGCGCCATTGATGGTGACGCCGGAAGTGCCGTCGACATGCAGCGCCTGGCCGTTGACCGTTGCGGGTTCCATTTTCTTGCCGGAGACATCGGCTGCCATCACCTTGCCTGCCATCACATGGTAGGTCAGAATTGCTGTGAGCTTGGCCTTGTTCTCAGGCTTGACGAGATCGTCAACCGTGCCCGCTGGCAACTTGGCAAAAGCGTCATCGCTGGGTGCAAACACGGTGAATGGGCCTGCGCCCTTCAATGTTTCGCCAAGCCCGGCCGCGGTCACGGCTGCAACGAGTGTCTTGAAGGAGCCAGAAGCGACGGCGGTATCGACGATGTCGTGAAGTGTCGTTGTCATGAATGAATTCCGTTCGGTTTGAGAAATGCACACGCCTTCTCTCTTGCAGAACACCACCTTTTTAAGCGGGCTGCCTGAGGGATGACGTGATGGCTGCGGAAACAAAGGCGGGCGTGCAAGTGGCGGTGCCCAGTGCTATACCGTACTCTCAGCTATCTATTCCGATGTCGTTTCACAAGCCGTTGCCCGGCCCTGCGACACTGGGGTTCCGCACGCTTTGATCATAAACATGACCGCATGGCTCGGCATTCTGCGCAACATGCGATAGCAATTCCAACATGAGAGTCTTCAGGAAACCCGTGTTGATTGGATTTGGCATATTGGGGGGAATTGTCACCCTTGCCATCGGCGTGTGGATCTATGTCGTGAGCAATGTGGAACAGCCCAAATACGTGGTTATCAGGGAAGACGAGGTCATCCAGATCCGGGACTATCCGGCTCTCGTGGTGGCCGAGGTCACACGCCGCGGCGACCGCAACAGCGCAGTACGGGCCGGCTTCGGACCTCTCGCCGCTTACATTTTCGCCAAGAATCGCGAGGGTGACAGCGTCAGCATGACCGCCCCTGTCACCCAGACATTGTCTGCCTCCGATCAAAATGACGCATGGCTTGTCCGCTTCATCATGCCATCCACATACACGCTGGAAACGTTGCCGAAAGCGGCGGGCGAGGATGTGCGCCTGTTGCAAGTGCCGGCAACGCGCCGCGCTGCGATCCGTTTTCCGGGCGTGGCAACCGATGCCTTGATTGCCACCAATGAGAAGGCCCTGCGAGAGTGGCTTGCATCGCGCGGCATCGAGATCATCGGTGTGCCGACCTATGCCTATTACAACGATCCCTTCACGCCCGGACCGTTGCGGCGCAACGAGGTGCTTTTCGAAATCAGGGCATTCTGAACACCGCCCTGACTTGAAGGCTTGGCGCGATCACATACTCAAGAACTGTGTCAGGCCAGACGAACGAGGACTATAACAACAGCCGCCAGTTGCACCATGTTGAGCGCCACGGACAGCCCATGCAACACATCGAACCGCCGCTTTGCGCCCGTGTCACGCGCCGTGTTGATGGCTGGCATCAGCACCTGACGGGCGATGACAGCAATGAGCGCCGTGGCCATCATCAGCCCTGCGGCGAGTTTATCACGCGGCAGGAGGGCGACAGCCCCGGCAAGCGCAGTAGCAAACACGAACACATAATAGTGCGGGAAGGCCTTGCGCAGCAGCTTGCCTGCCGCATCCGCAGGCATGGCCGAGAACACCAATGGCGCGAAGCCGAAGGAATACAGCGTCATTCCGCCAAACAGGAGTGACGTACAGAGCAGCGCTGCAATGTTGATCATGGTCATGTTGTCTCTGTGCCGGGTTTGCGGGCTGTGCCCATGTAGATGATGGCAGTGCTGGGCAGTTGCCCGAAGGTGAAGTCTCCGCGCCGGTTCAGTCCACGCGGGCCAAGCCCCGTGATGTCGCCCGGCACGAATCCCGCCTTGATCAATCCCTTGCGCAGTTCCTCGGGCTTGATGAACATCGCGGGGTTGTGCGTGCCCTTTGGCAGTAGGCCCAGCACGTCCTCAGCCATGGTGATGGTTGCAAACGCCGCGAGAGGATTGCGGTTGATGGTATCAAACAGGAACATGCCGCCGGGCCGCAGCACCCGTGCTGTCTCCGACAGGACAAGGGCGAGGTCCGCGACATGCTCGAGCACATCGACACAGACGACGATATCGAACACTCCATCGCCATAGGGCAATGCCTCGCCCACGCCCACATCGTAGCGGATTGTCCGGCCATGGGCGGTGGCGTGCGCCTTCGCAGCCGCAATGGCCTGCGCTGCAGGATCGATGCCGGTCACGACAGCGCCGCGATCCGCCATGGCCTCGGCCATGAAGCCGCCGGCACATCCCAAATCAAGCACCTGAGCACCAGACCAGAGCGCGAAGTGATCGAAGTAGCGCAAACGCCCCGGCACCATGTTCTTCAGCGTGCGTACCCAGCGCAAATCGTCGGACCACCACTGCGCGGCCACGTCATCATAGATGCCGAGATTGTTGAGGATGGGTTCAGCGGCCATCGGCTTTCCGTCTCCAGCGGGGCCAGGCATAGGGCACAACGTTTTGGTAGGCTGCAAAGCGTTCGCCGTAGATGGCCGTGAAGCGCTGCTCCTTCAGCAGGGGCGCAGCAAGACAATACGCGGTGTAGGTGACGGCGAGTGCCAGTTGGTCTGGTGTCCACACCGGCACCGTCCAGAGTGTCAGCGCGAATGCCACATAGATCGGCTGGCGAATCAGCCGGAACAACCCGGTCTGCGGCATGTCGGGAAAGACCGGGCGGATGTTCTGCATGAGCGACAGCCAGCCGAGGCTGCCGGACTGCACCTCCGGCCCGGCGTCGAAACTCGCCTTGATCAACAGCAGCCAGGCAACGGCGTAGCTTGCACAGACCGCCCAGAACACCCAGCCCTCCGCCCGCCACCAGACGATGCCGGACGGTGTCCAAAGCACGAAGAGAGCCAGCAATTGCAGCGAGGCAATGATGGCGTAAGTCGTGGTGGACAGGGTGCGACCGTGATGGCCGGGCACCAGCCACTCCAGGAGTGCGCGGCCCTTTTTGGTCAGAAGCAGCGAGTGCAAAAGTGGGAACTGCAGTAGGAGTGCCGCATTCGCCAGCATCGCCCAGGGCCAGAGCACGGTGCCGAAGCTCGCGCTCATGCCGAAAAACATGGCCGTAACCATCGCAAGACCCGCAAGAGCAAAGATGCCGTGGCAGGCCACGCCCATGGCCAAAGCCAGTGCGATCCGTGCGCGACCCGGCGGCGGCGACAATGCACCTACCACAAGCCGCGTGAGGCGCTGTATATGCGATGGTTGGGAAAGGTCATCCATGGGGTGTCGATAGACCGACCCGGATCGAGCGAACAGGGGACTTAACCGCGCATGGCCATTGCTTTTGGCAATGTTGGTGCGGATAAATTCGCAAGTAACGGAGACCGCCGCAGTGCCGAACCAGCAATACCTCCTGCCGTTCGTGCCTGACGATCTGCGGCAGCGTGAGGCACTGATAGCACGCTGGCTTGAGCTGGTCCGCGACATCCTTCCGAGAATAGCGGAACAGAACCGCTGGCCCATATTGCAGGACCATTGCTTCATGCGCGTCTGCCTCGATACTGCGCTTGAAGCCCCGTGGCATACTGTCGTCCGCCGTCCGGCGGTCAGGCATCTCTCGGATGAGCAGCTTGGGGCGGCTGTCGCAGTGGCGGAGGCTTTGGTGCTTGCACCCGAAACACTTCAAGTGATCAACCGGCGAAGCATCCAATGGCGAACAGCTGCGCTCACCGGGAATGGCTGACCGCACGTGCTTCGTGTGGGCCAGCAATCAGCCCTATTTGTAATGCTCGCGGCGTGAGCCGAACTGTTCGATCCGCTTGCGCCAGGCCCTGTAGCTGGCCGGTTTGAGTTCGCGCCGCATCAACGCCTTGACGCCATCAGGCGACATTCCGTGCAAATCACGGATTGCGTCGAAACTGACGTGATCGCTCAGTGCCATCTCGATGATTTCGCTTGTTGTGGCAGGATCTGACGGCGCTTGTGACCGATCAGTCATAGCGCAGTTCCGTCGCCTTGCCGCGGAACACGTAGTATGAGAACGCCGTGTATCCTGCGATACAGGGCAGTACGACCATGGCACCCATCAAGATGATGAACAGGCTTTCGGGCGCACTGGCCGCCTGCCAGATCGTCAGTTTCTCCGGCACGATATAGGGATAGAATGAATAGGCGAGGCCGAGAAAGCCCAATACAAAGAGGCTGACCGCACCCATGAACGGCACAAAGTCGAGGCTGTGGTCGCCGCGCGGCATACGCTTCAGGAACACCCATGTCGCCAGCAGCAAGGCACCTGTCATGAGCGGAATGGGTGCCAGTCCAATCATGTTGGGCAATGAAAACCAGCGCTCGAAAATGCGCGGCGAGACCAGCGGCGTGGCAACAGATACAGCGACCATACCAAACGCCGTCAGGAAAAGAGTGACTTTCGCCCACCACACCGCGCGTCTCTGTAATTCACCTTCGGTCTTGGCAATCAGCCATGTCGCGCCGACAAAGGTGTAGGCTGCAGCCAGCCCCAGGCCCGCCACGACCGCAAAGGCATAAGCCGTCAGTGTGTCCTGAAATCCCATGAGATAATGCCCAAGCATGTAGCCCTGTGTCAGCGACGCCAGCAGCGATCCACCGATGAAGGCCCAGTCCCACCAGCGGTGATACTGCTGCTGTGCCTTGACGCGGAACTCGAAGGCAACGCCGCGCATGGTGAGCCCAAGCAGCATCAGGGCAACCGGCAGATACAGCGCCGTGAGCACCATGCCATGGGCGGACGGAAAGGCGACCAGCAAAAGCCCGATACCGAGCACCAGCCAGGTCTCGTTGGCATCCCAGAACGGGCCGATGGTGGCGACCATCTTGTCACGTTCGGGCCGGTCGGCACTCGCCATGAGCATGCCGACACCCAGATCGTATCCATCGAGGATGACATAGGCGAGAATGGAAATGCCCATCAGGCCGGCGAAGATCAGCGGCAGAGTATGAGCGTCCAGAAAATTCAGCATGGTCTTTCTACACGTCCTTCGCCAGAGCACCCGCAGGATGATATCCCGCGCCTGCCTTCACCACGCCTGCACCGCTCGGTGTCGCGACAGCCTGCAGGCCCTTGTTGGCGAGATGGAACAAGACCGAGATATAGGCCGCGATCAGCACCATATAGGTTGCCAGATACATCGCCAGGGTCGTGCCGATCATGCCCGCCGTCACTTTCGATGCGGCCTGCGCCGTGGTCAGCACGCCGGTGACGAGCCAGGGCTGGCGGCCGATTTCCGTGACATACCAGCCGGACAATGTGGCGATCCAGCCAGCGAAGGTCATGGCGACCAGCGTGTATGCGAGCGGACGGTTGAGCGTGCCCTTGCGCCACAAGGTCCAGCCCGTAAACCATGACACCACAAGCATCAGCACGCCGATGCCGACCATGATGCGGAAAGCGAAGAACACAGGAGCGACCGGCGGGTGAAGGCGGGTTCCATCCGCTGCAACAAAGTCATTCAGGCCCGGAATCACACCTGCCGGATCATGCTTGAGGATCAGGCTGGCCCCGTTCGGAATAGCAATCTCGAAACGGTTCTCGCGCTTTGTCTGGTCGGGCAAGGCGAAGAGCACAAGCGGAACATTGCCGCGCGTTTCCCAGTTGGCCTCCATCGCCGCCACTTTGGCTGGCTGGTGCTTCAGGGTGTTGAGACCATGCATGTCGCCGACGACGATCTGGATCGGGATCAGTAGGGCAGCGATGGCAACGCCCGTGCGCAAGGCGGCCATGACGTCCGGTCCGCGATCATTGCGTAGCCAGCGCCATGCGGAAAGTCCCGCGATCAGAAATGCGCAGGTCAAGCCAGACGCGAGCAGCATATGGATCAGACGGTAAGGCATCGAGGGATTGAAGATGATGGCCCACCAGTCGGTGGCGAAAGCCACGCCATCGCGCAGTTCATACCCGGAGGGCGTATGCATCCAGGAGTTGAGCACAATGATCCAGAACGCGGACATCGTGGTGCCGAAGGCAACAAGGAAAGTCGCCAATGTATGGACCCAATTCGGCACCTTGCGGAAGCCGAACAGCATGATGCCCAGAAACGTCGCTTCGAGAAAGAACGCTGTCAGCACTTCATAGGCCAGCAAAGGCCCTGCTATGTTGCCAACACTCTGCATGAAGCCCGGCCAGTTCGTGCCGAACTGAAAGCTCATCGTGATGCCCGAGACAACGCCCAGCGCGAAGGACAGCGCAAAGACTTTCACCCAGAAACGGTATGCATTCATCCACGCCTCGTTGCGCGTCGCATTGAATCGCACCTTGAAGAATAGCAAGACCCAGCCCAACGCGATGGTGATGGTAGGGAACAGGATGTGGAACGAAATATTGGCGCCAAATTGTATGCGCGCGAGCACGATCGGATCCATGAGATCAGCCTCCGGCTTGACTTGATGTGGCCCGGCGGCCCTTGCCACCCGGCAGTGCGAACAAACGGTCTTTCATCTCGAGCACCTTGACGACTTTCGAGCCCATGGAGAGCAACTGGATCAGCCGCTCTGTCTCTAGCTTCTGCACATCGGCATACCAGCCGGTCATCAGCTCGATCAGCTCGTGCATCTCCTTCAGCCGCGCCTGCGCATGACGCTCAGCATCACTGCCGGGAGACTGCATCAGAAGTTCGCGCAGAATGGTGAGAGTCGGGTCAATCTCCCGCTTCTTGCGCTCGTCAACGAGCGTACGGACGATCGCGTAAATATCGTCGGGTGTGCCGAAGAACTCGCGCCGGTCGCCCTGCACATGCTTCGGCTTCAGAAGATTCCAGTTCTGGAGTTCCTTCAGGCCCATCGAGACATTGGAGCGTGAGATACCGAGAGCCTCGACAATCTCATCGGCACAGAGCGGCTTTTCGGCCACAAACAGCACAGCGTAGATTTGCCCCACTGTGCGGTTGATACCCCATCGGCTGCCCATTTCGCCGAAGTGGAGAACGAAAGCTTCGCACAGTGGAGGCAAGTTCATGACGATTTCCAATTTTCAGATATTCCTGAAAATAGAGGAAATTTTGAAGATGGCAAGAACAGTCTTGTCGCATGGCCCAGGGTGACTTGGGGGGATATGATGGCCTAATCGAATTCGGTTCACAGCGGCGCACACGCAATGGTTCAGATCGTCTGGTTTAAACGCGATCTTCGATCAGTGGATCACAAGCCGCTGATTGAAGCGAGCGTGGCAGGCGCTGTATTGCCTCTTTACGTGGTCGAACCTGATTATTGGTGCCAACCCGATACCTCGCGGCGGCAGTGGCTTGCGTTCCGCGCGGCGCTCGAGGAACTCGGTGAGCAGCTTCGTTGCATCGGAGCGCCGCTGATCATCCGCATTGGCCGTGTTCCAGATGTTCTGGCCGATATCCATCAGCAGCACGGCATCAGCGCGATCCATGCGCATGAAGAAACTGGCAACGGTTTCACCTTCGAACGCGACAAATCTGTCAGGGTGCTCTGCCGTGACCAAGGCATCTCATTCGTGGAATATAGGCAATTTGGCGTGATGCGTGGGCTGAAGAACCGCAATGACTGGGGCAGGCTGCATTATCACCAGATGGCCACACCCGTTTTGCCTCAGCCGCAAAGGCTCAATGCGGTAAACGGTGTCGCTTGCGAGCCACTGCCGACATCTGATGCACTCGACCTGCCGCCAGATGGTTGCGATGCACCTCAGGCTGGAACGAGAGCTCAAGCTTTGCATCTTCTCGACAGTTTCTTTGCCGGACGCGGCGCTGACTATCGAAAAGCCATGTCGAGCCCTCTGACCGGAGAACATGCCTGTTCGCGCCTGTCCGTGCCACTCTCGACCGGAGCCATCTCGATCCGGGAAATTTTGCGGCGCTGTTATGAGGAACGTCAGCGTATGGCCAAACTTCCCTTGCCGGTCCGGCCTGTACCCTTGACCGCCATCGATAGCCTCGTTGCCCGTCTGCACTGGCATTGCCATTTCATCCAGAAGCTTGAAAGCGAACCGGCGCTGGAATGGCGATCCCAGCACCCGCTGCATCAAGCGAACCGCTCGGCAACACATGCTGCTGATCCCGTTCTTGAAGCCTGGGCCACCGGCAAAACGGGGTTTCCGTTTGTCGATGCCTGCATGCGCTCCCTGATCGCGTCTGGCTGGCTCAACTTCCGGATGCGGGCCATGGTTCAGGCCTTCGCCAGCTATCATCTGGCGCTGGACTGGCGCGCCTCCGGCTTGCGCCTCGCCTGTCTCTTCACGGATTATGAGCCAGGCATTCACTGGCCGCAGGTGCAGATGCAATCGGGCCAGACCGGTATCAACACCCCGCGCATTTACAATCCGGTGAAGCAAGGTCTCGATCAGGATCCAGAAGGGATATTTACGCTGCGCTGGGTGCCCGAGCTTGCCCGCGTTCCGCTGGCCTTCCTGCAGGAGCCCTGGCGCATGGACGAGGGTATGCTCTCCCGTGCGGGTCTGACACTGGGATCAGACTATCCAAGGCGTATCGTCGATCATGAGATCGCGGCCCGCGATGCACGCGCACGCTTGACCGAGATCCGCCAGCAGCCGGGCTATCGCAACGAGGCAAGGCAGGTCTATGATCGGCATGGCAGCCGCAAGCGCACACTCGCCAATGACAATCCGGCGAAAAAAATGGCGGTCAGGCTTGGCCGTGGCAAAGCCGAAACTACGCAACTGCTACTGGATTTTTGAGGATGAAGCCATCGGCGTGATGATGGTCATCATCGTTATCGGATTTCTGGCCGACCGCGTCATATTCAGTCCATGGGAGCGGTTCCTGCACCAGAGATGGGGGCCAACTCCGGCGGGTGATTGTGGGGTCGACTTGCGCCAATAGCTGAGGTTGATGGTCCATCCAGAAAACTGCCACAATTGACATTGCACTCGATTGGCAGGCGCAGAACAGCGCCGAGGATCAGAATCGTCTCGATGGCCATGTTGGAAAACCGTCACTGAGCGCACGGCGCCGTCCTGCACTTTGCCTGCCAACAAACAGTCGCAACCTCAGACAACCATACCCAGATATCGTCACGCCGACCCAACCCATAATCGAAGGGTGGCCAGCTCTCAACGCCATACCGCGCTATCAGAACATGACGACGCTTCGGCTTTGTGGAAATTGAATAGCAAGCGGGAACTCGGAACAATTGCAACGACACAATTACATCCGCGAATGACTATCCAAGCGCCACGGCTCAAATGTGCCAGATCATCCGAAGATGATCTGATCCGAAAGCTGTGCGACAGAGAAATTATTGATGATTATGCTGCCGAGTGTGCCGTTGACGGAGATCAATACGTTTCCGTTGATGTCCAACATGGTGAGCTGAGACGCCGTCAGGCCTTCGAAACGAAGACTATCCTGACCATTGCCGCCACCTTCGGAAAAATCGCTGATCGTATCGATGCTGCTTGTCTGAGTGCTGAAATCGCCGCTTCTGAAAACAAAGGTGTCGTTCCCGGTTCCTCCGAAGAGCGTGTCGGAGCCAAACTCGCCCATGATCTGGTCATCACCGGCACCGCCATCCATCAGATCGTCGCCGAGCGAGTCCCGCAAATTGTCCGCGCCGCCACCGCCGAGGATGGTATCATTGCCTAAAAAGCCATTCAGGCTGTCATTGCCATCTAGCCCGAGGAGAATGTCGGAGACAGTGCTGCCGGTGATCGTATCATTGAAGCCCGAACCGATCACCCGTTCGATGCTGGAGAAGATAGGGCCGGAGTAGCTCCCGCTACCGGGATAGAAAGTAACACTGATGCCAACAGATGACCCGCTGAAGTCAAGCGTATCAAATCCCACTCCGCCATCGAAAAAATTCCGCGAGAAGAGGCTTATCGAGGCTAAATACTCACGGCTGCCGATAAATACGTCGTCCCCATCGTTACCGTACAAGCTATCCGCACCAACTCCGGCAATCAGCGTATCATTTCCAGCCCCGCCAAAGATGGTGTCATTTCCTTCATTGCCATTGAGCAAATCATCGCCGTCACCGCCTCCGAGCTGGTCATTGCCTGCGCCGCCGGATAGTACATCATTGCCGAGTTCGCCGAAGACGGCATCAGCGCCCGCGCCGCCGAGAATGGTATCATTGCCGGTCTGACCGTTCAGATAGTCATCGCCATCTTCACCGGCGAGGGAGTCATTGCTGCCGCCCCCGGTCAATCTGTCATTTCCGGCACCGCCCAGTAATGTGTCGTTGCCGTCCGCTCCATCAATGGTATCATCACCAAGCTCGCCACGAAGAGTGTTGGCCGCCGCATCACCCCAGATTTCATCGTTGAAGCTGGAGCCGATGACGCCTTCAATGCTCGTGAAGCGATCACCCAGGGCAGCCCCCGCATTGAGAGCAGAATTGCTCAATCGAATTGTGATGGCCGATTCTCCAGAGTAGTCGACGTAGTCGAACCCGGTACCGCCGTTGATCACATCGGCATCCAGGCCACCATTCAAGGTATCGCTGCCTGCGCCACCATTCAGTGTGTCAACGCCGTTGCCTCCGCCAAGAATGTCGTCGCCTGCCCCACCCCTAAGCAAATCGTTGCCGAGTTCGCCGAAGAGTGCATCATTTCCATTGCCACCATCCAGCGTATCGTTGCCGGTCTGGCCGTTCAGGTTGTCGTCATTCTCACCGCCCGAAAGGGAATCGTTACCGCCGCCGCCAATCAGCGTATCGTTACCGCTCTCGCCAAAGAGCTTGTCACTGCCATCACCACCGTCAATCTGATCATTGCCCGCCTGGCCATTCAACCAGTCATTTCCAGCTCCGCCAAACACGGTGTCATTTCCAGCGCCAGCCACAATGTTGTCAGCTGCGGCTGTTCCGACAATGCTGTCGTCGCCACTGAAAAAACTGATGGTTGAGAAGCCGCCGATCAGGCTGGACAGGGGCGTGTTGATGCTGGAGATCGATATGAGGCCGCCACGTTGATCATCGATCTGCAGGGTCTCCACAGCACCTGAGAACACGCCAGCGCTGGAAATAGCAAGATTGCTTCCCAAGACAGAGACGTATCGTCCATCAGATGTCAGCCACGTCGCCGTCGTCACGGTGATATTGAGCAGCTGTGCAAGCCGGGGAGCGACGATATCGTTGCGTTGAGCCCAACCAATTGTTGCTTTCGCCATGCGTCCATCTCCTGATATTAATTTAAGAAATGGATAATTATAATTCTGTAATTTTCAATCTAACCTTTAAGTCATTGTTAATTTCAAAGGAGTTGCAGACCATGAATCATTGAACAGAAATTTATTGCCAATTGGCTTCGCGGTCCGCAATGCGCCAGTTCCAGCCGTTCCGGTTTCGCGATGAGACATACGATTGCGGACGTTGCCCAGAGTGAGCAATCCGATGGTTAGGTGCTCAGTCCGACAAAGGAACGCCACCACCATCGCCATGCTGATCTTGAAGCGCCCCACGGGCCTGTTGGCGGAAATCTAATGGTCGTCTCAAGCACCGCGGTAAATTGAATAGCCATGCGGCGTGAACTTCAGTGGCAAGTGCACGTGCTGGGCCGCATCGCGCACCACGAAACGGAACGGCGCGATGTCGATGAAGGGCTCCGCCACGCCCTGTGACCGGCAATAGTCGCCGATGTGGAAGCGCACTTCGTAGGTGCCCGCGCCGGTGCCGACGCCTTGCGCGCAGGGGTTGTCGAGCACGCCGTTCGGGCCGATGATTCCATCAGCAACGAGTCGCTCGTCCACTCCTTGCGATAGCAATCCAAGCTCATGCAGGGTGACGCGCATACCGTCGGCGGTGCGCCCCTGCGCGACATCGACGGCATGAATCGAAATGCCTCCGGCAGCCATGGTTCGGGTTCCTTGTTCTGGGGTAACGATGCTTGAACCAATCGTGGGAGATTGCAATGCCGCCTTACCTTTCAAGAGCCAGACCATGCTGACCGAGTAATGACACCCAGTTCATGCCTGGTGCGCAAACAGTGGTGCGGGCCGCGCGAGACGTGTCTCCCGGTCGGCGGCCGACGGCAGGAAGGACCGGTCGAACACGGCGTCCTGCCGGGGGACCGTGGGCAATTCCTTGGTGCGGGCAATCAAGCCTATCGCGCGGTCAAGGCGCGCGGGTTCGATATCGCCGATACCTAGCGTTGCGCCCGACGGATGCGCCATTTCCATGGCCAGCGTGCCGACCAGTCGGGCGTGATTGGCCGCGACATCAATGTCGGGCGAGCGTTTGCGCACCGCCGCGATCGCCGCCGCGGGATCGTCGATGGCAGCGGTCAGACCTTTGTTGACGGCGCGCACGAAGCCGACCGCTGCCTGCGGGTTATCCCGCAGCAGGGCGCGGCTTGCAATCACGGCCGCGCCGCACAGGTCGGGCGCGTGCGTCCGCCACTCGAGATGGCGCAATCGAGCCGGGTCGATGCTGGCCTCGATGGCGGCGGATGCCAGCGTGTTGACGAAGCCGAACAGTCCGTCGAATTCGCCCGACAGCACCCTTGGCAGCAGCTGGCTGTGGTGCGTGGCGTTTACCTCGATCCTCATCGCGCCGACGTCGATGCCGGTCGCGCCCGCGAATTCCGGCAGCATCCGCCATGCGGCGTCGCCTGGGTGGGTCAGCAGTCGTCGGCCAGGCAGATCGGCGGGCGTGCGCACGGGCCCATCGGCGGCGACGGCAATGGTGTAGGGCGACCAGTTGTGCATGATGTAGATCGCAACCGGCGCAGCCGCTGGTTCTCGCCCCGCCAACTCGATCAACGCGTTCAGGTCGCCGTAACCGATGTCGTAGGCTCCGCTCGCCACCTTGGGCACCGCATTCGCCAGCGTGTCGCCCTGGGTGAAGGCGACGGTCAGGCCCTCCTCTGCGAAATAGCCCAGGTCGTCGGCCAGGAAGAACCACGCCTGTGGACCCGAGTAGAAGGTGTTGAGGATCATCCTGATCGGCGTGGGCATGATCGCGGTCAATCCTGCGCCAGCGCGGTCTGCCGCGTGCGGCTGAAGGAGGGCAGGAGCAGCAACGCCAGCAAGGCGGCTGAGCACAGCAGCATGGCGAGGCTGATGGGCCGCTCCCAGAACGGCGCGATGCTCCCGCCAGAGAGCAGCATGGCGCGCTTGAGGTTCTCCTCCATCATGGGTCCGAGAATGAAGCCGAGGAGCAGCGGTGTCGGCTCGAAGCCCAGCTTGATCATGAGGTAGCCCATGACGCCGAACACGATGGCCAAGTAGACGTCGAAGGCGGAGTTGTTGATGCTGTAGACTCCGATGCAGCAGAAAAAGAGGATGGTAGGGTAGAGCAGCCGGTAGGGTGCCTGTAGCAACTTCACCCACAGACCCACCAGCGGCAGGTTGAGCACCAGCAGCAGCAGGTTTCCGATCCACATCGAGGCGATCATACCCCAGAACAGGGAGGCGTGCTCGGTCATTACCTTGGGGCCCGGTGCGATGCCCTGGATGGTCATGGCACCCGCCATCACCGCCATGATGGCGTTCGAAGGCACACCCAGTGTCAGCAGCGGGACGAAAGATGTCTGCGCGCCGGCGTTGTTGGCGGATTCGGGCGCCGCGACGCCCTCGACAGCGCCCTTCCCGAACTCCTCTGGGTTCTTCGAGAGTTTCTTCTCGATGGCGTAAGCCCCGAAGGACGCGAGCAGCGCGCCGCCGCCAGGCAGAACGCCCAGTACCGATCCTATCGCCGTGCCACGCAGCGTTGGTCCAATGCTGCGGCGCAGCTCCTCGCGGTTGGGAAACAGGTCGCGCAGCGCCACGGCGGCCGGGCGCGCCAACTTCTGTTCGAGGTTGAGGATGATTTCGGCGATGCCGAACAGGCCGACCGCGAGCGCCACGAAGTTGATGCCTTCGGCCAGCGACGGGATTCCGAAGGTGAGTCGCGGCACGGGCGAATTGGCGTCGGGCCCAACCAGGCCCAGATAGATGCCCACGAAGATCATCAGGATCGCCTTGAAGACCGAGCCGCTGGCGAGAATCACGGACGCAATCAACCCCAGCAGCATGAGCGAGAAGTATTCGACCGGACCGAACTGGAGGGCCAGCGCAGCCATGGCCGGGCCGAACAGCGCGATCAGTACGGTGGCGACGGTGCCCGCGACAAAGGATGCAATGGCAGCGATGCTGAGCGCCGCGCCGGCGCGGCCCTTCTGGGCCATGGCATATCCATCAAGCACGGTCGCTACGGACGACGCCTCGCCTGGCAGCTTGACGAGGATCGCGGTGGTGGAGCCGCCGTACTGCGCGCCGTAGTAGATCCCCGCCAACATGATGAGCGAGGTCGCCGGCGGCAGATGGAAAGTGATCGGCAGCAGCATCGACATCGTCGCCACGGCACCGATACCGGGCAGCACGCCGATGAGCGTGCCGAGCACTACGCCGACGAAGCAGAAGAAGATGTTGGTCGGCGTGGCCGCCACGGAGAAGCCGAGTGCGATGTTGGCGGCAAGGTCCATCATGAGCAGGCGTCCATCATCGCGGCCAGATCGGGATCGGCATCTTGAGGCCGAGTACGAAGACGAGCACTGCGCACAGTGCGATGCCGCCAGCCAAAAGGATCGTCTCGCGCCAACGGGACTCCGAGCTCGCAAGACTGGCAATGAGGGTCGAACTCACCACCGCAACGACCATACCCAACTGGTCAACGGTCGCGGCAAAGGCTGCAATCGACAGCGAGATCAGCGCCAGCGGCTTGCCGCGCAATTCGGGCATGGCCTCGCCATCCCGCAGGAGCGCCAGCACCGCCAGAGCGAACCCTCCGCCCAGCACCAGCAGCGTGATGAGCCTTGGCAGATATCCCGTGCCCATCTCGCTGGCCGTTCCAACTTCGGCATTGCCCAGCGCTGCAAGGCCGCCAAGCCCGAGCGCAATCACGAAAGCAGCGGAAAGCATGTCGGAGGACCATAGCCGGGACAGCTTCATGACCTGCATTCCCTGGCGATTGTTCCCGGGACCATGGCGCGCGCCGTCACTTCTCTTGCGCTCCCGCCTCGATAATCAGGGGGCGCCAGACCTGGATCTGGTCGGCGACGAAGGCGGCGTATTCGGCGCTCGTCATCACCTTGCGCTCGATACCCCAGCCTTGCAGCCGCTCTTGAACGGCCGGAAGCGCCATGGCGTCCTGGACCGCCTTGTCGATGGCAGCCACCACCGGAGCGGGCATTCCAGCGGGGCCCGAAATACCGAGCCAGTTCTCCAGGACGAGATCGATGCCCTGCTCGCGGAAGGTCGGCACATCGGGCGCCTGCGAGATGCGGGACGGCGCCGCGACACCGACGGCCACGGCTTCGCCCGCCTTGATCATCGGCACGTTCTGCGCCAGCAGGTCGTAATAGGTCTGCAGCACACCGGCCTTGAAATCCTGAATCGCAGGCGCTGTGCCGCGATAGGGTATATGGATGACGTTGATACCAGTACGCCGCTTCAGTGCCTCGCCCAGCACATGGTGGATCGAACCCACCCCGCTCGAGCCATAGCTGATCTTGCCAGGCTCGGCCTTAGCCTTCGCCACGAAGTCGGCCAGCGTCTTTATCCCCGACGAGGGCTGCACGAACAGCGCCGGTGGTGAGGCCCCGATGTAAGCGACATGGGTGAAGTCCTTCACCGTGTCGTAGGGCACCGTCTTGAACTGGGTCGGCGATATCGTGAACGGTGCATTGTTGGCGAGGATCAGCGTGTGGCCGTCAGGTGTTTCCTTCTTGACGATGTCTGCCGCCAGAGTTCCGCCGGCCCCCGGGCGGTTGTCGATGATGAATTGCTGGCCAAGTTTCTCCGACATGTACTGACCGAGCAGCCGCGCCACGATGTCGCTCGTGCCGCCGGGCGGGAAGGTGACCACAATGCGCACGGGCTTCGTCGGCCACGCGCTCTGCGCCTTCGCGGACGATGTTGCAGCCAGGGCGGCCAAGCCGCCAGCGATGACGCTGCGGCGGCTAAGTCTAATTATCATGATTATTCTCCTTCGGACGCGTATGTGACATTATTGATCGCCTTGCGAGTTAGCAATTGTAATGCCAGTCTCGAATCGTAAGCCAACATCAGAAGAGATATAATGCAGCCTGTACGGAAACGCTGCGGAACGATCTCCATCGGAGCCGTGTTTGCGGGGCCCGCTCAGGATGGCGGATTCATGGAGGCCGGGCATAAGGCCTTGTTGCGCGCTGCGGCGGACTTGGATGCGACTGCGGTGTTTGTCGATGGCGTGCCGCCGCGACGTGACGCGCTTGGCGCGGCGCTTCTGGCACACGCGCGGGCTGGGCACGATCTCATCATCGCCCATGGTGGGCAGAACAACGAAGCGGTTCTCGATGTCGCAAAGAAGTTCCCGGAAACCGCATTCGCAGTGACTCAGGGGCAGGTCAGCGCCGCGAACGTAGCAAGCTTCGACGTGATGCAGGAGCATTCCGCCTTCCTCGCAGGCATCTTGGCCGCCCTGACGACGCGGACGGGCGTCGTGGCGCATCTCTCGGGTATCAAGGTGCGGCCGGGCCTCAAGGGCCGCGCCGCCTTCGCGCATGGTGTGCGCCACGCGGATGCAGGCGTCCGGTTCATGACGACCTTCTGCGGTCATCAGGACGACGCGAACATGGCCGAGGCTGCGGCGCGCGACTTGATCGCAGCGGGCGCAGACCGCCTGTTCACGATGCTTAACTCCGGCCGGGCCGGCGCCATCGCTGCTTGCAGGGCGTTTGGTTGCCAGCAGATCGGCAATGTCGACGATTGGACCCACAGGGAGCCCGACGTGTTCATCGGCTCCGCGCTCGCTGACGTGGGCATCGGCGTCGCGCGCGCCATCGAGGATTTCGCCCGGGGGACGTTTCCCGCAGGTGAAATCCGCCACATCGGACTGGAGAGCCCTGGTGCGGTTGGATTGGCGCTGCACCCCGATGTCGAAGCGTCTGTGCGCGAGGCCATCGCCACCGCGGCGGACGCCATCCGCTCGGGACGGCTCGTCGTCGATGTCGAGCATCACGAGGCTGCGTGACCGCATGGGCATCAACCGCGGCCCAGTGAACGGATGCGCTCGCTGTCCGGCGGCAGGAAGGAACGATCGAAGACTTCGGTGACGGACGGCTTGCGCGGCAGCGCCTTGGCCGTGACGACGAGATCGATCAGGCGAGACAGGCGAGCGTCGTCCATATCACCGATGCCAAGCCGCGCACCCTCGGGATGCGCCATCTCACTTGCGAAAGTGCCGACGAGGCGTGTGCGGTTGATGTCGCGCGATGCCGTCGAGCTACGCTTGACGACGGCGTCGATAGCCGTGTCCGGGTTGGCGATCGCATCAGCGAGCGCACGGTTGAACGCACGCACTAGCCCCATCAACGCCGCCTTGTCGCCATAAAGCGGCCGCGTCACGAACAGCGCGTTCCCGTACATGTCCGGCAGATGATCGGCGTAGTTGAGGAAGCGGAGCCTCGATTTGCCATCGATGCCGAGCGGTGCGATGGATGCAATGATGGTGTTGACGAAGCCGAAGACGCCGTCGATCCCGTTGCCGCCCAGCATTGCGGCCACCTGCGAACCCATTGCCTGGTCGTCTTTGACCACACGCACCCGGCTGGCATCGATGCCGGTCGCCTTGGCGAACATGTCGAAGGTAATGAGTGCCGCATCCGTGCTGTGGCCCGAAATGGCGCGGCGCTCGAAATCCTTCGGGGTCCGTACGGGCCCGGCCGCATCGACCGCGATGGTGAAGGGCACCGAGTTGAACGTGGTCCAGATGGCTACCGGGCCTTCGTTCGGCGGGCTCATGGCAATGGCCTGGATGAGCGCCGTGACGTCGCCATAGCCAGCGTCGAAGGCGGGCGGCACGACCTTGGGTACGATGGCGGCCGCTCCATCTCCAGGGAAGAACGAGACATCTAGGCCGGCTTCACGCAGGTAGCCCTTGTCCTGGGCGAGCAGCAGGAACGACACAGGTCCGCTGTAAGACGTGTTGAGCAGGAGCTTCACGGTCCTGCCCTGCGCTTTCACGCCAGTCGAAAAGGACGCAAGCGCGGCCCCCGCCACTGTCTTGGTGGCCGCGCGTCTGGTGATTCCACACATGATGTCTCTCCTCCTGCCCGATCAGCCCGCAAGACTCGTGATCCGCTCGGCTGCGGGCGGCAGGAACGAGCGGTCGAAGATCTCGCCCAGCGCCGGCGTGCGCGCCAATCCGTTGGTGCGGGCGACAAGCTCGATCGAGCGAAGGAGCCGCGCCTCGTCGACATCACCGATGCCAAGGCGCTTGCCCTCGGGATGGCCCATCTCGATATCAAGGGTTGTCTGCAATCTCAGCTTGTCGACCGCGTGACGCACCGCCGCGTCGCGGCGGATGACGGCGTCGATGGCTGCGTCCTTGTCCTTCAGAACGTCGGCAAGGCCCCGGTTGATGGCGCGGACGAGCGCCGCAACCGCCCGTGGCTCCTCCCGGATCATGCGCCGCGTGGCCATCAGGCAACTTCCGTAGAGGTCCGGTACATGGTCCGCGTAGTTGATGAAGCGGATGCGTTGTCGCGCATCGATGCCTGCCGAGGCCATGGCGGCGGTGATGGTGCTGACATAGCCGAACACGCCGTCGAACTGGCCGGCCAGCATGGCCTCCACCTGCGCGCGCATCGACCCGCTGAAAGTCTTGATGGCGATGCCGGCCGGGTCTGCGCCTGTCTTCGCGCAAAACGCGCCGAAAGTGCGCAGCGCCACATCTGTGGCGTGGCCGCTAAGCGTCGCGCCTTTGAGGTCAGCGGGTCCCTTGATCGGACCGTCCGCCCTGACCGCGATCGTCGACGGCGAGGCGTTGAACATCATGAACACGCCGACCGGCGCATCACCTGCTCCGCGCGCCGCGACTTCGATCAGGGAGTTGACGTCGCCGTAGCCAAAGTCGAAGCCCTGCGCCACCATGCGCGGTGCTGCGGTGAAGGCCCCTTCACCTGTCGTGAAGGTGATGTCGAGACCCGTTTCGGCCAGATATCCTTTGTCCTGCGCGAGAAGCAACCAGGCCTGTGGGCCAGAATAGGCCGTGTTGAGGATCATGGTCGCCTTGCGCGCCGACTGCTGAGCGCGAAGGGAGCCAGGAAGAGCGCAGAGAAGCGATGCGGCCCCTCCCAGCAAATGTCGGCGGGCGAGGGTCAGCATGATCGCACCCTTTCGCAAGGGGGGACTTGGCTAACAGGGAATGCCCCAGGCGGGTGAATGGCTCCAGGTAGTCCGCTCATATCGCCATCTCCGTTGAGAGTGTCACCTGAATGCGCCCGCTTGATTGTTGCCGTCCATAACAACTTGGGCAATGCTGCGTGCTGTTTTTTCGAATGGTCCGAAAGGCTGACATATGGGTGAGCGGCTTTTCCCAACTGCGCTTCGCTGCGTCGATCATGTCGCGCGGTGCGGCTCGATCCAGGCGGCGGCGAAGGAGCTAAACGTCTCGGCCTCGGCGATCGACCGACAGATTTTACTCCTCGAAGCCGATCTTGGCATCGCCCTGTTCGAGCGGCGGCCGCGAGGCATGCGGCTGACGGCGGCAGGCAATGTCGTGGTCGCGCTCGCGCGGCGCTGGCACGGGGAGGTTCGCAGGCTGGCTGCCGAACTCCGGGCGGTCCAGGGTCTCAACCAGGGCCATCTGCGGCTGATCGCCATGGACAGCCTCGTCAATGGCGTACTGCTCACCATCGTGGAACGGCTCGGCCGCGAGCATCCGCTCATCACTTTCGAGGTCGAGATTGCGACCACAGACCAGGCGATGAGCGCATTGCTCGCTGGCGAAGCGGACATCGGCCTCGTCTTCAACCTGAAGCCGCATCGCGAACTACGCGTCGTCTGGTCGACCGAGCTACCGCTCGGATGCGTAATGGCACCCGGTCATGAACTGGCGCGGGAGCGTCAAATCACGCTTCAAAGGGCGACGAGCTTTCCGATCATTCTGCAGGCGCGGTCGTTGGTGATCCGGCGCTACCTCGAAGCCCGGCACGACTGGCTCTTCCAGTCCGACCAGCCGCCCATCTCGACAAATTCGCTCCAACTGGTCAAGCAGCTGGCCCGGTCGGGCCGGTTTGTGGCGCTCACCTCCGAGCTGGATGTCGCGCCGGAACTTCTGGACCGTTCGCTTGTCTTCATTCCGGTGCGCGATAAGGCAGCCGACCCGCAGACCATCAGCGTTGCGACATGCGCGAGCCTGCCACTGCCTCAAATCGGACGACTGGTCGCTGACATCATGGCCGCCGAGACGGTCGCAATGCTCGAAGACGTGAGACAGCGCCCCCGAAGCGACACCGTACCTGCACCGGCATGAAGGAGGATGAACTCGCAAGGCTCATTTCGCGCTCAACACAGTTGAAACCCTTTAGGCCTGCTGCCGGTTTCGTGGAACTCAATCTGAGTGGTTGATGAAACCGAGGCAGCCAACGTCTGCTTTGGAGCTGACCGAACCCAGCAATGCCCGCTTTGGGCGGATGAGATAGATTTCCTCGGTGGGAGAGTAAGGCGGTTCAGGACCAATGTCTGTGTACTCCGTGGTCAGCAGATGGCGGGGATTGTAACCAACCTCTGCCATCCGCTTCAGTCCGTCGGGAGTCTCGAGGTAACGGTTGTGCGAGGCATTGAATGCGGTGTCGTAATACTCGTCCCGATAGGCTTTCGCGTTCTCGGGCTTCCAGAGCGAATGCAGGACATCCAGCGGTCGGTCGTGGGCATTGACGACGACAACCTTCTCGATCACGTCAAAGAGAATAACCGGCGCGGCATTCGGGCTGTCAATCAACATCGTGGCGATCTTGCCGGGACCATCACCACGCCAGACCAGGGAGAGCCCTGCTAGCAAACCCGCAAGGTGAATTGGGCTGGAGAAATAGGTGCCGACGCTCATGCACACCAGTATGGCGGATTGAACGCCAAAGCGTCCTGCATCTGACGCCGTCTCGTCTCAGTCATATTGTCGAAGAGAGGGAAGGATTTCACCTCATCGGGATAGCCATGCTAGCAAACGCGCAGCCTGATTGATCCACGTTCAAGCTGATCGATACCTTTTGGCAGTTTGCCTTATGGGGGCCTTCTGTCCAACTCCGTTAAATGAAGATAGTCACGAATTGGTCACGAAAATCAGAATCGTAAAAACAGAAGGAATTTTCTTCAATTATTTCAGTACTTTGATTGGTCGGAGCGAGAGGATTTGAACCTCCGACCCCTAGTCCCCCAGACTAGTGCGCTAACCAGGCTGCGCTACGCTCCGACAATGGTTCGAGGCTATAGGCGATGCGTTTGGGTCTGGCAACGCATCACGGTGCAAAATTCGCGTATTGCCGATCAATGCCAAAAAGTCGGTGAGGGTCTGAATATCTGTCAGGCCGCGCGGAAGGCGGCGATCTGCCTGCGGCATTCGAGAAGTTCGGAAAGTGCTGCCTCCAGCCGGGCGCTTGCAGAGGGCGGCATTGGCGCAGCGCGGGTTTCTGGCCGGGACATGGCGGCGGTTGCCATTGTGTTGCGAGGCGTAACCACAACCGGTCCTGGTGCAACAGTCGCTGAAGACGTTTTCCAGGCGGATTGGACGGCCTTAACACCCTGCTCCTTGATGATCTTCTGCACGCCCTTGATGGTGTAGCGCTCGGCATGAAGAAGGTGCTTGAGGCCGCGCAGAAACTCGACATCATCGGGGCGATAATAGCGGCGTCCGCCACCGCGCTTCAGAGGCTTGATCTGGCTGAAGCGGGTCTCCCAGAAGCGCAGCACATGCTGGGGCAGGCCAAGATCATCGGCAGCTTCGGAAATCGTGCGGAAAGCGTCCGGTGCCTTGTCCGATGTCATGCGCAAGCTCCCTCAGCACGCTTCAGGATCATTCGTCCTCATCCGCCATTTCGAGGCCGTTGATGCGGCCCTTGAGCACGTTGGACGCCTTGAACACCATGACCCGTCGCGGCGTGATGGGCACTTCGACGCCAGTCTTTGGGTTGCGCCCTACCCGCGCACCCTTGGATCGCACGATGAACGAACCGAACGATGACAGCTTGACGTTCTCGCCGCGCTCGATGGCATCGGAAATTTCACCCAGGATCAACTCGACGAGGTCGGCGGATTCTGTACGAGACAGGCCAACCTGTTTGTAGACAGATTCTGCCAGATCGGCACGTGTCAGTGTCTGGTTCGCCACGGATGACCCCGCAATCATCGGTTGAATTCCGTGAGCGACAAAACGACCTGCCCGCAGACTCAACACTATCTCTCTGAATTCATGACGGTATTCGGGTCAGCGGATGCGGTCAACCCGAAATCGGCTCGATGCGCGGCAAGAGAGGCGGGAGCAAGCTGGCAACTCCGACTTCACGAAGCACTATCCTGCTATCGCTCGGAAGGTATTAACACCTTTCTCCACCAGGAAGCCGATGAGTATTCCAAAAACACCCGCGAGAGCGGCATTGAGAAACCAGTCCACGAAACCCTTGAACGGGCCCGCAAAAGCAGCAACCGCGCCTGCGATGATCTGGCTCCCGTGCTCCAGCCCGGACCAGCCATAGCCTGCGAGACTGTGAATGATGATCCCGCCGCCAACCCACACCATTGCCAGCGTGCCGATGATGCTCAGCAGGCCAAGCAAGCCGGGCATCGCCTTCACCAAGCCGAGACCAAGCGGCTTCAGCGCGCCGTCCCGTCTGGCCAGCGCAACACCAAAATCATCGGCCTTCACGATCAGAGCAACAGCGCCGTAGACGAAGGCAGTGATACCAAGACCTACGACGGCAAGCACGACAGCCTGCGTCGTGAACGTTGCAGTTGCGACGCTGGCCAGCGTGATCGCCATGATCTCGGCGGAGAGGATCATGTCCGTGCGGATAGCACCTGCAACCTTCTCATCCTCAAGCGCTTGGCTGTCACTGGCCGCAGGCAAAGGCCCGGACACCATTGATTGGTGTGGAAACACCATCTCATGCAACTTTTCGTACCCTTCGAAGCAGAGATAAGCACCACCAATCATCAGCAGCGGTGTGATGGCCCAAGGCGCGGCATAGTTCAGCAACAATGCTCCCGGCAGCAGGAAGATGAGCTTGTTCTTCAGCGAACCCCAGGCGATCCTGCCGACGATGGGCAGTTCCCGATCCGATGCGAAGCCCACGACATAGCGCGGCGTCACTGCCGCATCGTCGATGACAATACCGGCGGCCTTGCCGCCGGCTTTCACCGCTTGTGCTGCCACATCATCAAGCGAGGCCGCCGCGACTTTGGCAATTGCCGCGACATCGTCGAGTAGTGCCAGAAGTCCGCCGCTCAAAACTGATCTCCAGAGCTGAATTGACGAAGAAAACAAAAACGGAAAGATATGGTGGATTATGCGGACAAGCGTCCCTCACATCCTCACCAGCACGCTCCCCCATGTAAATCCGCCACCCATGGCCTCCAGCAAGACGAGTTGGCCCTGTTTGATGCGCCCGTCCTTCACCGCCGTGTCCAGCGCAAGCGGGATCGACGCTGCTGATGTGTTGCCGTGCTTGTCCACCGTGATCACCACCTTTTCAGGGGGAATGCCCAGCTTGTGGGCGGACGCGTCGATGATACGCTTGTTGGCCTGGTGGGGCACAAACCAGTCGATATCGCTGGAATTCAAGCCCGTCGCGGCATAGGCCGCCTCGATCACGTCGGTGATCATGCCCACGGCGTGCTTGAAAACCTCCTTGCCCTGCATCCGCAGGTGACCGGTGGTCATGGTGCTGGACGGGCCGCCGTCCACATAGAGCTTCTCGCGGTGGCGACCGTCGGAGCGCAAATGCGCGGTGAGCACGCCACGGTCGCTCATATCGCCGGTGCCGGGTGCGGCTTCCAGCACCACCGCCCCTGCCCCGTCGCCGAAGAGCACGCAGGTCGTGCGATCCTCCCAGTCGAGGATGCGGGAAAAGGTTTCCGCCCCAATCACCAGGGCGCGCTTGTGCATACCGGTGATCAGCATCGTGTTGGCGACGCTCATGGCATAGACGAAGCCGGAGCAGACGGCCGCGAGATCGAAGGCCGCGCCATGCGTCATGCCAAGGTTGAACTGGACCTGCGTTGCGGTCGCGGGAAAGGTGAAATCGGGCGTTGCTGTGGCGACGATGATGAGATCGATGTCCGCCGCCGTCACCCCGGCATGGGTCATCGCAGCCTTTGCGGCCCGCGTGGCGAGCACTGACGTTGTTTCCTCGAAGCCACTGGCGATGTGACGCTGGCGGATACCAGTGCGCTGGGTGATCCACTCATCGGTCGTATCGATCTGCTTGGCGAGTTCATCGTTGGTGACGATCTTGGCAGGCAGAGCGCTTCCCGTGCCGCGAATGATGGAGCGAAGCATGTTGGTGTCAGTCCTCGAGTGCGGGTTTTTCCGCCGGCTTCTCCGCGACAGCAACAACCGGCGTGCGGTGATAGGCCGTCAGCGTTTCCGATATCTTCGCCATCAGGTCATGGCGCACCATGTCATATCCCATGTCGACAGCCGCCGCGAAGCCCAGCGCATCGGTGCCGCCGTGGCTCTTGATGACGATGCCATTGAGGCCAAGGAATACGCCGCCATTGGCGCGGCGCGGGTCCATCTTTTCCTTCAGCGCGGCAAAAGCGCGCCGCGCAAAGAGATAGCCGATCTTGCTCATGATGGAGCGGCTCATGGCGGCCTTGAGGTATTCGCCGATCTGCTTGGCGGTGCCTTCGGCTGTTTTCAGCGCGATGTTGCCGGAGAAGCCCTCGGTCACCACCACATCAACCGTACCTTTGCCAATATCGTCGCCTTCGACAAAACCGGCATAGGTGAGGCCAGGCACAGGCGTCTCGCGCATGATCTTGCCAGCCGCCTTCACCTCCTCGACGCCCTTGATCTCTTCCACGCCGACATTGAGCAGGCCAACCGAAGGGCTTTCGATGTCGAAGACGATGCGGGCCATGGCGGATCCCATGACCGCGATATCGATGAGGCGCTGTGCATCCGCACCGATGGATGCACCCACGTCGAGCACCACGGACTCACCACGGATCGTCGGCCACAGGCCAGCGATGGCAGGGCGATCGATGCTCGCCATGGTGCGGAGGCAGAAGGTCGCCATTGCCATCAGCGCCCCGGTGTTGCCGGCGGAGACGCAGACATCAGCCTCGCCCTTCTTCACGGCCTCGATGGAAAGCCACATGGACGATTTCCAGCGGCCCTTGCGCAGGGCAACGCTCGGCTTGTCATCCATCAGCACCACAATGTCGCAATGGTGGAAGGTGGAGCTGGCCTTGAGCTTGGGATACTTGTTGAGCACGGGCATCACGACCTGCTCCTGGCCGTAGATGACGAAATGCGCGTCGGGATGGCGTTCAAGTGCCGCGGCGGCGCCAGGAATGATCACCGAAGGGCCATGGTCGCCCCCCATGGCATCAATCGAAATACGAACGTTCTTGGCCATCGGGTGCGTCTGTCGCCTGTTGCCGGACCGGAATGCCGAGCCTCACTCCGCTAGCCGATCCGCTATTTTCTTACAATGCCGCAGGTGCCTTTGCCATGGCTGCCAAACGCCTCTGCACCGATGCTTTTCAGGACGCAGATGGCTTCTTCAAGGCCATCAGCGCAGCAAAGGGGCTTTCTGAGCGGTCATTGTCGCCCATGTCAGCGGATGTGATGCCCGGTTTGCGCGGATAGGGGTCCAGCCCCAGTGCCAGCGCTTCCACCGCGAGTGCGCCAAGATCGATCATGCCATCGCGCAGCGGCTCAGGCGGATCTTCGTCGTCCAGCGTACGCTCGACTTCCTTCTTGGGAGTGGACTCAATGCGCTCAGGCGGGGCGAAACGGGCCTCGATGGTTTCTTTGACAGCCGTCGGAAACGGCTCCAGCGACACACCGCAGAGCTGTTGAACGCTGGCCGTCACCTCACCCGTCACGTGGAATGTGCTGCCGCGTGACGGCGTCACGGTCACAACCGCGTCCATCGACTCGACTTCCGGAATGCCGAGAAATGCCGCGATCGCCTCGCGCTGTGCGGCCGTCACGTGCAGAACGTTTGTCTGCCCGGTCCGGGGTATGGAGGCCGCCGGAATGGCATGGGAAAAGGGCAATCCGTCCGTCACGATGCGCCTGCTTCCGCTCGATCAATCGCATCCATGAGAGCTCGACCCGACAGAAACTGCTCCAGATCGGTCTGATCGATCATGCGGACGAGGCCCCGCACGTGCTGCGCCAGCGCAGTTGCAAGCACGGGCTCATCCGGTCGATCCAGCAGGTTGCGGGCCAGCGCCTGCTCCAGCGCATCGGCGGGGGCGTCTGGTGCCAACGCCGCTTCATAGGCTTCTGCCCGACCATAGAAGGCCTGCCCAAGCTTCTTGATCTTCTTGGGCACGGACACATCCCCGATGCCGATTTCACGCAACGCAGCGTCGAGATCGGCGAAAAAGCGGTCAACCAGTTCCTGTGCCAGCGAAGCCGCCGGGGCAGGCAGCACACGCAGGCGGCGCAGAACGAGCACGATATGCAATGCGAGCGCGTCGAACCGCCCCATTACCGTGTCCGGCACGCCCATGACGCGGTAGATGCGCGGCAAGCGGGCTGCGGCCACGATGTCGCCATAGACCACGTCCACGGAGGGAACCTGTTTCGAGTGCGCGAAAAGACCAAACACCATGTTCACACCGCTCCGTGCATTAAGGCAAACGGCTTGCCTGTTCGTTGAGGCCGCGCCAGTTGCGCGTTTCGCCGTCGCGGGCTACGAACCCCTTTCAGGCTGGCGTCATATAGGCGCTTCATTGCGGCTCTCATAGGTTTGCTTTTCATGACCCTCACGAAATTTGCGCAACGCAGCGCCCTGGTGGCAGTTGTTGGCCTTTCGCTTGGCCTTGCTGCCTGCGAGGGCGAAGTCATCAGTCGGGGCTGGCAACAGGATGACCGGGCACTGGAGCAGATCAAGCCGGGTGCGTCGGCCGAACAGGTGCTTCTGGTGCTTGGTACGCCTTCCACGGTCTCCACCGTCGGCAGCAAGACATATTACTACGTTTCGCAGCGTCTGGGCCGCCGTTTTGCCTTCATGAAGGAAAACCTGCAGGATCAGCGCGTGGTTGCGATCTATCTCGACCCGAAAAACAAGGTGACGCGCGTCGCCAATTTCGGCATCCAGGACGGACAGTTGTTCGATTTTGTCAGCCGCACCACACCATCGGGCGGTGAAGACATCACCATTCTGAAGCAGCTGTTCCGTGCGTCCAATTTGCTGGCGCCACTCCCGCCAAGCTGACCCTTTGACATGAGCCTGCTTCCGGGACCACTGCGTGCGGCGCTTCAAGCGCTGGCGCAAGGGCGCGGACGCAGCGATCTTGCCCGGCGTTCTGCGGCCATCACGGCGACGTATCAGGCCCGCCGCAATTCCAGTCAGTCACTGCTGACAGCTGACGATGCCTTGGCCTATGCCCTGGCGCGGATGCCCGCGACCTATGCTGCGACGAGGGAAGCCCTTCACCACCTGCTGGCCGCGCAGCCTGATTTTTCGCCGACCTCCCTGCTGGATATCGGCTGTGGCCCTGGAACCGCCAGTTTTGCGGCGCATGACGTGGTTGCAGGGCTTGCCGAATTCATATTGCTCGACCGAAATGGCCCATTCCTTGATCTTGCAAAGAGCCTAGTGGGCACGGTTCTTCCTGGAAAAGACGTTCGATTTCTGGATCAGGATGTATCGCGCGGCATGACGGGCGATCCCTTTGATCTCGTGATTGGCAGCTACGTTCTGGCCGAGCTTGGGTCTGCGCAACAGGCTGCGCTGATCCCGGCGCTGTGGCAGGCAACGCGGCACGCGCTGGTGCTGGTCGAGCCTGGTACGCCCGATGGGTTCGCGCGATTGAGGATGGTTCGCAGTGCCTTGATCGGTTCAGGCGCACATGTCGCGGCACCCTGCACCCATGAAGCACTCTGCCCCATGGCGGGAGATCACTGGTGCAGATTCTTCGCCCGGGTCCAGCGCAGCCGCGACCACAGAATGCTCAAGGGCGGCGACAAGCCCTACGAAGATGAGCCCTATGCCTATCTCGTGCTGACGCGCCAGACGCCCCAGGCCAGGATGAGCCATCGTGTTGTAGGCAGGCCAGTCGAAACCAAAGTCGAGGTGGCGGTGCCGGTTTGTGGGATTGAAGGACTTGAAACTCAGTCTGCGCCGCGCAGGAACAAGACATTGTTCAAGCACTACAAGAGGTTGGACTGGGGAGATGCGGTTCAGAGTCAAATGCAAGAGAGTCTGGCTGAACATGAGAAGGTGCCACTTCGGAGCGCAGATTCTTGACACCCGTGCGCTCTTCTGTCATCCGAGCTTCATGAGCAATCAGACAACACGCGCCCGACGACTGCCCGCGAGCCTTGCTGGCGCGTAACGTCTGTTCGCCTTTGCGAATGCCGTCATGACCGCGCCTCACAAGCGCGGTTTTTTATTGCTTGATGCAGATCGTTTCCAAACGTCCAGGAACTCTCCCATGAACCAAATGCCATCATCCAGCGCGTTCAAGCTCAAGGGCAAGCTGCCATCGATTTTCATCGACGGCGAAGCGGGCACCACCGGCCTGCAAATCCGCGAGCGCCTGGCAGCCTTGGGCAGCGTGACGGTGCTGAGCATCAATCCGGCGCAGCGCAAGGATGCGGGCGCGCGCAAAGCCATGATGGCAGCGGCGGACCTGATCATCCTGTGCCTGCATGATGATCACGCGCGGGAGGCCACGGCCATGGCTGCCGCGTTGGGACATGATTCGCCGCGCATTCTCGATGCGTCCACAGCGCATCGTGTGGCGGAGGGCTGGACCTTTGGCTTTGCGGAGCTGGCAACGGGCCAGGCCCAAGCGATCAAGGCGGCGACGCGCGTTGCCAATCCCGGCTGCTATTCGACCGGCGCCATCGCATTGCTCCGGCCGCTGGTGGATGCTGGACTGATCCCCGCGGCATTTCCGCTGACCATCAACGCCGTGTCCGGCTACTCTGGCGGAGGGCGGCAGATGATCGAAAACCACGAGGCCGGAACTTCCCCCGCTTTCGAGCTGTACGGGCTTGGTCTCGAGCACAAGCATGTACCGGAGACAATGAAATATTCTGGCCTGACAACGCGTCCGATCTTCGTACCGTCCGTCGGCAATTTCCGTCAGGGAATGCTGGTGAGCGTGCCGCTGCATCTGGATGCCTTGTCGGGAAATACGTCCGGTACAGACCTATTGGCGGCGCTCTCCAAGCACTACGAGGGCGCTGAATTCGTGAAGGTCATCGATGCCGAGGCCATCAAGGCCGAGGGTGGCAAGCTTGAGGCGGAGAGCCTGAACGGCACAAACATCCTCGAAATACGCGTCTTTGCCAATGAGAGCAGGCGGCAGGCAGTGCTCGTCGCCAAACTCGACAATCTTGGAAAAGGCGCATCCGGTGCAGCCGTGCAGAACCTGAAGTTGATGCTGGGGGTGTGATGATGACTGCCAATGCAGAGATTGCCGCGATACGCGCCGCGACGCAGACCTATTTCGACGGTCTCTATGATGGAGATGCGGACAAGATCGCAACGGTGTTTCTGCCGAGTTCAGCGCTGACGCAGGTTTTCGACAACGAACTGAAGGTTGTGCCCCGCGATGAATGGCTGAACGCAGTCCGCAACCGCCCATCACCGCAAGCGCAAGGGCTTGTCCGCGATGACCATGTTCTGGTGATCGATCTGATCGGGGACAACCTCGCGCTGGTGAAAGTCAAATGCCAAATGCCACCGCGGTTTTTCACGGATTTGCTGAGTTTCGTGAAGATCGACGGCAAATGGGTCGTGGCGCAGAAGGTTTTCACGACCGAAATGCGGGGCTGATATCCTGCCCTTCCCCCATGCGGGAAGGTGTCATGCGACGCATGACGGATGAGGGAGAACCACTGAGGTCGGCGGCTCTCCCTCATCAGCCCGCCATCCGGCGGACAGCTTCTCCCAAGGGAGAAGCAAGGCAACTGGCATCACGCCTTCAGGCGCTCACCCACCACGCTCCAGTTCACCAGCGTGTCCAGCACGGCCTTGACGTGATCGGCCCGGCGATTCTGGTAATCGAGGTAATAGGCGTGCTCCCAGACATCGACGCCAAGCAGCGCGATATGATTCTTGGTGATCGGGTTGTCACCATTGGCGGTTGCCATCAGCACCAGTTTGCCTGCGGGATCCTGTGCCACCCAGCCCCAGCCCGAGCCGAAGATGGCGGTGCTGAGCGCGATGAGATCGGTCTTCATCTTGTCGAAACCGCCCAGATCACTGTCGATCTTCGCCTTCAAGGCTCCTGATGGCTCCTTCGCGCCGCCTGGCTTGAACTGCGACCAGTAGAGATCATGGTTGTAGGCCTGGCCTGCGTTGTTGAAGATCGCAGCATCGGCGGGTACCAGCGATGATTGCTGCAAAATCTGCGCCACGGATGTCATGCCTTCGTAGCGGCGGCCGACGATCAAGCGGTTAACGTTGCCGTATTGCACGCCGTGGTGGCGCACGAAATGCAACTCGACGGTCTGTGCGCCAATGGTGGGCGACAGTGCGGTGTATTCATAGGGCAGCGCGGGCTGCGGGAACTTTGGCGGCACTGCTGTCTGGGCACGCGCGATGGACGGCATGGCGAGAATGGTGGCTCCGCCCGCAAGGCCAAGCAGAAAACGGCGACGATCTGACATGACTATATCCTCCCTTTTCCCGTCTATGCGGGATGATGATGATTTCCGGTGAGACTTTCTTCTCAATCGCTAGGCATCCCCATAGCGTGCCGCGATGCTTTCCGCGAGAGCCAAATCATCGGGCGTATTGGCGTTGAAAAACGGATCGAACGGCGTCACCGGCCAATCCACTCCGCTGACGGGATAGCGTGCCGTGAAGGCGTCGATCTTGCGCAAGCCCTCCGCAGCCAGCGCCTTGCGCAGGTCATGCCGCAACGAAATGTCCCACAAAGCCACCGTAGGCTGGGCAAAGCCGCCAGAACGCGCGATCGAGATGCGCGAATCGTGCAATTTCTGTATCGCCATCAGGCGTGGGCACAGATCGTGCGGCAGGAACGGGCAATCCGCCGCCACGGACAAGACCTGATTGGCCGCGGTCATCTCCGCCGCGAAATCCATGGCAGCAAGAATGCCCGCCAATGGCCCGGGCAGGTCGGGAAGATCGTCGGGAACAACCGGCAGGTCAAAGTCGATGAAGCGTTCGGCATCACCATTGGCACTGATGATCAGGCGCTCGACCTGCGGGCCAATGCGGTTGATCACACGTGTCAGCATGAGCTGCCCGCCAATACGCTTCAGGCCCTTGTCGCCACCGCCCATGCGCGTGGCACGACCGCCAGCGAGGATGACACCGAGGATCATTCCTCTGCTCCTTTTCGCCTGCTTTTCACAGATTCCTCCGCAATATAGCTCAAATCCTGATCGAAAAGAATCCGCTCCTGTCCAGCGAGCGCGACGAAGCGCTTGCCCTTGGCGCGGCCGATCAGTGTCATGCCGATCTGACGCGCCAGTTCCACACCCCATGCCGTGAATCCCGAGCGCGAGACAATGACGGGGATGCCCATGCGGGCCGTCTTGATCACCATCTCGGAGGTCAGGCGGCCGGTGGTGTAAAACATCTTGTCACCGCCCGTGATCTGGTGCCGGAACATCCATCCCGCCACTTTGTCCACGGCGTTGTGGCGTCCAACGTCCTCCATGTAGATCAGCGGCTGGTCTTCACGGCACAGCACGCAGCCGTGGATTGCGCCTGCCTCAAGATAGAGCGAGGGTGTCTGGTTGATGATGGATGTCAGGCGATACAGCCACGACGTGCGGAACGGCGTGTTGGGCAGTTTCACCTCGTTGATCTGCTCCATGAGATCGCCAAATGCCGTGCCTTGCGCACAACCAGACGTAAGTGTCTTCTTGCGCAGCTTGTCCTCGAAATTCGTTTCGCGTTCCGTGCGCACCACGACGACCTCAAGGTCTTCGTCGTAGTCCACACCGGTGATCGCATCATCGGGCTTCAGCATGTTTTGGTTGAGCAGGTAACCGATGGCAAGCTCCTGCGGGTGATCGCCGATGGTCATCATGGTGACGATTTCTCGGGCGTTCAAATAGAGCGTCAGGGCACGCTCCACCGTGACACGGGTTGTCACGGGGGCTCCGGTGTGATCGACACCCGTGACTTCCTGGGTAAGGCGAGGGTCCGCTGGATCGGGCTGGACGAGATAGGAATTCCGTTTTTCAAGCATCGCCTTTATCTGAGGTGATCTGACATCTGAAAACAAGTGGGCAATGAAGCAAACTCTCCTCGACCTGAAGGGCCTGAAATGCCCTCTGCCTGCGCTGAAAGCCCGAAAGGCTCTCAAATCCGTTGCTGTGGGCGATCTTTTGCAGGTCATCTGCACCGATCCGATGGCGGCGATCGATATTCCCAACCTCATCCGCGAAACGGGCGACGCGCTGGAGAGCCAGACAAGCGAAAACGGCGTGCTGACTTTCGTCATCCGGAAGGCCGGGTGATGGTGTGCAAACCAGCTCTTTTGCGGCACCGCTTTGAGTCCTTCGAGGCTTTGGCAAACGCCAAAGCACCTCAGGATGACAATCGTAGGGGATTGCAAGGTCCAAAGGTATCTCATGCTGAGGTGCGAGCGCATCGAGCCTCGAAGGACGCAAAACGCTTGTGCAAATATCGCGGACCAACTCTCGCCCTCATCCTCACCCTTGTCCCCCTCCCCGCCTCGCCTGAGATGCGCGGCCATGGCGGCCCCGTCCGGGCGCTGGCGATATCGCCCGATGGCGAACATCTGATCAGCGGCGGGTTGGACACCAGCGTCATCCGCTGGAATCTCGAGAGGGAGAGCGCGGAGCAGGTACTGCGCTTTCACGCTGGTGCCGTGACAAGCGTGGCAGCCCTGCCCGATGGTTGGGCGCTGTCAGGCGGCGACGATGGCAAGATCGCCCTGTGGAAGCCCGACGAGAGCAAGCCCAAGGCTGTGCTCGACGGACACAGCGGCCCCGTTGCAAGCCTGGCCATCGCGGAGGGCATCGGCGGCATCGCGTCGGCCTCGTGGGATGGAACAATGCGGGTGTGGATCGGCAGTGGCATCCTCTCCAACCAGCCAAGGGTGTTCGAGGGCCATCGGGGCAACGTCAACGGCATCGCCTTCGGAGCATCGCAGACCACGATCATCACTGCAGGCTACGACGCCACGATCCGCATCACGCCGCTGACGGGGGCCGCGCCAACCATCGTGAAGATGCCGACACCACTGAACGCCGTGCAATCCGTCTTCGATGGCGAGATCGTCACGGGGGGTGCCGATGGCAAAGTGTATGTCCTGAAGGGCGATGGCAGCGAACGCCTTGCCATTCCTGTCCAGGAGATGCCGGTGACCTCGCTGGCTGTCTCCGCCGATGGCGCGTTGATCGCGGCAGCGGGCCTGCGTGGCGCCGTCACCATCCTCAGCCGCGACACGGGCCGGACGTTGGCGACGCTGGTGGGGCCAGGCTTGCCAGTGTGGTCGCTTGCCTTCCATCCCGATGGCAAGACACTGGTGACAGGCGGGGCCGACCGCATGATCCGCAAATGGGACGTGAAGACCGGTCAGCCGCTGACACCTGCCAATGCGCCAAAGCCGGACTTTGCAGCGGCCCAGATGAATGAACGCGGCGCACAGGTGTTCCGCGCCTGCGAAGCCTGCCACACCGTGACGCCGGACGGAGGTAACCGGGCGGGGCCAACGCTGCATGGCGTGTTCGGGCGCAAGATCGGAACGGCGAAGGATTTTGCGTATTCCGAGGGGTTCGCCGGCCACGGAATCACTTGGAACGCCGAGACGATCGCGCGGCTGTTCCGCGAAGGGCCGGCGAAGGTCACGCCCGGCACGAAGATGCCGGAGCAGCGCGTGACGGATGCGGAGGATCTGGCGGCGCTTGTGGAGTGGCTGGGGCGGGTGACGCGCTAGAGCATGACGTTGCTTCCGTCTAACAACGTCATGCTCTAGTTCAATGTCCCCTTGTTCTGCGCCCTAAGCTTCTCCATCTCCTCGCGCTCGCGGAAATAATCTTCCGATGTCTTCGCAGGTGCCCTCTCGGGTGCGCCGTAGGGGTCGAAGCTTTGCGCCGTCATCGCGCCTACACGGCAATCCTCACACATATAGAGCACCTTCAGGCGCTCGCTGTTGCCACCCGCATACATCCAGTGCTTGCCCTCCAGCTTGGCGGCGATGCGGTCGATGGTGGATTTCACACCGAAGGCCTTGCCGCACGCGGTGCAACACGCAGGCTCCTCTTGCTTCAGCACCACGGGCTTTGCCCCGAAGGCATCGAAATTGACGCGCGGTTCCAGCGAAATCACCTGTTCCGGGCAGGTCGCGGCGCATAGGCCGCATTGCACGCACAGGCTTTCGTCGAAAGTCAGCATCGGCTTGTCCGCATTGTCGCCCAGCGCCGACACAGGACAGGCCGAAACGCAGGAGAGACACAGCGTGCAGCCCTCGGAATTGATGGTCACTCGGCCGAAGGGTGCGCCCTTGTCAAGAGCGATCACGCCAACCGGCGCGGGCGCGGCCTTGTGCATTTCACGCAGAGCCAGGGTCATGATCTCGCGCTTGCCACCAACGGGCAGAAAGCCCGACGGCGCCTTGGTTGCAGTGCCCGTCCTGATGGCGACCAACGCCGCCAGCAACTGATCGGGGTCATCCGTCTCGATCGTGGCGGCGGCAAGGCTGGTGAATCCCTGCGATCCGATCAACTGGTTGCCCAAGGCAACTGTCTGGCGCAAGCCGTCGACATCATGCTTCGGCTTGGCGCGAATGAGAAACCGCACGGCTGTGCCGCCATACGCGAAGACCGCAGCCAGCGCCTCGATGCCGACCTGCGTCACCTCGTTCACCGCGACAGGCAGAACGTTGGCGGGCAGGCCATCCCCGAAGCGGGCCAGCGCGTCGATCAGACCATCACCATGCCCGGCATCATGCAGGAGCACGACGGCATCCTTGCCGCCCGCCTCACGGTAGGTTGCGAGAAGCGCCCGCAGTTTCGCCAGCAGCGCTTCCGGCCTTGGCAGGGCGTAATTGGCGGCTCCTGTCGGACACGCTGCCGCGCAGGCCCCGCAGCCCGCGCAAATCTCGGCGGAAATGGCAACATGGTCGCCAGCCGACGTGATTGCACCTGTCGGGCAAAGATCGAGACAGCGCGTGCAGCCCGTGATGCGAGACCGGGAATGGGCACACAGGTCCGGCTTGAAATCGATGTATTTCGGTTTGTCGAACGTGCCGGTGAGATCACCAGCCGCAAACAGCAATTCCGCGACTGCCACGGGCGACGACGGATCCGCCCTCAGGTAACCCGAGCGCAGGTCAGGCGCGGGAAACAGCGGCGTTCCACCCGTAAGATCGATCAGCACGTCGCAGCGGGAGGTCAGGCCATCCTGTGTGCGGGTCACCCGCAAGCTCCCACGCGAGGAGACGGCCGGTTCGCCATAGCCATCGATTACCACTTCGAACGTACCCAGCCAGCCCGAGGCGTTGCGCGCCCTACCCTTGCGCACCGGAAAATCCGCGCTGCGCGGTGGCATGATGGCGTCCAGACTGGTCAAGATGAGTGTGACATCCATGCGGGCTGCCAGCTTTGCCGCCACATCGACCGCCACCTGATCGCGCCCCAGGATGAGCACGACGCCTTCGCTGCTGAGCGTCACCGGCGTCACAGGCGTCATCTCGACGCTGGCTGCGGCGATAAGCGCGGCTGTTTTCGGCCCGGCCTTGCGGCCTTCGCTCGACCACCCCGCCATCTCGCGGATATTGACGAAGGTCAGCTTGGCGGGCGATCCGTTGTCCTCCGCCAGATCCTGGAACAGCGGCGCTTCCTGCGTGCATCCCACCACCAGATGGCCCTTGGCGGCGGCCAGATCCGTGAAAAGGCCCGCTTCTGTTCGGCACAGATGGTTGGCAGTGCGGATTGTCGCGCCAGGGCAGGCCCTTCCGACGCTTTTCGCGTCGGGTGCCATCGTGTCCTCGCAGGAGCACAGAATGATCGTGGTGTCGGGCATGTCCATCGGCGTTTTCCGGTGCGGCTGTTTGCGCCGTCTTTAGAAGCCCTATAAAGGGCGGGGCACAAAAGACAAAGGACGGGTTGAAACCCGGCGCAGGAAACGGCTTGAACGACCACCTTGCATCTCCTGAGATATTCGGCGCGGGCGACGGCAGCGATCGTCTCAGCCTGCCGCCGGGTTTCGACCTTGTAGCGCTGCGCGAAGGCGGCGATGCCTTTGCTTATGCCCGCGAGATCGCCAGCCGTCGCGGGGCGGGAACGCTGGTCTGGGTCAAGCGGTTTGACCTGGTCGAATTCGCCGTGGTGCTGGAACCCGACGAGCCTCTGGTTGCAGCCCGTCGCGCTCTTTACGCCGGCATGTGCGCCATGGCGGACTCGCTCGCCGTGCATTGCCCGCCGGAGAAGCCAGTGCATTTCCACTGGCCCGACGCGCTGCTGTTCGATCATGGCCTGATCGGCGGCGGCAGATTGGCCTGGCCGGAGGGTGCAGCGGAAGACGCACCACCGGAATGGCTCGTCTTTGGCGGCATGATGCGCACCGCCGTTGTGCGTGACAGGGCAAGCGGTGTTTCGCTGGAGCCGGGGGCCTGGACGGTGGGAACCGCGCTGGAGGTCGAAGGTTTCGAGGAGATTGACGCGGGTGCATTGGTTGAAAGCTTTTGCCGCCACCTGATGGTGCATGTCGATGGCTGGGGCGAGAAAGGTTTCCGCAAGGTCGGCCGCGACTGGCTCTCACGCTGTCCGGAGCACCCCAGCGCCAAACGTGGCATCGATGGCAACGGTGACCTTCTGGTACATCCCGCGGGCGAAGTGGGGGCTGCTCAACGGCTGGATTTGCTGGCAGCGCTAGCTGAAGTGAAGTGGTACGACCGGGAAACGCGGGAGCCACGGCTGTGACATGGTTCCGTGCGACATTTCCTTTCGGCCTCACCCTGAGCCTGTCGAAGGGCGAGGCCGAACACACTGGGGCGACCTGATGGACGGTGCTTACGTCTATCTGTTGCAATGCTCCGATCAGTCGCTCTATTGCGGCTCTACTCGCAAGGGAATGGAAGAGCGCCTGTCAGAACATCAAAATGGTAACTATGAAAAAAGTTTCACGTTTAAGAGACGGCCGGTAACGCTGCTGTGGTGCGAACATTTTGCGACCATTACCGATGCCGTAGATTGCGAGCGGCGCATAAAGGGCTGGTCGAGAGCCAAAAAAATGGCCATGGCACAGGGGAATTGGGAGGAAGTATCGCGACTCTCCCACAACGCCAAGAAGCGCACACTGGAATCTTCGACCACGATCCTTCGACAGGCTCAGGATGAGGTCGAAGAGGGAATCCACGGGTCGAGGCATCAATGACCAAGCTGCTGCGCACCATCCGGCTGGATCCCTCCGACACCTTTGCCTTTGAAAAGGCGGCGGAACCGGGAGAATGGGCGGTTCCCGGTTCATTCCAGTTCTTCGGTGCCGATGTTGCAGGCTTGAAGGGCAAGCAGAGGATCGCGTTTCGTTCAGGATTTCTCGGCCTGAACAGCTTCGGCTGGTCAACGATTGCCGTGGTTGTGCAGGCCACCGCGCAGGAGCGGCAACAGGCCGTGGAGCGGTTGGCGCAACAGCTCATTGCGGCCCATGGTGCGCCGGATATCGGCACGGCGCTGGCTGCCGCCGATGAGGAAATAGCCTTTGCCGAGAGCTGTGCGGAGCATCCCGAGCAAACCCTTGTCGTCATCCACCGCACGCTGGGCGAAGATGGCGATATCCGGGAGCAGTTCCGCACGGTGAAGGCGGGCCTGCCTTTCAACAAGGAGCAGATGAGCCGGGTCTTCACGTTTCACGCCGTGGAAGGCGAGGATGAGCCGGAGGAACGGGTCGATCTGGTCAGCTTGGCGGAAAAGTCGCCCGCGCAAAGAAAGACTTCATTCTGATGGACCAGCACACACATCATCTGCATGGGCATGAGTTCTGGGTGTCCTCAGGGCATCTGCTGCTGCAGCGCAACGACGCGGGTCATCTTTCTGTCACGGATGAATTCATCAAGGCGTTTTATGCCCGCCCAGAAGTGCTGCCGCCGCCCGAGGCCTGCGATGGCGAGCGGGCGCTGCATTCCCGCTTGATGATCGCGCCAACCGACCTTGTGACACCCACTGATATCACCGCCATTGCCGACCCGGACGCCCGCGAGAATTGGCAGATGCTGATCGCCTTCCGTGACCTGTTGCTTGGCGCGGAAACGCTGGAGGCGGCGTATCTGCGGCTGGTGCGGGACGGCATGGGCCGCACGCCGCCGATGTTCGTCAACCAGCTTGTCCATGCCATTTTGCGCAACATCATGGATGGCGAGGAGAATGCCTTCGTGCTGCGTGCGGCGGAAATGTTCTTCCGCGCCCAGCGCCTCACCATCAATGACGGTGCGCTGCTGCTGGCCGATGAGGAAACCGTTGACGGTGCCAAGGTGGATCACCATGCCTCGCCGCTTGTCGCCATGTTCGGCGAACAGGCAGCCAAGGGTCTGGATGTGCTGATCGGTGACAATGCCGAGGGCTACAAGGCGCGGTCCGATGCCTTCGACATGGTGATGGATTTCGGTGTCGACAAGCAAGCGCGGGCCGCACTCGGCACTGTGATCGAGCGCTGGATCGCCCACCTCCTGGGGATTGCAACCCAGATAAGCGTCGTGGCGGAGATCCACGACAAGAACTGGGCGTGGTTCATCGGACTGGACCAGGATGCCACGCACATTGGCAACCAGTTGTGGCAGGGACGCGATGTGCCGGAGACGGACAAGGCCCGCGTCGTGGCGCTCTACACCATGACTATTGCCGATGATCCGCGCATCTTGACCCGTGTCGCGGACAAGCCGATCTATCTCATTCTGGCCATGGGCCTGGACCGGATCGTGCGGATGAAACCGCAGAACCTTATTGCAGGCCTGCCGCTCATTTCTCACGCGCCATCGAAGGATGCACACTGATGCCCACAATGACCATGCAGGTCGGGGTCGTGCTGGAAAAGCGCAAAGCGCGGTCGGTATGGCTCGATGTGATCTGGGAGGCTCATTCCGTGCTGGCCGAGCCTGCGGCAGCTGCAGCAGGATCGCCCCTTGGCCGCGATGGAGAGGGGGAACTGTTCTATGCCGGCGCCGCCGTGCTCGAGGCACACACCATCGAGACGGCGTATTACCGCGACAACCTCGCCACAGGCAAACCACAGATATGGGTGGTGCTGCGAGCGCAAGGCGGCATCGGTCTGCCCGAGATCGTCAAGGTAACCTGTGATCCAACTGAGGGCGAAGGATACACCGAAACGGGCTGGGACACGGTCAACACCGTCGCCATGCCCGAACCCATTGTGGCGGCACTGATGGCTTTCGTGGACGAGCACCATGTCGACCGGCCCATCTTGAAGCGCAAGCGCGACCGGGCTGACCCCGAGGCGCTGGGATTTGGCTTGCGAGGCCCTGAAAGAGACCGGATGCTGCGGGAAAAGCGCGACAGAGAGGGTGGTCATGAGCCGAACTGACAAGACGCCTGATACTGACAAGACGCCTGATGCGGATCGTGGCTTCCTGGAACGCTGGGCCAAGCGCAAACAGGAGGTGCAGCGGGCAGAGCCTGAGCGGCCTCTAACGGAGACACTTGCTCCGCCGGATGCAATGGCCAGCGAACCACTGCCATTGCCGACGCTCGACAGCATCGTGCCGGGCGGTGACGTCTCCGCTTTTTTCCAAAGCCATGTTCCCGAAACGCTACGCACCGCTGCCTTGCGCAAGCTCTGGGTCACGGATCCGGAGATCAAGGGTTTCATCGAAATGGCGGACTATCAGTGGGACTTCAACAACCCTGATTCCATCCCTGGCTGGAGTTCCACGGTCGGCAGTCTCGACGTCAAAAAAATGATGGAGCGTGTCATGGGTGGCAACAGTCCCCTGCCTGGCACTCCCAAGGCGGATGAAAAGGGCGAAAAGCCAACCGAGATCGACACGGACGTGGCCGATGCCATGCCGCCCGAAATTCAGGAAAGCCTTGGTGAAAATACTGAAACCGCAATGATTTCAGCATCTTCCGAAAACATCGACAGCGTATCAGACCTTCGACTGATTCAAAATGGTGCACTGCAAAATTCTGCAGAAAAATCAAGTGTTTACGAAACTGTCCGTAAGCGTGGCGGTGGCGCTTTGCCCACTTGAAGGCCTGTCCAGTTTGGTATAGCTCTAAGCTATGTCATTCATAAGGGTGACATTAGACAATTACGAAGTCCGAAAAAGCGGACCTTGATACAGGCGGAAATGCGAGACATCGGTCTACAACAAGCCATCGACGCTGCGGGAGGCATTGCTTCGCTCGCAAAGAAGCTTGGTATTGCCCAACCTTCCGTGTCGAACTGGACGCGTGTGCCCGCTGAGCGCGCTGTCACAGTTGAGGCCCTGACTGGCGTGTCACGCAGCGTACTGAGGCCCGACCTCTACGAGGCCACTCCGGCGGTGCTGGACGATGTTGATCAGGCGCGAATGCGGGAATATCTCCTTCTGGGATCGTTGTTGCGACAAGCACCAACGGCGCAATTGATCTCTGACATAGGCCGGATGCAGGGGGATGCGTCGGCGCTTGGCTTGCTGCACATGTCGCTGGCGGAAGCTGCTGACGAGACCGATGCGGAAACTGAATCGCGCGAGTTTTTCCGGCTGTTCGTGGGCGTCGGGCGCGGTGAATTGCTGCCTTACGGCTCCTACTACCAGACGGGATTCTTGCACGAACGACCGCTTGCGCGGGTGCGCGAAGACATGGGTCGGCTTGGTATCGAGCGGGCTGAAGGGCTGTTCGAGCCTGAGGACCATATCGGCATTCTGTGCGAGATCATGGCCGGATTGATTGGCGGAGAATTCGACGGCGGCGAAAAGGAGCAGAAAGTGTTCTTTTCGCGCCACCTCAAGCCTTGGGCATCGCGGCTGTTCGCCGACCTTGAGGCTTGTGCCAAGACACCATTCTACAAGGCTGCTGCGCGGGTCGGCGCGGCCCTGATTGAGATCGAAACCGAAGGATTCGCATTGCCGGCTTGAGCCCGGCGAAGCGCAAACAACACCAGGAGGAGGGCATCATGGCTTCCGAGACCGTGACGAAGGCAAAGATTGAAAGGCGCGGCTTTTTGAAAGCCCTTGGCCTGGGTGCCGGTGCCGCCGCAAGCGGCGTGGTCGCCGATGCGGCGCTCGCGCCCGCTGCCGCCAACGAAAGCCGGAATGACCGAACCAAGGCCCGTTACAAGGAAACGGACCATGTGAAGGCTTTCTACCGCACGAACCGGTACTGAGGAGACCAGCCATGCTGATCAAAAGAAAAGAAGCAACAGCGCGCCGGTCATCCCTCGCAGCCGCGCTTGGTGTAAATTCCTCGGGCGTGCTCGACCGCCGTTCGTTCCTGCGCCGTTCCGGCCTGGCCGTTGGCGGTGCTGCCGCGCTTGGTTCGCTGTCGGTCGGTGCGGTGCGCCGCGCTGAAGCCGCCGGTGGTGCCATGGGCAAGGCTGACCTCAGCAAACCCATCGAAATCCGCAAGAACATGTGTACGCATTGCTCCGTGGGCTGCACGGTGCTCGCTGAAGTGCAAAATGGCGTCTGGGTCGGTCAGGAACCGGCTTGGGACAGCCCGATCAATCGCGGCACGCATTGCGCCAAGGGTGCCGCCATCCGCGAAACGGTCTCGGGCGATCGTCGCCTGAAGTATCCGATGAAGCTCGAAAACGGCGAGTGGAAGAAGATTTCCTGGGAGCAGGCGATCGGCGAGGTCGGCGACAAAATGATGGCGATTCGCCAGAAATCTGGACCGGATTCGGTTTGGATGCTCGGCTCTGCCAAGTTCTCCAATGAAGGGGCCTATCTGTTCCGCAAGTTTGCGGCATTCTGGGGCACCAACAACGTCGATCATCAGGCCCGCATCTGCCATTCCACCACGGTGGCCGGCGTTGCCAACACCTGGGGCTATGGCGCGCAGACGAACTCCTACAACGACATCCGCAATTCCAAGACCATGATCATCATGGGCGGCAATCCGGCGGAAGCCCATCCCGTGTCGCTCCAGCATGTGCTTTCCGGCAAGGAGCTGAACAAAGCGAACATGATCGTCATCGATCCGCGCATGACGCGGACGGCAGCTCATGCCAACGAGTATGTGCGCATCCGCCCCGGCACGGATATTCCGGTGCTGTTCGGCATTCTCTGGCATATCCTGGAGAATGGCTGGGAGGACAAGAACTTCATCGCCACCCGCGTCTACGGCATGGACCAGATCCGCGCCGAGGTGAAGAAATACGATCCCAAGACGGTTGAGGATATTTCCGGTGTTCCGGGCGAACAGCTCAAGAAAGTCGCCGAGAAATTTGCCAAAGAGAAGCCCTCGACGCTGATCTGGTGCATGGGCCAGACCCAGCACACCGTCGGCACTGCCAATGTCCGCGCCAGTTGCATCCTCCTGCTGGCAACAGGCAATGTCGGCTCTGCCGGTACGGGTGCCAACATTTTCCGCGGCCACACCAACGTGCAGGGCGCGACGGACCTTGGCCTCGATATCACCTCGCTGCCGCTCTATTATGGTCTTGTTGAAGGGGCCTGGCGTCACTGGGGCCGTGTCTGGGAAGTGCAGTACGATTATCTGCTCTCCCGCTTCGTCGACAAAAAGATGATGGAGATGCCCGGCATTCCGTCCACCCGCTGGTTCGACGCCGTGACCTATGACAAGAAGGATGTCGACCAGCAGGACAACGTGAAGGCGGCCATCATCTTCGGCCATGGCGCCAACACCGTGCCGCGCCAGCCCGACGTGAAGAAGGGCCTGGAAGCGCTCGATCTGCTCGTGATCGCCGACCCGCATCCCACCAATTATGTCTCGCTGGGCGGGCGCAAGAACAACACCTACCTCTTCCCGATCTCGACGCAGATGGAATGCGCGGGTTCGCGCACAGCCTCCAACCGGTCGATGCAATGGGGCGAGAAGGTGGTGGAGCCGATCTTTGAATCGGCCAATGACTACTGGGTGATCATGAAGCTCGCGCAGAAGCTCGGCTTCGGCAACGAGATGTTCAAGAATATCGCCATGGTGAAAGGCAAGTTCGGCGACGAGCCAGAGCCTGAATCCATCCTGCGCGAAATCAACCGTGGTGGCTGGTCGACCGGTTATTGCGGCCAGTCTCCGGAGCGCATCAAGGCGCACATGAAGCATCAAGAGCATTTCGATATCGTGACGCTCAAGGCCAAGCCTGGCGCACCGGCCGAAGTGGCCGGTGATTACTACGGATTGCCATGGCCGTGCTGGGGAACACCGGAGTTCAAGCATCCTGGTTCGCCGATCCTCTACAACACCAATCTTTCGGTGAAGGAAGGCGGCGGCACCTTCCGTCCGCGCTTCGGCATCGAGCGGGGCAAGGATGGTCTGCTTCCTGGTGAAGTCGAAGGCGCGACCCTGCTTGCGGAGAACTCTTTCTCCGTGGGGTCAGAAATCAAGGATGGTTACCCCGAGTTCACCTACGCCATGTTGCAGCGGCTGGGCTGGGACAAGGATCTGACGGAGAAAGAGCGCGAGACGATCCTGCGCATCAATCCCGCTGCCCCCGGCACCGTGTCCTGGGCAATCGACCTCTCCGGTGGCATCCAGCGCGTCGCCATCGAGCATGGCTGCACGCCCTTCGGAAACGGCAAGGCCCGCATGGTGGCGTGGAATCTTCCTGATCCCGTGCCGACACACCGCGAGCCAATTTATTCGGCCCGCCCTGACCTGGTCGCCAAGTATCCGACACGGCCGGACTTCAAGCATTTCCGCCTGCCCAATATCGGTGCGACCTTGCAAAAGGCCGCGGTGGACAAGGGGCTTGCCAAATCCTTCCCGATCATTCTGACCTCCGGTCGTCTGGTCGAATATGAAGGCGGCGGCGAGGAAACGCGGTCGAACCCGTGGCTGGCCGAACTGCAGCAGGACATGTTCGTCGAGATCAATCCGGCGGATGCACAAAGCCGCGGTATTGCCGATGGACAGATGGTCTGGGTCACTGGCCCCGAGAACAGCTCGAAAGCCCGCGTCAAGGCGCTGGTGACAGAGCGTGTTGCGAAGGGCGTGGCCTTCATGCCGTTCCACTTCGGCGGGTTCTACCAGGGCGAGGACAACCGCGCGAACTATCCGAAGGGCACCGACCCGATCGTGCTCGGCGAAAGCGTCAACACAGTCACCACATATGGCTACGATCCGGTGACCGGTATGCATGAAGGCAAGGTCACCCTTGTCCAGATTGCAACGGCCTAAGGGAGGAACAGAACAATGGCACGCATGAAATTCCTCTGCGACGCGGACCGCTGCATCGAGTGCAACGCCTGCGTCACCGCCTGCAAGAACGAGCACGAAGTGCCTTGGGGCATCAACCGTCGCCGTGTCGTCACCATCAACGACGGCAAGCCCGGTGAGCGCTCCATCTCCATGGCCTGTATGCATTGCACGGATGCGCCCTGTGCCGCCGTCTGCCCGGTCAACTGTTTCTACACAACGGCTGATGGCGTGGTGCTTCACTCCAAGGATCTGTGCATCGGCTGCGGCTACTGTTTCTATGCCTGCCCGTTCGGTGCGCCGCAGTATCCCAAGACCGCGAATTTCGGTTCGCGTGGCAAGATGGACAAGTGCACCTATTGCGCTGGCGGTCCTGAGGCAGACAACAGCCGGGAGGAGTACGAAAAGTATGGCTCCAACCGCCTGGCCGAGGGCAAACTGCCGCTTTGTGCCGAAATGTGCTCGACCAAGTCGCTTCTGGCTGGTGACGGCGCAATGATCGAGACAATCTACAAGGAGCGCGTGATGAAGCGCGGCTACGGATCAGGGGCCTGGGGCTGGAAGACGGCCTACAAGGAAACCATTGCGATTTGAAGCTGTTGGCTGGCTGCATCGAAGGACGCACAAGGCTCATGCCACCAAGCATGAGCTAAAAAACAAAGAGTTTCCGGGGAGAGAACCCAATGACCAGACTTCTTGCGGCACTTGCCGTTGTCTTCACGCTCTCGGTAGCCGCGCCGGCCATGGCTCAGCAGCCGACCACGGTGAACCCCACGGCGCAATCCGTGAAGGAACAGGATCTGCTCAACGCGCTCAAGCCGGGGCAGGCTGTGCAGGGCCGCGTGAGCATCCCCGATGCGAATTCCGCCGCTTTGATTGCACCTGGCAACCAGGGCTGGCGGTCAATCCATCAGGGGATCATGGTGTGGATTGGTGCCTTGTCGATCATCGGCATCGTGGTCGGACTGCTGCTGTTCTACATGAAAAAGGGCAAAATCCGCATATCAAAGGGTGCATCGGGCAAGACGATCACCCGCTTCAACGGATTCGAGCGTTTCACCCATTGGCTGACTGCCAGCACGTTTCTCGTGCTTGCCGCTTCCGGCCTCAACGTGACCTTCGGCAAATACGTCATCCAGCCATGGCTGGGTGATGCGATGTTCGGCCCGTGGTCGCAGTTTGCCAAGTTCTGCCACAACTATCTCGCCTTCCCCTTCATGCTGGGCGTTGCGCTGATGCTGCTGATCTGGATCAAGGACAACATCCCCAACGGGCGTGACGTCGCATGGTTCAAGGCAGGTGGCGGCCTCATCGGCGATGCACATCCGCCAGCGGCCCGTTTCAATGGCGGCCAGAAGGTGATTTTCTGGACTGTGATCGTGGGCGGCGCGGCATTGACCATTTCTGGTCTGATGCTGCTGTTCCCCTTCAAATGGGTCGGCCTTGATGGTTTGCAGACCTCCAACATCGTTCATGGCGTCGTTGGCATGATCATGATCGCGGCGATGCTGGCGCATATCTACATCGGCTCTGTCGGCATGGAGGGCGCATTTGATGCCATGGGTTCAGGCGAGGTAGACCTCAACTGGGCGAAGGAGCATCACTCGCTCTGGGTGGAAGAGGAAATGGCCAAGAAGCCCGGAATGCCCGTTGGCGGCAAGCCGATGGCGGCGGGTTGAGACAACGATCGAGATCAACCAATAAGGCCGGGGTGACCCGGCCTTTTGCTTTTTTGGCCGGGCTTCGCTAACTCCTTTTCATGCGTATCTTCGGCATCACGGGTTGGAGCGGGGCGGGCAAGACCACGCTGATCCTGAAGCTCATCCCCTTGCTCACCGCCAAGGGCCTGAGTGTCTCGACGCTAAAACACGCCCACCACATGTTCGATGTCGATACGCCGGGCAAGGACAGCTACGAACACCGGGCGGCAGGCGCGACCGAAGTGTTGATTGCCTCCGAGAACCGCTTCGCCATCATGCACGAGTTGCGCGGTGCGCCCGAGCCACCGCTGGAGGTGCTGCTGTCGAAACTCTCCGCAGTCGATCTCGTGCTGATCGAGGGCTTCAAGCGTGCGCCGCATCCCAAAATCGAGGTCTATCGCTCGGCCAATGGCAAGCCGCCCCTGCACCCGGGCAACGCATCCATTGTCGCCATTGCCAGCGATGCTGCTTTCCCGCAGGCTGCCTGCGCCGTGATCGACTTGAACGATGCGCCAGCGCTTGCCGAGGCTTGCCTGAAGCACGCGGTTGCACCAGCAATGGTGGACTGGCGGCACGGTTGATGGAAGAAGGTTGTTTGCACGTGCGTTGTGCGTGCTTCGAGACGGCGCGTTCCGCGCGCCTTCAGCATAAGGATCGTTGAGAACTGCAAAGCTCAAACGTTCCTCATCCTGAGGAGCCGCGACGCGGCGTCTCGAAGGACACACAACGCCCGTGCAACCTTGACAAGCAGCGGACAAGCATGGCGCAAATCACCAACGATTGCTTTGCCTTCGGCGACAAGCCGCTTGGCATCAACGAGGCGCTGGCGTTCATCCGGGAGCGCGTGCCTGTCGTGGCAGGAACGGAGACGCTGCTGCTTGGAGCGTGCGATGGCCGCGTTCTGGCGCAAACCCTTGTTGCCAGAAGCCCCCTTCCCGCATTCTTCAACTCCGCCGTCGATGGCTATGCCGTGCGTCATGTCGATTTGCAGGCCGCAGCGACAACGCGGCTTCCGGTGACTGGGCGGATGCAAGCAGGTGCTGCGATCGTGCCAGCACTGCAAGCGGGAGCCGCTGTCCGCATCTTCACCGGTGCGCCGATGCCCGATGGGAGCGACACCGTCTTCATGCAGGAAGACGTGAAGGTTGATGGCGATCATGTGCTCCTCCCGCCCGGGTTGAAGCGCGGGTCCAATTGCCGCCCGGCAGGGGAAGAGATTCATGCTGGTGTGCCAGCCATTGCCAGTGGAACACGCTTGCAACCGCAGCATCTGGCCTTGGCGGCAGGCGTTGGCTTCAGCCAGCTGGAGCTACGCAAGGCCATTCGCGTCGCCATTTTCTCGACAGGTGATGAGTTGGCCGAGCCGGGTTCCCTGCTCACCGGTGCGCAGGTCCATGACACCAATCGAGTCATGCTGGCGGCGCTGTTACGACGGGCTGGCTGTGCTGTCTCTGACCTCGGTGTGTTGCGCGACGAGCCCGAGAGCCTGCGTCAGGCGCTGAAATCCGCCGCACATGACCATGACCTAATCCTCACCTCAGGTGGCGTCTCGACAGGCGAGGCGGATTTCGTGAAAGCTGCGGTTGAAGCGGAAGGGCGGCTCGACCACTGGCGCTTCGCCATCAAGCCGGGGCGACCGCTGGCGATGGGCGTGATCAGCGCACAGTCGGGAAGGCGCGTCGCTTTCGCTGGCCTGCCCGGCAATCCCGTCGCTGTTTTCGTGACATTCACCCAGATCGTGCGGGCTGTGATCGCGGCCTTGGGCGGCGAGGTGTGGCAACCCCCACGCTTTCTACCAGTACGCTCTGGTTTCCGGCACAAAAAGAAGGTGGGGCGTATCGAGTTCCTGCGCGTTTCGCTTGAGGATGGTCCGGATGGCCCTGTTGCGACACGCTATCCCGTAGAGGGCGCAGGCATCATCTCGTCATTGACGGGGACAGACGGACTTGTGCGACTGCCCCTTGACCTCACTGAGGTGGCGGAGGGCGACCCGATCGCATTCCTGCCCTTCAGCACGGTGCTTTGTTGACGCTGACCACTTGCAGCGTTCTTAAGTCGCGGCAGTTCTTCAGTTGCGAACCGCGCTCGATGAGAACTTGGCGTTCGCCGACATCTGGCTTTGCTCCAGGATCATCGATGCACCAACGGCCATGACGAGAGCGACGGCAACAGCGGCCAGAAACGACTTCATGGATATCTCCAATTCTTAGTATTTCCAATTGTTTAGGGCATAGGTCGGTCTGGGTAAAGTGGCATTCGGATGCGCCAAGGCGCGCGGCTCAGGCAAACGGAAACAATTGCATCATGGTACCGCTGCAAGCACGATAAAGACCGCGAAGATTACCAGATGGATCGCACCGTGCAGAACGGTGGTCTTGCCCGTGCCCAACGTCAACGTGCTGACGAAAAGCGTGAGCAGCAGCAGCACCGTATTGCCCGGCGACAGGCCCAGCACCAGCTTCATGTCCAGCATCAACGACACGACGGCCACAACCGGGATCGTCAGGCCAATGCTGGCAATGGCCGAGCCCAGCGCCAGATTCATGCTGTTCTGGAGTCGGTTGAGCAGCGCAGCACGCGTCGCAGCCACACCCTCCGGCAGCAGAACAATGGCAGCAATCACCACGCCGACAAAGGTCTGCGGCAAGCCTGCGGCGTCAATAGCCTTGTCCAGCGGATGCGACAGGATCTTTGCCAGCAGGACCACGGCTGTGAGCGAAACCAGCAGCAGAACCAGACTGATGAGGGCAATGCGGTCGGATGGCTTGTCAATGATCGTCACCACCTCTCCTTCAGTCTCGTCTGGCAGATCGAGAAAATAGTCACGATGGCGAATTGTCTGGACGAAGATGAAGATGGCGTAGAGGGCCAGCGAAACAGCACCGACAAAAAGCAGCTGGAAAGACGAGTAGTGCGGCCCCGGCGTGGCGACCGTGTAGTTCGGCAAGACGAGGGCAAGCACGGCCAACGTGCCAAGCACAGCCAGTGCGGCAGAAGCGCCCTTGAGCTGGAAGCTCTGTTCGAAGTGACGGCGCCCACCAACCACGAGACACAATCCGACAATGCCGTTGAGAACGATCATCAAGGCGGAAAACACCGTGTCGCGGGCGACAGCATCGCTGCCGGGTGCGCCAGTTGCCAGAATGGAAACGATCAGCGCCACCTCGATCACAGTGACGGATATGGCCAGCAGGATCGAGCCGAACGGCTCGCCGAGCTTCAGGGCCAGCACCTCCGCGTGATGAACGGCGGCAAAGACAACGGCACCCAGCAGAAGTCCCGCAAGGACGAGAACACCAATTGCGTCCGGATTGATGACACGGGTCAACTTCAGCGCGAGCAATACGCTTGCGGCCGCTGGCGCAATCCAGGTCCACGACGGGATCGATGCGTGATGATGACCGGACATGCTCTTCGAAGCCTTTCACAGGAAGCAAAACTATTGCACGGAACCGGTGGTGACCAACGAAAAAGGCGGCCCGGAGGCCGCCTTCCCATAATCCGCATAGCGAATGGATATCAGCGCTTCGAGAACTGGAAGCTGCGGCGTGCCTTGGCGCGGCCGAACTTCTTGCGTTCCACCACACGGCTGTCGCGGGTGAGGAAGCCTTCCTTCTTGAGCGATGGCCGCAGGGCCGGCTCATAATAGGTAAGTGCCTTGGAGATGCCGTGGCGCACAGCACCTGCTTGTCCTGAGAGACCGCCACCATTCACTGACACCATGACATCATACTGGGTCATGCGATCAACGAGCTGAAGCGGCTGGGTCAGCACCATGCGCAACACTGGGCGGGCAAAGAACACCTCTACGGCACGACCATTGACCACGATCTTGCCCGAGCCGGGCTTGATCCAGACCTTGGCAATGGCGTTCTTGCGCTTGCCGGTGGCGTAGGCGCGACCGAGCTTGTCCAGCTTCTGGACATGCTTTGGCGCTTCCGCCTGAACCGTAGCTTCAGCGCTACCCTTGAGATCGGCGAGGGAGTTGAGAACTTCAGCCATTATGCTGCCCTCACGTTTTTGCGGTTCATGGCACCAACATCGAGCGGTGTCGGCTGCTGGGCTTCATGCGGATGGGTGGTGCCTTTGTAGACACGCAGGTTGCTCATCTGCTGACGGGCCAGCGGGCCCTTCGGCATCATGCGCTCCACGGCCTTTTCCACGATACGCTCGGGGAAACGACCTTCGAGGATGAACTTGGCTGTCCGCTCCTTGAGGCCGCCGATATAGCCGGAGTGGTGAAAGTAGATCTTCTGTTCGGTCTTGCGGCCGGTGAAGACCACCTTTTCCGCATTGATGACGATGACATTGTCGCCGCAATCGACGTGGGCCGTATAAAACGGTTTGTTCTTGCCACGCAGGCGCATGGCAATGATCGACGCAAGACGCCCGACGACGAGACCTGTGCCGTCGATGACGACCCATTTCTTCTCGACCTCGGCCGGCTTCACGGAGACCGTGGAGTTGGTGAGGGCTACTCTCATAAAAGAGGTTCCATTGCTGATGACAAAAAAACGCGACGAACAGGGTTGCTCGCCGTTGAGGGTCGTATGGGGGAAAGAGCGGATATGGTCAAGCAATATCTGGCGTTAAAATCCAGATCAAATCATTCAGTATCAATGACTTAGTATATACGGTATTATTTTACCGTAACTGCTCATCGCGGCGGAATGCTGTATGTCCCTGTCGCGTGGGCCACAGCATCATCCTCTCCTGCCGAAAACAGCGTGACCTCGCCCACCGCCAGTCGCTTGCCGATCTTCAACATGCGGCACTCCGCGACAAGCGCCGCCTTTGCTGGCTTGCGCAGAAAATTGATGGTGAGGTTCGTGGTCACGGCCAGCCCGACCGGACCGATGGCGCCCAGAACGGCCACGTAGAATGCAAGATCAGCCAGCGTGAACATGGAGGGGCCCGAGAGTGTGCCGCCGGGGCGCACATTGCGCTCGTGATAGGCCATGACCATGCGGCAGGTGCCATATCCCACAGCCTCGATGCTGAAGATGCGTCCGCCCAGATGAATCTGCGGAAACTCGCGATCAAGGAAGGCTTCCATCTCGGCGATGGTCATGAGGGCGTTTGGCATGGGCGGCGTCTGCACTTTGAGGACGGAGGAGATAGCGCTATCCTCTTCGCATGACCCTGCAAAGCCCCCTCCCCGCCCTCAAGCGCGTCGATACCGAAGGTGTCGCCATTCTGACGCTGTGCCGACCCCAGAAGCGCAACCCGCTGTCCGATGCGCTGCTGGCCGGGCTGACTGCAGAGCTTGAGGTGATTGCGGGAGACGCCGCCATCCGCGCCGTGATTTTGGCGGCGGAAGGGCCGGTGTTTTGCGCGGGGCATGACCTCAAGGAAATGTCGGCAAGGCGTACCGATGCGGACCGGGGCCGGGACTATTTCACGGATATCCTGGGGCGATGCTCCCGTCTCATGCAGCAGATCGTGACCCTGCCGCAACCCTTGATTGCCGCCGTGGAAGGCGTGGCAACAGCAGCCGGGTGCCAGCTCGTCGCCTCCTGCGATCTGGCCGTGGCGGGCACTCAGGCGCGGTTCTGCACGCCGGGCGTGCATATCGGACTGTTCTGCTCAACGCCGATGGTGGCCCTGTCGCGCAGCGTGGGGAACAAGCACGCTATGGAAATGCTGCTGCTGGGCGAGATGGTCGATGCCGAGACGGCGCATCGGTTCGGTCTCGTCAACCGCGTGACGCATGTGGGCGGCGCGCTGGACGCGGCAATGGCGATGGCGCGGATCATTGCCAGCAAGTCACCCCTCACAGTGAAGACCGGTAAGCAGGCGTTCTACCGGCAGCGCGAGCTGGACCTCGTCGAAGCCTATGACTACGCCAGCCATGTCATGGTGGAGAACATGCTGGCGCGCGATGCCGAGGAAGGCATCGGGGCATTCATGGAGAAGCGGGAGCCAAGTTGGGAGGGGCGGTAGTTTCTAATCCTTCTCCCCTGGGAGAAGGTGGCAGGCGGAGCATGACGGATGAGGGAGAACCGCAGGCGTCAGGGATTCGCCCTCATCCGACCCGCTTCGCGGGCCACCTTCCCCCAAAGGGGGAAGGCAACCTGCCGCACGTCACCGCGCGTCAACCTGCTCAGAACTTGTAGTTCACACCAACGCGGGCGATGTTCAGCTTCGTCTGGTTGGAAACGCCAATTGTGGTGTTTGGAAAACCCGCCACGGCACCGTGGGTGTAGCTGGTCTTGCCCAGATCGACATAGAGATATTCAGCCTTCATGGTCCAATTTTTGGTGAAGGCATACTCAAGGCCACCGCCCAGAGCGTACCCCGTGCGGGTGTTGGAGGATGTGGCAGCTTGCCCCAGACCAGGTGCGCCGTTAGGGCGGAAGTCGACCTCGTCAAAAACTTTGACCGAGCCGAACGCGATACCGGCCGTTCCGTAAACAAGAAGCCGGTCCAACGCGAACCCGAGACGACCGCGGATCGTGGCGAGCCACTCAACGTTGGATGACGATGCCAAAATATAAGAACCGGCCAAGGACGATTCGGGATTCAGAGACTTTTTCGCACCCACAAAATTGAAATCGCCTTCAAGACCAAAGACGAGCGAATTGATCTGATAGTTATAACCGCCCTGCAGGCCGCCGGTGAAGCCATTGGCCTTGATGGAGCGTGTACCGATCGTGTTGATGAGATTGACCGAGGGTGCGCCACCAATGAACCCCGGATTGGCAGAAGCCGTACGGTCGAACTGCGTGGCGTTGTAGCCAGCATTCACGCCGACATAGAAACCCGTCCAGCTGAAGGCGGGAGCAGACGCGAACACGGGTGCCACGCTCCTCTGCGGCAAGTCTGCGGCGAAGGCCGCCGTGGTCGAGGCAAGAGTCGTCAGGCTGAGGGCAGCCAAAATCGAAATTCTGTTCATTTTCATAGCCTTGTGGAATGCCTGCAGAGTGCAGGCGGCAGGGTTGACCTGCCCGGGATAGCGTCCGGATTCACGACACTCAAGCCCAAATCGCAGCTGTGACGTGTCCAAAAATGGTTGGATTTTCAGACGTGCGGTGTTGCAGGGGTAGTGGCGGCATCAACAAAAAAGCCGCCCGAAGGCGGCTTTGATGCGGATGGGTCGGAAGCCGGATCAGAACTTGTAGTTCACGCCAATGCGAGCAATGTTGAGCTTGGTCTTGTTGGAAAGCTCTGCATTCGATGACGGGACGCCAGTGACTGCCCCGTGGCTGTAGTTCGTCTTGCCCAGATCAACGTAGAGGTATTCAGCCTTCACAGTCCAATTGTTGGTGAAGGCGTATTCCACACCGCCGCCCAATACATAACCGGTGCGGGTGTTGGAGGATGAACCAGCCAGACCAACGGAAGGCGCACCATTGGGACGGAAATCGATCTGATCAGTCACCTTCACAGATGCGAAGGCAACACCCCCCGTGCCATAAATCAGGAAGCGATCAAAGGCGAGACCGAGACGGCCACGGATGGTCGCCAGCCACTCGACTTTCGACGAGGATGAAAGGATCACGTTACCGGGAGAAAATACTTCAGGACTCAAAGTTTTCTTTGCACCCACAAAGTTGAAGTCACCCTCAAGACCAACGACGAAGGAATTGATCTGGTAGTTGTAACCGCCCTGCAAGCCACCGGTAAACCCATCAGCCTTGATCGAGCGCGTGCCGAA